>NC_014034.1:462500-762500 GCF_000021865.1 Rhodobacter capsulatus SB 1003
AAAACCCGGCAAAGCGCTCGAAGGTGCGGTCGACGAAGGCGGCAAAGCCGGTGGCGTGCCCCTCTTTCAGGATCCGGCCCGACATCATCGGCGTGATCGTCAGCGCGATCACCCCCGACAGGATCACCGACCCCGCAAGGGTGAAGGCGAATTCGCGAAACAGCGCCCCCGTCACGCCCCCGGTAAAGGCGAGCGGCGAAAGAACGGCGGCCAGCGTGATCGTCATCGCGACGACGGCGCCGGTGATCTCCTTCATCCCCTGCACGGCGGCGGGGATCGGTTTCATCCCCTCCTCCATGTGGCGGTGGATGTTCTCGACCACGACGATCGCGTCATCGACCACCAGCCCGATCGCCAGCACCATGGCAAGCAGCGTCAGAAGGTTGATCGAATAGCCCAGCGCCAGCAGCACCGCCATCACGCCGACGAGCGAGAGCGGAATGGTGACGATCGGCATCGCCACCGAGCGGATCGAGCCGAGGAAGAGCAAAATCACCACGACGACGATGGCGACGGCCTCGGCGATGGTCTTGAACACTTCGGTGATCGAGGCGGAGATCTGTTCGGTGGTGTCATAGACCAGCTCGATCGTCATCCCCTCGGGCAGGGTTTCGGCGATCTTCGGCAGCTCTGCCCGCACCGCGGCGGCGGTATCAAGCGGGTTCGCCGAAGGCGTCTGCGACAGGCCGATGAAGGTCCCCCGCGCGCCGTTGAAGGTGACGATCTCGCCGCTGTCATCCGAGGCGAGTTCCACCGCCGCCACATCGCGCAGCCGCACCACCGCATCGCCCTCGGCCCGGATCGGCAGGGCGCCGAAGGCCTCGGGGGTCTGCAGCGTCGATTTCAGCGTGATCGATTTCGCGACATAATCGTTTTCGGTCTTGCCGGGCGCTGCCAGATAGTTCGAGGCCTTGATCGCCGCCAGCACCTCGGAGGCCGTCACCCCCCGCGCCGCCAGCTTCATCGGGTCCAGCCAGACCCGCATCGCGTAATTCGCCGCGCCGATCACCTCGATCTCGGCCACGCCCGAAATCGTCGACATCCGCGGCCGCACGACGCGTTCCAGATATTCGGTCAGCTGTTCCGTCGTCATGTTCGGGTTCTGCGCCGCCAGATACATCAGCGCAAAGGTCTGCCCGGTGCCCTTGACGATCACCGGATCCTCGGCCTCGGAGGGAAGTTCCCCGCGCACTTGCTGCACCTTGGACAGAACCTCGGTCAGGGCGGTGTCGGGATCAGCGCCCAGCTTCATGTTGACCGAGACCTGCGACACCGAGGGCATCGAGGTCGAGGTCACGTAATCGATGTTTTCCGTCGTGGCGACGGCGGCCGAGATCGGCGCGGTGATGAAGCCTTGGATCAGCTCGGGGGCGGCGCCGGGATAGGTGGTGGTGATGGTGACGACGGTCTCGTCCACCTTCGGATATTGCCGCACCGGCAGGCTCATGAAGGCCTGAAAGCCCAAAAGCAGCATGAAGGCGCCCAGCACCATCGACAGGACGGGGCGGCGGATGAAGAGTTCGGAAAAATGCATCCCGCGGCCCTCAGTTTCCGCCCACGCCGGGCAGGGATTGCGAATTGTCGATCGTGACCGTCGCGCCCGAGGACAGCTTGTTCTGCCCCGCGTTCACCACCTGATCCCCCGATTGCAGCCCGGTGCGGATCTCGACCTTGTCGTCGAAATGGCGGCCGACCTTGATGAAGACCTGCCGGGCATGCAGCTCGGCCGTGTCCGATCCTTCGGCCTTTTCCTCGCGCACGACAAAGACGCTGTCGCCGTAAAGGCTTGAAGACACCACCGTCTGCGGCAGCGCGATCACGTCCTTTTCCACCGGCAGCGCCACGCGCACCCGCAGGAACTGGCCGGGGGTCAGCTTTTCACCCTCGTTCGGCACGTCGGCGCGCAGCGTCACCAGCCGCGAATTCGGGTCGATCTTCGGCTCGATGCCGGTGATCTTGCCCTCGGCCGAGACATCGCCGACTTCCGAGGTCACGGTGACCGACATCCCGGGCGAGACCAGCGCGGCCTCGCTTTCGGTCAGGGTGAAATCGACCCGCATCCGCGACCGGTCCTGCAGCGTCGCAAAGACGGTGCCCGCCGCCACATAGGAGCCGATCTCGATCTGCGGAATCCCGATCGTGCCGGCAAAGGGCGCGGTCAGCTGCTTGGTCGAAAGCGTCGCTTCCAGCTTCGCCACGGTGGCGCGGGCCTCGATCGCCGCGGCCTCCGCCTCATCCAGCGCCGAGGTCGCCGACACGCCCTTTTGCCGCAATTCCTTCGCCCGGGTCAGCGCGGTTTCGGCCAGCGTCAGCGCGGCCCGCGCCGAGTCCAGATCGGCGCGCTCCTGACGGTCGTCGATCTGCACCAGCGCCTGACCCTTTTCGATGCGGTCGTTCGCGGCAAAGCGGATCTCGCGCACGATGCCCGCGGCTTCGGTCGCCAGATCGGTGCCCTGCACGGCGGCGGCGGTGCCGATGGCTTCCAGCCCCGGCTGCCAGTCGGCCGCGACCACCTGCGTCACCGAAACGGCGACCGGCGGGGCCTTCATGTTGGCAAAGATGCCGGCGATCATCTTGCCGACGAAGAGGTTGTAGCCGATGATGCCCCCCGCCACGATGACAAGGGCGACAATGGCGATGAGCAGACGTTTGATCATGGGCGGCTCCGCAGTCGGGACGTGAACAGGCGCGACGCAACGCCACGCATCCCCGCTCGAACGCGCTCGGAGCGGGGTTTTTCGAGGCTCAACATGTGGTGCGAAAAGCCGAAAGACAAGCCACAGGATTCCTGCAATTCCGCACAGTTGCCCCGCCGCCCCGGTTTCGCCCGAAACAGCGCCGCACCGCCCCCCTGCCACGGCGCAAGCGCTGCCCCAACGGGGCATCTTAACGCGTGATTAACCATGATGTGACAGGCTGCACCGGTGCCATCCGGAGGTCGCGATGCTGTCCGAGCCGATTGCCCCCCGTCATCCTGCCGCGGCCGCGGCCGCGCCCGGCCTGTCGCCGCGCGGCTTCGGGTGCCGCTGCTGTTCGTGCTGGTGCTGGCGGTGCTGCTGTCGGCCTGCGGCGCCTCGCCGCGCCGCCGTTCTTTGGCGCCACCCGGCACGATGTCACGCTGCAGGGCATCCGTTTCGCGGTTCTGCTCAAGAACGAAAACGCCGAGGTGATCCGGCTTGGCTATCTGTCCCGGGCCGAACGTCGGCCGGTGCCGGGGCTGATGGTCCTTGCGGCCGAACAGGCCTCGGGCTGCAAGGTCGCCGGGCCTGCCGCCGGGATCTATCGCTCGCCCTCGCTGCCCGGCGACACCGGGGAGGCGCGGTTCCAGCTGAAATGCCCGTGACTGCGGCGTCCTGTCGCAGCCGGACAAGCGGTCCGCGTCGCGCGATCTGACCCAGATCAAGGCCGGAACATCTGCAAACATATCTTCCTTTGCATGGAACGCGCTGCACCGGAGGATCCCATGACCCGCCTTTTCGGCATCATCTACGCGCTTGTCGGCCCGACCGTGGCCGGCGTCCTCATCGTCGTGGCGCTGACGATGAACATGTATGACATGAAAACGATGATCTATGCCGCCGTCATCGGCTTTGTCGCGGCCCTTCCTGTCGCCTGGATCGTGGCGGGCAAGATCAACGACGCGTGACCCCGGACAGATCGGGCGCGGGGGCGGGGTTGGGAAGGAGCCGCCCCTGCGCTGATCTATCCGCTTGCGGGGCAGGGTGGGCTGTGCAAGCCTTTCCTGCCCCGTTTCATTTCCGGAAACCCGCCAGGAGGTCCCCATGCCCGTTTCCCAAGGATACAGCCGCACCCAGATCCTGCTGCACTGGGCGGTTGCCGTTCTGATCATTCCGCAATTCCTGTTGGGCGAGAACATCGCCGAGGCTTTCGGCAAATGGATGTCGAGCGAGCCCACCCCCTTCAACCCGGCCGTGGTCTTCCATGTGATGACCGGCCTGACGATCTGTGCGCTGGTGATCTGGCGTCTGGTGCTGCGCCTGCGCCACGGCGCGCCCGCGGCGCTTGATTCGGGCAGCCCGGTGATGAACAAGGTCGCCTCGGGCGTGCAGCACACGATGTATCTGGTGCTGATCCTGATGGTGGTCAGCGGCGGCACCGCCTGGTTCGGCCTGGTCGGCCCGGCGGCGGGCGTGCACAACGTCCTGAAACTTGTGCTGCTGCTGTTGATCCTGATCCATGTCGCCGGTGCGGTGAAGGGTCAGTTCGTGCTGAAGAACGGCATCATCCGCCGGATGATGAAAGCCGAATAAGGCTCAGCGGCGCAGGAAATCTTCCACCGCCGCTTCCACCTCGCGCGGGCGCTCGGCATGCAGCCAATGGCCCGCGCCTGTCACAGAGTGCAGATCCGCGCGCGGAAACAGCGCGCGGATTTTTTCGTGGCTCTCGGGGCGGACGTAATTCGAGGCCGCGCCGTAAAGAAAGAGCGCCGGGCCATGGAAGGGCCTGGCCCCCGCGGGCAGCGGCTCGGGCCAGTCGAGGATCGCGGCAAGGTTCGCCGCCAGCGCCCGCAGGTTGAACTTCCAGCGCACCGGCCCCTCGCGCAATTCGAGCGATTGCAGAAGGAACGCCCGGGTGCCCGGGTCTTGCACCGTTTCCGCCAGCCGCCGGTCGGCTTCGCTTCGCGTCGTCAGATCCTCGAGCTTCATCGCCTCCATCGCCGCGATCAGCCCGCCATGCGCCGCGCCGTGGCCGTAAGCCACCGGGGCCATGTCGGCCACCACCAGCCGCTCGACCAGACCCGGCCGGGTCAGCGCAAGCATCATCGCCGCCTTGCCGCCCATCGAATGGCCCATCACGTCGCAAGCCCGGCCCTGCGCTTCGATCACCGCGGCCAGATCGGCGGCCAGATCGGGGTAGCTGTGGCTGTCCGCCCAGAAACTGTCGCCGTGATTGCGCAGATCCAGCGCCAGCACGCGCCGCCCGGCGGACAGACGTTTCGCGATCACGCCCCAGTTCCGACCCGAGCCGAACAGCCCCGGGGCGATCAGCAGCGGCGGAAGGGCGGTCTCGGGGCCATGGGCGGTGAAATTCAGCATGGACCGGATCTAGCGCGCGGACGGCGCCCGGACAATGAAAAAGGCCCCCGAAACCGGGGGCCCTTCCGATCTGATGACCTGCTCAAAGCGCCGGATAAAGCGGGAATTTCGCACAAAGCGCCGAGACTTCCGCCCGGACTTCGGCCTCGACGGCGTCATTGCCCTCTTCGCCATTCGCGGCCAGCCCGTCGACGACCTTGATGATCATCCGGGCGATCTGGCGGAATTCTTCTTCCTTGAAGCCGCGGGTGGTGCCCGCGGGCGTGCCCAGACGGATGCCCGAGGTCACGGTGGGCTTTTCCGGGTCGAACGGGATGCCGTTCTTGTTGCAGGTGATATGCGCGCGGCCCAAGGCCTTGTCGGTGGCGTTGCCCTTCACCCCTTTCGGGCGCAGGTCAACGAGCATGACGTGCGTATCGGTGCCGCCGGTGACGATATCGAGACCGCCCTTCATCAGCTCATCGGCCAGCGCCTGCGCGTTGGAGATGACCTGCTGCGCATAGACCTTGAACTCGGGGCGCAGCGCTTCGCCAAAGGCCACGGCCTTGGCGGCGATCACATGCATCAGCGGCCCGCCCTGAATCCCCGGGAAGATCGCCGAATTGACCTTTTTCGCGATCTCTTCGTTGTTCGTCAGGATCATGCCGCCGCGCGGACCGCGCAGGGTCTTGTGGGTGGTCGTCGTCGCCACATCGGCAAAGGGGAAGGGCGAGGGATGCGCGCCACCCGCCACCAGACCCGCAAAATGGGCCATGTCCACCATCAGATACGCGCCGACGCTGTCGGCGATCTCGCGGAATTTCGCGAAATCGATCTGCCGCGGAATCGCCGAGCCGCCCGCGATGATCAGCTTCGGATTGTGCTCTTTCGCCAGACGGGCGACCTCGTCGTAGTCGATCCGGCAATCCTGCTGACGCACGCCATATTGCACGGCGTTGAACCATTTGCCCGACTGGTTCGGCGCCGCGCCATGGGTCAGGTGCCCGCCCGAGGCAAGGTTCATGCCCAGGATGGTGTCACCCGGTTTCAAAAGCGCGTTGAACACGCCCTGGTTCGCCTGGCTGCCCGAATTCGGCTGCACGTTGGCAAAGGAACAGCCGAACAGCTCGCAGGCGCGCGAAATCGCCAGATCTTCGGCGACATCGACGAACTGGCAGCCGCCATAGTAGCGCTTGCCCGAATAGCCCTCGGCATATTTGTTCGTCATCACCGAGCCCTGCGCTTCCATCACCGCGGCAGAGACGATGTTTTCCGAGGCGATCAGCTCGATCTCGTCGCGCTGGCGGCCAAGTTCGCCACGGATGGCGGCGAAAAGCGCGGGGTCACGGCTGGAAAGGGTCTCGGTAAAGAACCCGGCGTCGCGTTGATCGGTCATGGGCAACTCCAAAGGCAAAGGTCGTGGTCCGTTTATCGCAGAATTCCCCGCCCCGAAAGCGCCCAAAGCGACAAACGGGCAATTTGGCGCGTCACGCCCCGGTGACACCGGCCGGGCCGGAAAGGGGGTCCGGCACCGAACGGGCTTGTCATTCCGGCCCCGGCTTGTCACACCAAGGAGAACCGGAGGCAGGCCGTGAACCGACCCAGCAAGATCCATTTCGCGGCCTCGCAGGCCGACAGCGCCCAGGAGGCGCTGGAAGATCTTGCCGCCCGCTACGGTCAGGCGCCGCTGGTCGAGGCCGATGTGATCGTGGCCTTGGGCGGCGACGGGATGATGCTGCAATGCCTGCATGCGGGATCGGGGCTGCCGGTCTACGGCATGAACCGCGGCTCGGTCGGCTTCATGATGAACGATTACCGCGTCTTTGATCTGCCCGAGCGGCTGGCCGCGGCGGAAGAGGCGCTGATCAACCCGCTGGCGATGCGCGCCAAGACCGCCGATGGCGTGATCCGCGAAGAACTGGCGATCAACGAGGTCTCGCTTCTGCGCGCCGGTCCGCAGGCGGCGAAGCTGCGGATTTCGGTCAATGGCCGGGTGCGGATGGAGGAGCTGATTTCCGACGGCGCCATCGTCTCGACGCCCGCGGGCTCGACCGCCTATAATTATTCCGCGCATGGGCCGATCCTGCCGATCGGGTCCGACGTGCTGGCGCTGACCGCGATTGCACCGTTCCGGCCGCGGCGCTGGCAGGGCGCGATCCTGCCCAGTTCCGCCACGGTGCGCTTTGACGTGCTTGAGGCCGCGAAGCGCCCGGTGATGGCGGATGCCGACAGCCGCTCGGTCAAGCCCGTCCTTTGGGTCGAGATCCGCTCGGAACCGACGATCACGCATCGCATCCTGTTCGACCCCGGTCACGGGCTCGAAGAACGGCTGATGCGGGAACAATTCGCCTAATCGGTGCGCCAGCTTTCGAGCTTGCGATACAGCGTCGAGGGCGAAACGCCCAGATCGGCGGCAGCCTTTTGCACGGCGCCCTCGTGGCGGGTCAGCGCCGCCTCGATCGCCGCGCGTTCGACCTCGGCCAGCGTCAGGCCGGAGAGGTCGGGGACCGTCGCAAGGCCCGCCCCCGGACGTGACGGGGCGGGGCTGGCCAGCTCGGGCGGCAGCATTGCCGCGGTCAGTTCCTCGCCCTCGTGCAGCACCGTCACCGCGCGCAGCACATTCGACAGTTCCCGCACATTGCCGGGCCAGGGATAGGCGCGCAGCAGCGCCATCGCCTCGGGTGTGATCCGGGTGAAGCTGCGCCCCTCGATCGCCGCGAAACGGGCCAGGAAGGTTTCGGCCAGGGGCACGATATCCTCGCCGCGGCGGCGCAGCGGCGGCATCTGCAGCCCCACCACCTGCAGCCGGTAGAACAGATCCTCGCGCAGCTGCCCCATCCTCACCGCCTCTGCCAAAGGCAGGGTCGAGGCCGAGAGGATGCGCAAATTCACCCGCCGCGCGGCTTCGGCGCCCAGGGGATGCACAAGCCCGCTTTGCAGGAAGCGCAAGAGCCGCGGTTGCAGCGTCGGGTGCAGCTCGCCCACCCCGTCCAGAAACAGCGTCCCGCCATCGGCCAGTTCCGCCGCGCCCAGCCGGTCCGACAGCGCGCCGACGAAAGCGCCGCGGCGATGGCCGAACAGTTCGGATTCCAGCCGGTCGGGCGGGATCGCGCCGCAATCGAGGGTGATGAACGGCCCCTGCGCGCGGGCCGAAAGCCGGTGGATCGCCAGCGCCGCCAGCTCCTTGCCGGTGCCGCTTTCGCCGCAGATGCAGACCGGCGCCATCGAGCGGGCGGCGGCGCGGATCCGGTCATAGACCTCGTGCATCGGCGCGGACTGGCCGATGAAATCGGGCAGCGGGGCCCGGGCGGCGGCGGAATGCGGCCGATGAGCAAGGTTTGCCGCCCGCCGCGCCGCCTCGACCGCCTCCATCAGCCGCGATTCCGTCACCGGCTTGACCAGATAATCCAGCGCGCCCCTGCGGATCGCCGTCACCGTCCGGTCGGTCGAGCGTTCGGCCGCGACCACCACCACCGAGGTCTCGGGCCGCATCTGCAGCAGATCGACGAGCAGGTCGAGCCCGTCGCGGTCGGGCAGCATCAGATCCAGCAGCACCACCGAGATCGGATGCACCCGGAACATCTCCAGCCCCTCGGCCGCGGTGCCCGCCGAAACCGTGCGATAGCCCGCGCGGCGCAGGTGCGATTCATAGATCGTCCGCATCGAGGCGGTGTCTTCGACCAGCAGGATGTCGGGCCCGTCAGGCATCGGCAGCGGCAGGTTCATGCGCCGACCTTTTCGAACTGGCGCTGGCGGCGCCCGGCATAGGCGATCAGCCGGTCGATCTGCGTCAGCACCGCGCGCCCGATCAGCTGCATCGCCACGGTGTCTTCGCGGCGGGCGGCGGCGCAGAGTTCCTCGGCCAGCTCCTGCAGCCGCACCGCGCCCACCGCGCCCGCCACCGACAGGAGCACATGGCTGTCCGACCGCACGACGGCCAGATTGGGCGCCGAGAGCCCCGCCACCAGCCCGCGTTCGACCCGGCTCAGATCAGAGATCAGCCGGCTCAGCAATTCCTGTGCCGCCTCCGCACCGGCGATGCCCAGAAGCGCTTCGAACACCGCCTCGTCGACGATCGGCGGGCAGGGCCGGTGGCCCTCGCCATCATGCCGTTCCAGCGCCTGGGTGATCGCCTCGGCCAGCGGTTCGATCGCCGTCATCGGCTTCGAGACGATCGCATCCGCCCCGGCGGCGACGATCGCCTCGCGGTTGGCGCGCAGCACATAGGCGGTGCAGACCACGACCGGAATCGCGCTGTGCCGCCCGCCGCTGGCGCGCAGGGTGCGGATCAGATCAAGCCCGGAGAGCCGCGGCATCTCGGCATCGATCACCGCCAGATCGTAACTGCCATTGTCGAGCATCTCGAGCGCCTCGACCCCGTCGGCGGCACTGTCGCAATGCGCCCCCATCGCCGACAGCATGTGCCCCAGAACCGCCTGATTGAGCGCGCTGTCCTCGGCCACCAGAACCCGCATCCGGCTCAGATCGGGCAGGGGGGTGTCGATCGCCATCTCGGGCGGCATCAGCCCCGCCAGCGGCAAGGACAGCGCCACGCAGGCGCCGCCCTCGGCCCGGTTCGAGACCTCGATCCGGCCCTCGAGCCGTCGCGCCATGTCGCGCGAGATGAAGAGGCCCAGCCCGTTGCCCGCCTTGCCCGGAACCTCGCCCCGCGCCCCCTGCCGGAACAGCCGTCCGCGCAGATCCGGATCGAAGCCCGGCCCGTCATCGAGCACGGAAAACAGAAGCCGGGTCTCGGCCTCGACCGTCAGCGCCAGCCGCACCGCGCCCTGATCGGTGTATTTCACCGCATTCGACAGCATGTTCGACAGAACCCGTTCCAGCGCGATCCGGTCAAGCCGCACCAGCACCGGCACGTCGGGCGCCATGGCAACGTGAAAGCCGAGCCCCTTTTCCTGCGCCCGCCCGGTCCAGCGCATTTCCAGATCATAAAGCAGCCGCGCCAGCTGCACGGTCTGGCGCAGCGGGCCCACGGCCTGATCGGTGACGATCTCGAAGCCTTCCTCGATCAGCCGGGCCATGTCCTCGCCCGCGGCTCGCATCCGTTCGAATTGCAGCCGCATGCCGGGGCTCAGATCCTCGTCGGCCAGAAGATGCAGCCCGCCCAGAATGTCGGAAACAGCCGCGCGCAGATCATGCCCAAGCAGCATGATGCGCGCAATCTGAGCCTTGTTGTCCGAGGCGTCGCGGCGGGCGCCATCGGAGGGCAGACCAATTTCATTCATGACGATACCCCGACCGGCCCATCTTCCCGCCCGGCGGTCGCAAATCAAGTCCCGAGACTGCGGGGCACGCGAAAGAAGCCGAAAAACACACGTTTTACAAGAATTTGAGCGGGGCCCCGCACGCTGGGGGCCCCGCCGGTCCGATGTCAGGCCGCCTTTTCGGGGTAGCCGATCGCGGTCAGCGCCGCGCTGATCTCGTCGAGAATCGCCGGGTCGTCGATCGTGGCGGGCATCTTGTACTCGAGCCCGTCGGCGATCTTCGCCATCGTGCCGCGCAGGATCTTGCCCGAGCGGGTCTTCGGCAGCCGGTCGACGACGACCGCCAGCTTGAAGGCCGCGACCGGGCCGATCTGGTCGCGCACCAGCCGCACGCATTCCTTGATCACCTCGGCATGCGGGCGGGTGCAGCCTTTGGTCAGGCACAGGAACCCCATCGGCAGCTGGCCCTTGAGTTCGTCGGCCACGCCGATGACGGCGCATTCGGCGACATCCTTGTGCGAGGCCAGCACCTCTTCCATCGCCCCGGTCGAGAGCCGGTGCCCCGCGACGTTGATCACGTCATCGGTGCGGGCCATGATGTAGACATAGCCGTCCTCGTCGATATAGCCCGCGTCGCCGGTTTCATAGTAACCCGGGAAATGCGACAGGTAGCTCTTCTTGAAGCGGTCGTCGGCATTCCACAGCGTCGGCAGCGTGCCGGGCGGCAAGGGCAGCTTGATCGCGATGGCGCCCAGCGTGCCCGGCGCGACCGGATGGCCGCCCTCGTCCAGCACCTGCACGTCATAGCCCGGCATCGGCTTCGTCGGCGAGCCGACCTTGACCGGCAGAAGTTCGATCCCGAGCGGGTTGCCCGCAATCGCCCAGCCGGTTTCGGTCTGCCACCAGTGGTCGATCACCGGCACGCCCAGATGTTCCTGCGCCCATTTCACCGTCTCCGGATCGGCGCGTTCGCCCGCAAGGAACAGCGCCTGCATCTCGTGCAGCTTGTAGCGCTTGATATATTCGCCGTTCGGATCCTCGCGGCGGATCGCCCGCAGCGCGGTCGGCGCGGTGAAGAAGGACTTGATGCGGTGGTTCTGGATGATGCGCCAGAACACGCCCGGATGCGGCGTGCCCACGGGCTTGCCTTCAAAGACCACGGTCGTCGCCCCGGCCAGCAGCGGCGCGTAGCAGATATAGCTGTGGCCGACGACCCAACCCACGTCCGAGGCGGCCCAGAAGCGGTCCCCGGCCTCGATGTTGTAGATCGCCTTCATCGACCAGTTCAGCGCCACCAGATGGCCCGCGGTCGGCCGCACGACGCCCTTGGGCGCCCCGGTCGTGCCCGAGGTGTAAAGGATATAGGCCGGGTGGTTGCCCTCGACCGGGACGCATTCGGCCGGTTTCACGCCATACTGGAACCCGTGCCAGCTGAAGTCGCGGCCCTCGACCAGCTTTGCAACCTCTTGTTCGCGCTGGAAGACGACGCAGAACTCGGGCTTGTGGCTGGCCTGTTCGATGGCGGCATCCAGAAGCGGCTTGTAATGCACGACGCGGCCCGGTTCGAGACCGCAGGACGCCGCGATGATCGCTTTCGGCGTGCAGTCGTCGATCCGCACCGCAAGTTCATGCGCCGCGAAGCCGCCAAAGACGACCGAATGGATCGCGCCCAGACGCGCGCAGGCCAGCATCGCTTCCAGCGCCTCGGGGATCATCGGCATGTAGATGATGACACGGTCGCCCTTTTCCACGCCGCGCATGCGCAGCGCGCCCGCCAGGCTCGACACGCGGGCCTGCAGTTCCTTGTAGGTGATGCCCTTGGTCGAATGGGTGATCGGGCTTTCGTGCATGATCGCGATCTGATCGCCGCGACCGGCCAGAACATGGCGGTCCACCGCGTTGAAGCAGGTGTTCACCATCGCATCGGCGAACCATTCCCCGGCCGGACCCTGCTCGAAATAGGCCTTGGAGGGGCTTTGCACCCAGTCGATGCCCTTGGCCGCATCCATCCAGAACCCTTCCGGGTCCGCCTGCCACGCGGAATAGACTTCCTTGTATCCCATGGTATTCCTCCTCCAAACTTGCAAGCTTGTTACGCAGGCGGAAAGGTTTGTGCAAGAATGTTACCGCCGCAGCTGCGCGGTTGGCCCGAAAATTTGCAGAATGCGGCGGGGTTTCCGCCGCAAACTTTTGCAAATGGCGTGCATTTTTGAAGGATGCGGCGAAAGCGAAGCGCGTTTTGCAAATTTGCTTCACTTTGCAGGTTCAGCCGTAGGCGGCCACCGGGGTTCCGGCCAGCACGGCGACGTTCAAAAGCCCCCGCGTGGTGATCGAGGGGGTCACGATATGCGCCCGGTTCCCCATCCCCATCAGAATCGGCCCCACCTCCAACCCGTTCGCCTTCGCCTTCAGAATGTTGCGCACCCCCGAGGCGGCATCGGTATTGGCAAAGACGAGCACATTCGCCGCGCCGTCGAGCCGCGATTCGGGCAAGAGCCGGGCGCGAATCTGCGGCTCCAGCGCGGCGTCGATATGCATCTCGCCCTCGTAGACGAAATCCGGTTCGCGGGCGTCAAGCCGCTCCAGCGCCGCGCGCATCCGCCGACCGGAATCGGTGTCAAGGTTGCCGAACTGGCTGTGCGAGCACAAAGCCACCTTCGGCGCCAGACCGAAGCGGCGCACATGCCGCGCCGCCGCCATCACCGTCGTGGTGATCTCCTCGGGCGTCGGTTCGTGATGCACATGGGTGTCGGCGATGAACAAGGGCCCGTCTTCCAGGATCATCAGGCTGAGCGCGCCGACGGGGTGCAGCCCGCCCCGCGCCAGCACCTGCCGGACATAGTTCAGGTGCCACAGATATTGCCCGAAGGTGCCGCAGATCATGCTGTCGGCATCGCCCTGATGCACCATGATCGACGCGATCGCGGTGGTGTTGGTGCGCAGGATCGCCCGGGCCAGATCGGGCGTCACGCCGCGCCGCGCCATCAGGCCGAAATAGGTCTCCCAATAGCTGCGATAGCGGGGGTCGTGTTCGGGGTTCACCACCTCGAAATCGCGGCCGGGCACCAGCGACAGCCCCGCCCGTTCCGCCCGCCGCTCGATCACCTCGGGGCGGCCGATCAGGATCGGCTTCACCGTGGTTTCCTCGATCATCGCCTGGGCCGCGCGCAGCACGCGCTCATCCTCGCCCTCGGCAAAGACGACGCGGCGGGCGGCGGTGGCGGCGGCCTCGAAGACCGGCCGCATCAGCAGCGACGAACGCACGACCGAGCCTTCGAGCTTGCGCCGGTAGCCGTCCAGGTCCGCAATCGGCCGGGTGGCGACGCCGGTCTCCATCGCGGCCTTGGCGACGGCGGTGGAGACGGTGGCGATCAGGCGCGGGTCGAAGGGTTTCGGGATCAGGTAATCCGGGCCGAAAGTCAGCTTTTCGCCGCGATAGGCGGCGGCGGCTTCGGCGGCGGTGGTGGCGCGGGCCAAGGCCGCGATCCCTTCGATGCAGGCGAGCTGCATCTCGTCATTGATCGTTGTCGCCCCCACATCCAGCGCACCGCGGAAGATGAAGGGGAAGCACAGGACGTTGTTGACCTGATTGGGAAAATCGCTGCGGCCGGTGGCGATGATCGCCTCGGGCGCGACGGATCGCACGGCCTCGGGCAGGATTTCCGGCGTCGGATTGGCCAGCGCAAAGACGATCGGCCGGGCCGCCATCCGCGCCACGTGATCGGGGGTCAGCACGCCCGGACCGGAGAGGCCCAGGAACAGATCCGCCCCCTCGATCACGTCATCCAGCGTCCGCTTTGTCGTGGGCTGCGCGTAAGCGGCCTTGAGCGGGTTCATGTCGACCTCGCGGCCCTGATAGACCAGCCCGTGAATGTCGCACAGCCAGATGTTTTCGCGCCGCACGCCCAGTTTCACCAGCATGTTCAGACAGGCGATCCCCGCCGCGCCGCCGCCGGTCGAGACGATCTTGATCTGATCGAAGCGCTTGCCCGCGATCCGCAGCGCATTCGTCGCCGCCGCGCCGACGACAATCGCCGTGCCGTGCTGGTCGTCGTGAAAGACCGGGATCTTCATCCGCTCGCGGCAGATCCGTTCCACGATGAAACAATCGGGGGCTTTGATGTCCTCAAGGTTGATGGCGCCGAAGCTGGGTTCCAGCGCGCAGACCAGATCGGCCAGCTTTTCCGGGTCGGGCTGGTTCACCTCGATGTCGAAGGCGTCGATATTGGCGAATTTCTTGAACAGGACCGCCTTGCCCTCCATCACCGGCTTGGCGGCCAAGGGCCCGATATTGCCCAGACCCAGAACGGCGGTGCCGTTCGTCACCACGGCGACCAGATTGCCCCGGGCGGTATAGCGCGCGGCTTCCGCCGGATCGGCCTTGATTTCAAGGCAGGCCTCGGCCACGCCCGGCGAATAGGCGCGGCTCAGGTCCAGCCCGTTGGCCAAGGGCTTCGTGGCGCGGATTTCCAGCTTTCCGGGCTTCGGAAATTCGTGGTAATCCAGCGCCGGATGGCGTGCGGACGGGGGCCGGTCGGTGGTCATCATGCCTCTCCCTGAAGATGGTTGAGCCTTAAACCAATTCCAGATCGCCGGAAAGCGTTGATAGCGCAAGCAGGTCCCCCCCTTGCGCTGCCGCCCGGCGCGGCGCAGGATCGGGCGGAAACCCATGCCGGAGGCGGACATGTCCCTGCTCGATGCCGCGCGCGACGTGCGCGAGAATGCCTATGCGCCCTATTCGAAATTCAAGGTGGGGGCGGCGGTGCGCGGGGCCTCGGGCACGATTTACCGCGGCGTGAACGTGGAAAATGTGGCTTACCCCGAGGGCACCTGTGCCGAGGCGGGCGCCATTGCGGCGATGGTGGCGGCGGGCGAGACCGAACTGGTCGAGGTCGCGGTGATCGCCGACAGCCCCGCGCCGGTGCCGCCCTGCGGCGGCTGCCGGCAGAAGCTGGCCGAATTCGGGCGGGCCGACGTGCCGGTGACGCTGGCCACCACCGCGGGGGCGCGGCTTGACACCACGATCGGCGATCTGCTGCCGGGCCGGTTCGATGCCAGCCACATGGACAATGTCTGATGGATGCCCGCTCGATCATCATGGCGGTGCGGGACGGCGCCGGGCTGTCGCCCGAGGCGGCCCTCTGGTTCGCGCGCGGTCTGGCCGATGGCACGGTGTCCGACGCGCAGGCCGGGGCATTCGCGATGGCGGTTCTGTGCCGCGGCATCGGGCCCGGCGGTCGGGTGGCGCTGACGCAGGCGATGCGGGATTCGGGGCAGGTGGTGCGCTGGGATCTGCCCGGCCCGGTCGTCGACAAGCATTCGACGGGCGGCATCGGCGATTCCGTGTCCCTGCTTCTGGCCCCGGCGCTGGCGGCCTGTGGCGTCTATGTGCCGATGATTTCCGGGCGCGGTCTGGGCCATACCGGCGGCACGCTGGACAAGATGGAGTCCATCCCCGGCTACAAGTCGCTGCCCGGCGTCGCGGTGCTGCGCAAGGTCGTGGCCGAGGTCGGCTGCGCCATCATCGGCGCGACCGAGGAAATCGCCCCGGCCGACAAGCGGCTTTACGGCATCCGCGACATCTCGGGCACGGTCGAAAGCATCGATCTGATCACCGCCTCGATCCTGTCGAAGAAACTGGCGGTCGGGCTTGATGCGCTGGTGCTCGATGTCAAGGTCGGCTCGGGTGCCTTCATGGCGACGGTGGAAGACGCGCAGGCGCTGGCCGAAAGTCTGGTGAAGACGGCGAATGATGCGGGGGTCCGGACCTCGGCCTTGATGACCGACATGAACCAGAGCCTGGGGCAATCGGCGGGCAATGCGCTTGAAGTGCTCGAGGTGATGGAGACGCTGACCGGCACCTCGGTCAACGAGGCGCTTTGGGATGTGACCTCGGCCTTGGGCGGCGAGGTGCTGATGCTGGCGGGCAAGGCGGCAAGTCTGGACGATGGCGCCGCGCGGATCGATGCGGCGATCGAAAGCGGCCGCGCCGCCGAGATCTTCGGGCGGATGGTGGCAGCCTTGGGCGGGCCGGTCGATTTCGTCGAACGCTACCCCGACCGGCTTCCGGCCGCGCCGCTGATCGTGCCGGTGCCCGCGCCGCGGGCGGGCTTTGTCGCCCGGGTGAACGGGCGGGCCCTGGGCGAGGCGGTGGTGCGGCTGGGCGGCGGGCGGCTGGTCGGTTCGGACCGGATCAACCCCTCGGTCGGGCTGACCGGGCAGGCGATGATCGGCGCGGAAATGGCCCGCGGCGAGGCGCTGGCGCTGATCCATGCCCCCGATCAGGCCCGCGCCGATCAGGCGGTGGCGGCGGTTCTGGCAGCCTATCAGATGTCGGAGGATCCGCCCGAGGAACCGCCGCTGATCCATTGCCGGATCGGACCGGAGGAGGTGTGATGGCGCGTGCCTTTCTGATCGTGATGGATTCCGTCGGCATCGGCGGCGCCCCGGATGCGGGGTCTTTCTTCAACGAGGGCCGTCCGGATACCGGGGCGAACACGCTGGCCCATATCGCCGAGGCCTGCGCCGCGGGCCGGGCCGAGGAAGGGCGCTCAGGTCCGCTCAAGCTGCCGCATCTGGATGCGCTGGGCCTTTCGGCGGCGGTGGACCTGGCGAGCGGCACGCGTCCGGCCGGGCTTGGCGCCGTGCCGCAGGGCCTTTGGGGCGCGGCGACGGAAGTTTCGCGCGGCAAGGACACGCCTTCGGGCCATTGGGAGCTGGCAGGCGTGCCCGTGCCTTGGGACTGGCATTACTTCCTTGAAACGCAAGACAGTTTCTCGCCCGATCTGGTCGATTTCGTCGCCCGGGCCGCGGGCACCGAAGGCATTTTGGGCAATTGCCACGCCCCGGGAACCGCGATCATCGAGCGGCTTGGCGCAGAACACCTGCGCACGGGCTGGCCGATCTGCTACACCTCGGCCGACAGCGTCTTCCAGATCGCCGCACATGAGGAAAGCTTCGGGCTCGACCGGCTTTTGCAGCTGTGCCGCGACGTGGCGCCAAGGCTGCATGCGATGAAGGTGGGCCGGGTCATCGCCCGCCCCTTCACCGGCACGCCCGGTGCCTTTCTCCGCACGCCGAACCGGCGCGATTTCGCCATCGAACCGCCCGCGCCGACCCTGCTCGATTGGGTTCAGGGCGCGGGGCGCACCACCCATGCCATCGGCAAGATCGGCGACATCTTTTCCCATCGCGGCATCACCCATCTGCACAAGGGCAAGAATGACGCCGATCTTATGGAGCATCTGATCCGGCTTGGCACTGACGCCGAGGAGGGCAGCCTGACCTTCGCCAATTTCGTCGAATTCGACAGCCTCTGGGGGCATCGGCGCGATGTTGCGGGCTATGCCCGGGCGCTCGAATGGTTCGACGCCTGTCTGGGCCGCTTCCTGCCGACCCTGCGTCCGGGCGATCTGGCGCTTTTCACCGCCGATCACGGCAACGACCCCAGCTGGTCGGGCACCGATCACACCCGCGAACGCGTTCCGGTGCTGGGTCACGGGCTTGGCTTGCGTCCGGTGGGGTTGCTCGCCTATGCCGACATCGGCGCGTCGGTCGCGGCGCATCTGGGCGTGGCCCCGCAAGGGCCCGGCCGCAGTTTTCTTTGAAAGGACAGACCATGGATCAACAGGTCACCGTCGTCGATCACCCGCTGGTGCAGCACAAACTGACGCTGATGCGGGAAAAGGACACCTCCACCGCCTCTTTCCGCCAGCTTCTGCGCGAAATCAGCCTGCTTCTGGCCTATGAGGTCACCCGCGGGCTGGACCTGACCACGAAGCGCATCGAAACGCCGCTCTGCGAAATGGACGCGCCGATCCTTGAGGGCAAGAAACTGGCGCTGATCTCGATCCTGCGGGCGGGGAACGGGCTTCTCGATGGCATTCTGGAGCTGATCCCGGCGGCGCGGGTGGGGTTTGTCGGGCTTTACCGCGATCCCGAAACGCTGCAGCCGGTGCAATATTACTGCAAGGTGCCCGCGGAGCTGGAAGACCGGATGGTGATTGTCGTCGATCCGATGCTGGCGACGGGCAATTCCTCGGCCGCCGCCGTGCAGCTGATGAAGGACAAGGGCGCGAAGAACATCCGCTTCCTGTGCCTTCTGGCCGCGCCCGAGGGGATCGCGCGGATGCGGGCGGCGCATCCGGATGTGCCGATCGTCACGGCCTCGATCGACAGCCATCTGAACGATCACGGCTATATCGTGCCGGGCCTGGGGGATGCGGGCGACCGGATGTTCGGCACCAAATAGCGGCGGGATCGCGCCGGGGGGCGGCGGCCGATTTTCCTTTACTCTGCAACAATTGTGCTGCAGTTTTTCCGAAAGATCATCGGGGGATGGCATGCGGCGGTATGGTTGGTGGGTGGCGGCGACGGCGGTCGCGGCCACGTTGGGCGGTTCGGTCGCCCTGGCAGAGATGGATGTCAACGGCCCGGCCGACGTGCCGCCGCCCTCCTTCAAGGGGCGGCAATATGTCGACAGCGTGGGCTGCGTCTTCGTGCGGGCGGGCTATGGCGGCACGGTGACCTGGGTGCCGCGGGTCGACCGGACGAAAAAGCAGCTTTGCGGCTATCAGCCCAGCCTGCCGCAGGGCGCGCCGGTGGCCGAGGTCGTGACGGCCCCGGCCAAAGCCGCGCCGCCGGTGGCCGTTGCCGCCGCGCCTGCTCCGGCTCCGGCCCCCGCGCCTGCGGTCCGCCCCGCCGGATCGGCCTTTGCGCCGACGCCCTTTGTCGGCAAGCCGATGGAGACGATCGCCACCACCGAGACCCCGCCGCGCATCGGTCTTGGCGCTGCCGCCCGGCCCCCCCTGCCTGCCGCGCCGGTCCGGGTGGCCGCAGTGCCGCCCGCCCCGATCTCGCCGCCCGTCGCCACGGCGGCGCCGTTGCGGTCGGGCTATGTCTCTCCCTATGCGCTGGACGGCGGCTTCGAGGCCGCGGGGACCCCGGTCGCCGCGATTTCTGCCGCAACCCCGGGCCGGGGCAGCGTGCGCTATCACAACACCCTGCCGGTTCCGGTGCGGATCACCGGCACCGAGACGGTGGCGGCCGCTGCGACCGCCTGCCCGGCGGGCATGGCCACGGCGCAGCGTTACCTGCTGTCGGATGGCCGCTCGGTCGTGCGCTGCGGTGGCGCGACCGAGAATCCGGTCGATTTCATCAATGCCGCCGCCGTGCCCGGTCTGGTCGTGGCCGCCTCGGCGCCGATGTCGGGCGGCAGCGGCTATGCCGCCGCGCTGGCGCCGCCGTCCCCCGGGACCGGCACGCCGCAACAGGCCTATGCCGCCGCCAGCCCCTATGCGCTGGGCGGCGGTGTCGCGCCGATGACCGCGCGGCCGGGGTCCAGCGGGACTTCTGTCGGGCCGGTGATGCTGCGCGCGCCCTCGGGGCACAGCACGCTGGCGCCGATCACGGTGGAAACTTCGGTCGGGCCGACCGGCTATGCCCCCGCTTTTGACGACGGGAGGCTCAATCCGTTCCGCGGTCCGCGCACGGCGATGGGCGATGCCGAGCAGGGCGTGATGTGGACGAACCAGGTGCCGTCGCGGCGGGTGACCGAACGCACCCCGCAGCGCCGGCGCATCGTTCCGGCCGAGCCGGCTTACGTCACCGGCCCGACCTATCATGCCCCGGCCTATGCCGCGCCCGATGCGGTCGCCCCGCTGCGGGTGTCGTCGAAATCCGCGCCCGAGGCCGCAGCCCCCGCCGCGCCGCGCTATGTGCAGGTGGGCAGCTTTGCCGTCGCCGGAAATGCCGCCGCCGCCAAGGCGCGTCTGGCCGCGGCCGGGCTGCCGGTGTCTTCGGCGCGGACCGGGCGCGGTCTGACCGTGGTTCTGGCCGGTCCCTTCGCCGATGCGCGGCAGGCGCTGGCCACGGTCCGCAACGCGGGCTTTGCCGAGGGCCTCCTGCGCTGAGCCGGTCCCGCGCAGTCTTTGGGGGCGGTTCGCCGGGCCGCCCCGTTCCGTTTCACGAACAGATGTCCTTCAGCGCCAGCCATTGATCGTCGGCCAGCACCGGCTCGGGCGCGGGGGCGCCGCGGAACGGATCCGCCTCGATCAGACCCAGCGCCGCCTCGCCGGTCGGGTCGATCGCATAGGCATAGGGCGTCGAGGACACGCCCGTCGCGCGAAAGGCTTCGAGCAGGGTTTCCGTCTGCGCCTCGCCATGGGCGATTGCGGGCGGATGCGACAGCACCACCTCGCCATAGCCGCGCAGCCGGTCTGCGGGCAGATCCCCGGTCGTCAGCAGCGTCAGCGCCGCGCCGCTGCCCGCCCAGGCCAGCGCCGCATGCAGCGGGTTTTCCGCCGCCTGCGCCTGCTGCGCCGAGAGGATCGCCCCCGCCGCCACCTCGGGCGTGTCGGGGCCGGTCAGCGTGTCGGTGCCCAGCGCCACCACCCCGCCGGGCAGGATCCGCGCCCCGGTCAGCCCGCGCGGCAGCACCGCGATTTCGGAAATGCCCTGCAACCGCGCCGCCAGCGCCTCCAGCGCGGCATCGCCCTCGGTCGAATGGCAGGCGACGCCGGTCGAGCGTTCCAGATCCCGCAGCACGATCCGGCCGATGTCGGTGCGCTTGGCGGTCGGAACGACCCGGGCCGCCTGATCGACCAGCGCCCCGGGCAGCCAGAGCAGCGCCCCAAGCGCCAGCCCGACCAGAGACAGGCTCCAGCCGATCCGCCGCAGCCGCCCCGGATGCGGGCGCCGGGCTTCGATCACCGCCTGCACCTTTTCGATCGCCTCGACCATCAGCTCGTCGCCGATTTCAAGCTCTTCGCCCGGTTCCTCGGAGGCGCCGTAAACCGCAGGCTTCGCCCCCGGATTGCGCCGGATCAGCGCCGCCAGCGACCAATGCGCCACCGCCCGGTCGGAAAGGTTGTCGCGGATCACCAGTGTCGCATCGCCGAGCGACAGCAGCACCAGCCGCCGCTGCGCCTGCGGCGTGTCCCGCCACAGGCCGTGCGCGGTCAGCATTTCATATTGCGGCAGCGCGGTCATCTTCGCTTCGACTATGGCTGGGGGCCTTCGGACCCTGTTCCGCAAAGAATAGCGAAAGGGGCCCCGGGGTCAATTGCGTGATTCGCCCCCCGTCGCGGTCCGGCCTGTCGTTTTCAAGCCGAATGTCGCCTGCGATGTCGGGATTGGACGCGCCAAGCCGGGGCCGGGCCGTCACACCAAGGGCAGGGACAGGGAGCAGCCGCAATGACGGACAAGAACCACACCGCGCAGGCCGCGGCGGCGATATCGGCCTATGCACTGATCATCGGCTTCACCGACAATTACGTGCGCGTCATCGCCTCGGAAATCGGGCTGTGGCAGTTCCATCTGACGCGCTCGCTGATGGTGGCGGGGCTGCTGGCTTTGGCGGTGCCGCTGTTCCGGCTGGATCTGCGGCCGCGCAACTTTCGCGCCGTCGCCGCGCGCTCGGTCGTGCATGGGGTGGCGATGCTGTGCTATTTCGGCGGGCTTGGCTTTCTGCCGGTGCCGCAGGTGGCGGCGGGGCTGTTCACCGCGCCGATCTTCGTTCTGCTGATCACCCGCTTCTTTTATGGCGAGCGCATCGGTCTGGTCCGCATCCTGGCCGTCGCGGTGGGTTTTGCGGGCATCCTGCTGGTGCTGGGCCCCGAGGCGGCGCGGCTTGGGCCGGCTGCCGCCATCCCGGTTCTGGGCGGCGCGCTTTATGCGCTGGGCAATATCGCCACGCAGCGCTGGTGCCCGGGCGAGGGGGCGGTGACGCTGACGGCCGGGTTCTTTGCCATGCTCGGTGTGCTGGGCGGGGCCGGGCTTTTGCTGCTTGCCCTGTTTCCGATGGCGGGCGAGGGGCCGCTCGCCTTCATCCTGCGCGGGCCTGCGTTGCCGTCGGGCACGGTCTTGTTCTGGGTCTTCGTGCAGGCTTTGGGCTCGCTTGTGGCGGTCAGCCTGATGGTCAAGGGCTATCAGCTGGCCGATGCCACCCGCGCCGCCGTCTTTGAATATGTCGTCCTGCCCGCCGCGGCGCTTTGGGGCTTTCTGCTCTGGGGCGAGGTGCCCGGGCTGCGCGAATGGGCGGGAATGGCGCTGATCTGGCTGGCGGGGGTCGCGATTGTCCTGCGCGGGCGCTAATCTCTCTGCATGATCGTTTCCCCGGGCCGCCGCTTCATCTTTGTCCATATCCCGAAGACCGGGGGCACGGCGCTGGCGCTGGCGCTGGAAGCGCGGGCGAGGGCCGATGACATCCTGGTGGGCGACACGCCGAAGGCGCGGCGGCGCAGGGCGCGGCTTGCGGGCGTCACAACCGCGGGGCGGCTTTGGAAACATGCGACGCTGGCCGACGGGATCGGGCTTTACACCGAGGCCCAGGCGCGGGACTGGTTCACCTTCACCCTCGTGCGCAACCCCTGGGACCGGATGGTCAGCTATTACCACTGGCTGCGGGCGCAAGGCTTTGCCCATCCCGCGGTGACCTTGGCGCAAAGCCTTGATTTCGCGGGCTTCGTGAACCATCCGCAGACCGCCGCCTCGATCGCGGCCACGCCCTATGGCAGCTATCTGCGGCTCGCCGACGGGACCGAGGCCGCCACCGCCTTCTTGCGGCTGGAACATCTGCAGGAAGACGGCGCCGCGCTGGAGGCGCATCTGGGCTTTCGGCTGTTTCCGCTCGCCCGCGCCAATGCCTCCGACCGGCGGGCGGATTGGCGCTTTTATTACGACGACCGCACCGCCGAAGCGGTGGCCCGGATCGCCGCCGCCGATATCGCCCGCTTCGGCTATGCGTTCTGAGCCGCTCAGTCGCGTTTGGTTCAGTCGCGTTTGGTTCAGTCTCGCTCGGGGGCACCGCGCTTGCGCAGATGCGCTTCAAGCTTGCGCAAAAGCAGCGACAGGGTGACGGTCATCGCCAGATAGATCAGCGCGACGACATTATAGGTCTCGAAATAACGGAAATTCCCCGCCGCGGTGACCTTGCCCAGCTGGGTGATGTCGGCCACGCCCAGCACCGACACCAGCGAGCTGTCCTTGACCATCGCCACGAAATCATTGCCCAAGGGCGGCAGAACGGTGCGGAAGGCCTGCGGAAAGACGATCAGCCGGAACCGCAGCCAGCCGCCCAGACCCAGCGCCTTGGCCGCCTCGATCTGGCCGCGCTCGACCGAGATCAGCCCGGCGCGGAACACCTCGGCCAGAAAGGCGGCATAGGCGAGGATCAGCGCCAGCACCGCCCGCGCCAAAAGCGGGAAATCCCGCACTGAAAGCTCCGGCAGCCCCAGCGCGTTCCAGCCCGCGACCAGCGCGGGCACCAAGGCAAAGGCGACGTAAAGCAGAAGCACGATGATCGGCACGCCGCGGATCACCTCGGTGTAAAACCGCGCCAGCTGCCGCCAGATCAGATGGCGCGAGAGCGAGGCGACGGCGAGCAAGAGCCCCAGCACCAGCGCGCCCAGAAAGGCCACCAGCGTCACGAAAATCGTGACGCCGATGCCCTTTGACAGCGTGGCGAAGATCTTCGCATGCAGCGGATCGGCGGCGACCGCCCCGCCCACCCCCAAGGCGGCAACGCCGAGCGCCACCAGCCACCAGGGAAAATCGCGGTCAGGGACGGAACTCATTCCCCCATCTTGTAGTCAAGGAACCATTTCTTGTTCAGCGCCGCGATCGTGCCATCGGCCTTCATCTCGGCGATGGCGGCATTGATCGGCGCCACGAGGTCGGAACCCTTGGGGAAGATGAAGCCGAAATCCTCGGCCCCCAGTTTCTCGCCCACGATCTTCAAGGCGCCGTCCGAGGCCCGGGCATAGCCCTCGCCCGCGGTGGAATCGGTCAGCACAAGATCGACATCGCCGCCGCGCAGCGCCTCGACCCCGGCGCCGAAAGTCTCGAACATCTTGATGCGGGGATTGGCCTCGTTGCCGTCCAGCAGTTCGTAGACGCCGACGTAAAAGGGCGTCGTGCCCGGCTGCGCCGCCATCAGCAGATCGGGATTGGCGGCGAAACTTTTCGCATCGCTGAACCGGCTCTCGTCGCTGCGCACCAGCATGATCATTTCCGACCGCATGTAGGGATCGGAGAAATCCACCGCGGTCTTGCGGTCGTCGCGAATGGTGATGCCGGTCATGCCGATGTCATATTGCCCGGCGGACACGCCGGGGATCATCGCATCCCAGCTCGAATGTTCATAGGTCACGGTCAGGTGCAGCCGCTTTGCCATCTCGGCCATGGCATCATATTCCCAGCCCACCGCCTTGCCGCTGCCGTCGACGAATTGCAGCGGCGGATAGGCATCCTCGGTCACCACGGTGATGGCGCGGCCCGCCAGATCGGGCAATTGCGCAAGGGCAGGCGAGGCGGCCAGCAGGGCGGCGGCAAGCAGGGGCAATTTCATCGGAAAGCTCCGGTTGAGGGGTCGGCCAAAGCTATTCCCGGGGGCGGGGGCTGTCCAGTCTCAGCCGCCGCAGACCGGGCAGGCGGGATCGCGTTTCACCTCGATGGTGCGGTTTTCGCCGTAAAGCGCGTCGATCAGCTGCAGCTTGCCGCGCAGGCTGGTGCCCGCGCCGGTGATCTCCTTGATCGCCTCAGCCGCCGTCATCGTGCCCAGGATGCCGGGCAGGGCCGCCATCACGCCGCCCTCGGCGCAGGTGGGGGCAAGGCCGGGGGCCGGGGCTTTCGGGAACAGACAGGCCAGACAGGGGCCGCCGCTGGCGGGGTGATAGAGGCTGATCTGCCCTTCCCATTGCGAGATCGCGGCCGAAATCAGCGGCTTGCCCGCCGTGACACAGGCGCGGTTGACCAGCTGCCGGGTCTCGAAATCGTCGCAGCCATCCAGCACCAGATCATAACCCGCGATCAGATCCGCGGCGATGTCCTCGGTCAGGCGGCGGTGATAGGGCTTGACGGTGATGAAGGGGTTCAGCGCGGTCAAGGCTGCCGCGGCCGCGAAGACCTTCGGCTTGCCGATGTCATCGTCGCAGTAAAGCACCTGCCGCTGCAGGTTCGAATTGCTGACCGTGTCGTGGTCGATCACGCCCAGCGTGCCGACGCCCGCGGCACTCAGGTACAGCAGCCCGGGCGATCCAAGCCCGCCCGCCCCCACCACCAGCACCCGCGCCGATTTGAGCCGCCGCTGCCCGGTGCCGCCGATCTCGCGCAGAAGCAGGTGGCGGGAATAGCGGCCCAGTTCGGCCTTGGAAAACGGCCCCTCGGCGGGGGCTTCGGGCACCACCGCCCGGGCGCGCAGCCGTGCCAGCGCCCAGCGATAGGCCTGCACCAGCGCCGCCACGACCCCAAGGCCGATCCAGCCGGGCAGGCTGCCGCCGATCAGCGCCGGAAGCGGATGGCCGGGACCCGGAAAGAGCCCATGCACCAGCACGAAGGCGCCCCAAAGGAGTGCAAGCATGCCCCAAACCAGCCCGGCGGGGGCGCGCAGCTTCCAGCCCAGCGCGGCGATCACGGTCAGAAGGATCAGCCCGGTCATCGCTCAGCCCTTGCCGGTGGAGCCAAAGCCGCCCGCGCCGCGCGCGGTCTCGCCCAGATCGGTGGCGGCCTCGTAACGGGCCTGCACCACGGGGGCGATGATCGCCTGCGCCACCCGCTCGCCATGGCGGATCGTATAGGCCTCGGCGCCGAAGTTGATCATCAAGACGCCCAAGGGCCCGCGATAATCGCTGTCGATCGTGCCGGGCCCGTTCGGCATGCCCAGCCCGTGCTTCAATGCCAGCCCGGAGCGCGGCCGGATCTGCATCTCGAACCCTTCGGGGATGGCGACGCGCAGCCCGGTCGGCACGATCGCCCGGCCCATCGGCGCCAGCACGAGCCCGGTGTCGCGGATCTCGGGCGGCAGGTTGGCGCGAATATCCGCCCCGGCGGCGCCATGGGTTTCGTAAGCGGGCAGCGCCACCTCCGGGTCGGCCCAGTCCTCGCGCAGCACCTTGATGATCGGCGTCATGCCTGCCCCTTCCGTTTCTTTCGCGTATTTGGACCAAGAAAAAACCCTTTGCTATTTCTTGGCGCAAATACGCCCTTTCGCCCTGTCAGCTTGCGCCAAGCGCGGTTGCGATGCGCAAAGCCAGCCTGCGGGCCACCTCGTCCTTGCCCATCCGGTCCCAGCTCTCGGCGCCGGTGTCGTCGAGGATCGTCACCGCGTTTTCGCTGCCGCCCATGATGCCCGTGGCCGGGCTGACATCATTCGCCACGATCCAGTCGCAGCCCTTGCGGGCGCGTTTCGCCGCCGCATGGGCCGTCACATTCTCGGTTTCGGCGGCAAAGCCCACGACCAGTTTCGGCCGCCCCGTCACCATCTGCGCGACGGTGGCCAGAATGTCCGGGTTTTCGGCAAAACTCAGCGCGGGCGCCTGCCCCGTGCCGTCCTTCTTCATCTTCTGCAGGCTGGCATTCGCCACCCGCCAATCGGCGACGGCGGCGGCAAAGATCGCCGCCTCGGCGGGCAGGGCGGTCTGCACGGCCAAAAGCATCTCGCGCGCGGTTTCGACCCGCACCACTTTCACGCCCTCGGGCGGCGGCACCGTGGCAGGGCCGGTCACAAAGGTCACATCGGCGCCCAGATCGCGCAAGGCCGTGGCCAGGGCCGTGCCCTGCGCGCCCGAGGAGCGGTTGGCGATGTAGCGCACCGGGTCGATCGGCTCATGCGTCGGCCCCGAGGTCACCAGCACATGCCGCCCCTTCAGCGGCCCCTCTGCCAGCGCGGCGTGAATCGCCGCCAGAATTTCCGCGGGCTCCGCCATCCGGCCCATCCCGTATTCGCCGCAGGCCATGTCGCCTTCGTTCGGGCCGATGGTCAGAACGCCATCCGCCCGCAATTGCCGCAAGTTGCGCTGCGTCGCCGGGTGCTGCCACATCCGCACATTCATCGAGGGCGCGATCAGCACCCGCTTGTCCGTCGCCAGAAGCAGCGTCGAGGCCAGATCGCCCGCCAGCCCCGCCGCCATCTTCGCCATCAGATCGGCGGTCGCGGGCGCCACCACCAGCAGATCGGCGGCGCGGCTGAGCTGGATATGGCCGATCTCGGCTTCATGGGTCAGATCGAAAAGGGCGGTATGCGCGGCCTCGCCCGCCAGCGAGGAAACCGAGAGCGGCGTGACGAATTCCGCCCCGGCTTTCGTCAGAACCGGGGTCACGGCAAAGCCCGCCCCGCGCAAGAGCCGGATCAGTTCCGGCGCTTTCACCGCCGCGATGCCGCCGCCGATGATCAGCAGAATCCGTTTTGTCATGCGCCCCTCCGGTTTTGCCAAGCTGTAGGGCGGGCGGGCGAAGCGCGCAAGTTACCGGAACGCCTGGCAGGGGTCTTCGCGCACCGCCGGATCGGTGACGATCCACAGATCGAAGTGCTGATCGCCCCCGGCCGGGCGTTCCAACTGACCCAGCGAGAGCAGCTTTACCCCCGGATCGGCCCGGGCAATCAGCGCGGGCACGGCGCGGTCGGTCCGGGCATGGCCCGAGCCGGTGATCAGCGCCACCGGCCCGCCCGTGTCCGCCAGCGCCTGCAACGTCGCCTGCGCAAAGGCACCATCGCGCAGCCGCTGCGCCGCGACCATCCCGGGCAGCATTTCGGGCGGGAGCGCGTTGCAGTGATCGGCCTGCGTCTCGGCTTCCAGCTGCGCCTGCAGATCGGCGGGATAGGGCGTGTCGAGGCCGAACCGCGCGGCCTCGGGGAAGACCTGCGCCAGCGGCTCCTTCATCGCGCGGCGCACCTGGTCGCGCGGCAGGGCGGCGCCATAGATCCGCGCCGTGGGAGCGGCGGCAAAGATCGGCGCATAGAGCGCGAAATCCGGCCAGCCCGCAGCCTCCCAGCCCAGAACCTTGGCCAGTTCGTCAGGCTTGCCGATCAGATCGGGGGTCACCTTCGCCGCCTGCGCCGGGTCGAGCATTTCGAAAACCAGCGCCTTGGGCTGCAAGGCCGCCACCGCCGCGGCCTGCGCCAGGTGGTGCGCGGCATTGTCATGCACCTCGCCCAGAACCGCAACCTGCGGCGCCGCGGCAAGGATCCGCGCCGGCAGGTCCGCGGCGGAAATTTCCCCTGCTGCAGCCGGAGCCGCCAGCGACAGGGCCAGAAGAACGCCAGAAATCCTCATGCGAAGAAGCCGATCACCTCTTCCGAGCGGCTTTCCAGCGACTTGCGCATCTTGCTGAAGGCCTGTGCCTCGAGCTGGCGGATCCGTTCCTTCGACAGGCCCAGTTCCTCGCCCAGGCTTTCCAGCGTCCGCGGCTCGTCGATCAGGCGGCGCTGCGCCACGATATAGCGTTCGCGCGCCGAAAGCTGCCCCATCGCCTGACCCAGCCAGTCGCGCATCTTCGCGCCGTCATGGGCTTCGGTCACCCGGGTCTCGGGGCTGCCGCCCTCGTCCTCCAGCGTGTCCACCCATTCTCGGCCGTCCTCGTCATGCGACTGCGGCGCGTTCAGCGACAGATCGGAGCCCGAGAGCCGCCCCTCCATCATCTCGACATCGGCCATGGAAACGCCGATCGAGATCGCCACCTTTTCGCGCAGCTGCGCCCCGTCCAGCACCACCCCCTCGGCCTCGGCCTCGCGCTGGATCTGCGCCTGCACCCGCTTGAGGTTGAAGAACAGCGCCTTTTGCGACGAGGTCGATCCGGTGCGCACCATCGACCAGTTGCGCATCACGAATTCCTGGATCGAGGCCTTGATCCACCAGACCGCATAGGTCGAAAACCGCACGCCGCGATCGGGGTCGAACTTGTCGGCGGCCTTCATCAGGCCCAAGGACGCCTCCTGAATCAGGTCGTTCATCGGCGCCCCGTAGCGGCGGAATTTCGAGGCCATAGAAATCGCCAGCCGCATATAGGCGCTGACAAGGCGGTGCAGGGCCGCCTCGTCGCGGTGATCCCGCCAGGCACGGGCCAGCGCGGCCTCGGTCTCGGCGTCCAGATATTCCGCCCGCATAGCTTGCCGCGGAAGCGTGTCGTCGGTCATTCCATCGAGTGCCATGTCAGTCTCCCCGGGTCTCCCAACCCGCTGTTAGGCGTGCTCACTGCACCTACACTGACAGAAACGATCTGGAATGTCTCCAAGTTGCACTGTGCATCACAAAAAAATCACTGTGCAGGATTAACCATTGCGAAACGGCGCCCGGACCTTAGCATCCCGCGCAAAAGGGAGGCCAAGATGGGTTATGAACTGGCGATCGGGGATCGGTCGTATTCAAGCTGGTCGCTGCGCGGCTGGCTGGTGTTCGCAAAGGCGGGCGTGCCGGTAAAGACCGTCTCGGGGCGGATTTACAGCGATGATTTCAAACGGCTTTTGTCGGAATTCGCGCCCGCGCGGCTGGCCCCTGCGCTGCGGCTGCCCTCGGGTCTGGTGATCGGCGAGACGCTGGCGATTGCCGAAACCATCGCCGAGCGCCACCCCGGGGCCGGGCTTTGGCCCGAAGAGGCCGACGCCCGCGCGATGGCGCGCTGGCTCGCTTCGGAAATGCATGCGGGCTTTGGCGCGTTGCGCAGCCATTGCCCGATGAACCTGCGCGTCAGTTACGAGACCTGCGAGCCCCCCGAAGCGGTTCTGGAAGATCTGGCGCGGATCGAGTCGCTCTGGTCGATGGCGCGGGCGGCTCACGGCGCCGGGGGGCCCTGGCTGTTCGGGCGCTGGTCGCTGGCCGATGCCTTCTTCGCCCCGGTGGCGGCGCGGATTGCGGGCTACAACCTGCCCGTCGGCCCCGAGGCGGCGGATTATGTCGCGACCTGGCTGGCCGATGCCGATTTCCGCGCCTGGCGGGCCGAGGGCCTGGCCGAAGGCCCCGATCAGCCGTTTTACAAGCGCGACTGGCCGACCCGGCCCTGGCCCGGGCCGCAATGATCCGTTAACCCATCCCGCCCGGATCTAGGCTACTGTGCAACCGGGCGGAGAATGGGCATGGTGGCAAGAACTTATACGGTGGCTTTCGAAGGCGTCGAGGCGCGGATCGTCGAGGTGCAATGCGCCCTGGCCGCCGGGATGCCGGCGTTTTCCATCGTCGGCCTGCCCGACAAGGCGGTGTCCGAGGCCCGCGACCGGGTCCGGGCGGCGCTGGCGGCGCTGTCGATCGCGCTGCCGATGCGGCGGATCACCGTCAACCTCTCGCCTGCCGATCTGCCCAAGGAGGGCTCGCATTTCGACCTGCCGATCGCGATTGCGCTTCTGGCCGCGATCGAGATCGTGCCGAAGGAGGAGGTGGAAAGCCTCGTCTCGATCGGGGAACTGGCGCTGGATGGCCGGATCGTGGCGGTGGTCGGCGCGCTGCCCGCGGCGATGGCGGCCGCGGCCGAGGATTGCGCGCTGATCTGTCCGAAATCCTGCGGCGCCGAGGCGGCCTGGGTGGGGGCGACGCAGGTTTTCGCGCCTGCAACCCTGACCGAGGCGCTTCGCCATCTGACCGGGCAGCAGCCGCTGGCCCCCGCGCGTCCGGGCGAGGTGGAGACCCCGCCCGCCGCCCGCGATCTGCGCGACGTCAAGGGGCAGGAACGGGCGAAACGGGCGCTGGAGATCGCCGCGGCCGGGCGGCATCACCTGTTCATGGCGGGCCCGCCCGGCTCGGGCAAGTCGATGCTGGCGGCGCGGCTGCCCGGCATCCTGCCGCCCTTGTCGGCGCTGGAAGCCCTTGAAACCTCGATGGTTCATTCGCTTTCGGGGCTTCTTTCCGAAGGCGGGATTTCGCGCAACCGGCCGTTTCGCGAACCGCATCACACCGCCTCGATGGCGGCAATGATCGGCGGCGGACGGGGGGCAAGGCCCGGAGAGGTCAGCCTTGCGCATAACGGCGTGCTGTTTCTGGACGAGTTTCCCGAATTTCCCCGCCCGGTGCTGGAAACCCTGCGCCAGCCGATCGAGACCGGCGAGGTCGTCGTGGCCCGGGCCAATGCGCATGTCCGCTACCCCTGCCGGTTTTTGCTGGTGGCGGCGGCCAATCCCTGTCGCTGCGGCTATCTGGGCGATCCGGCGCGGGCCTGCGCCCGGGTGCCGCAATGTGGCGCCGATTATCTGGGCCGGATTTCCGGGCCGCTGATGGACCGGTTCGATCTGCGCATCGAGGTTCCGGCGGTCGATTGGCGCGAGCTGGATCTGCCCGCTGCCGGGGACAGCTCCGCCACGGTGGCGGCGCGGGTGGCGGCGGCACGCGAGATTCAAAGCCGCCGTTTCGCCGATCATCCGCAGATCCGGGTCAATGCCGAGGCCGAAGGGGTGGTGCTGGACCAGATCGCCGCCCCCGATGCCGAGGGGCGGGAGTTTCTGGGCAAGGTGGCCGCCCGGTTCGGGCTGACCGCGCGCGGCTATCATCGCGTCTTGCGCACGGCGCGGACGATCGCCGATCTGGACGGATCGGACCCGGTCCGCGCCCCGCATCTGGCCGAGGCGGTCAGCTACCGTCTGACCTTTGCGGCGGCGCGGTAAGAACGCGGGTGACGAAACGGGCCGCATCGCGCAGGGCCTCCCGCGCCTCGGGGATCAGCCCGTCCATCATCTGCCAGGCATGCGGCACCCCGGGCCAAAGCTGCAGCAGCACCTCGGCGCCCGCATGGCGCAGCTTCTCCTCCATCCGCAGCGCATCATCGCTCAGGATCTCGGTCTCGGCGGTCTGCAGCAGCACCGGCGGGCAGCCGGGGAAGGGGGCAAAGATCGGCGAGGCCTCGGGGTCGTCGGCGGGATGGCCCTGCAGATAGAATTGCGCGGCCTCGGGCAGGCGGTGGCCCGCCAGCATCGGATCGGCGGCGGCGTTTGCCCGAACCGAGGGCGAGGCCCCCGTCAGATCGAACCAGGGCGAAAAGGCAAAGGCGCCCGCGGGCGGCGTGCCCTCGGCACAAAGCTTGGAAAGCAGCGCAAAGGCCAGCGCCGCCCCGGCGCTGTCGCCCGAAAGCACAAGGTTTTCAGGCCGGTAGCCCTGTGCGATCAGCGCCTCCCAGACCGCTTCCGCATCGCGCAGCGCGGCCGGAAACGGGTGCTCTGGCGCCAGGCGGTAGCTTGGGGCGATCACCGTGACCCGCGCCAGTTTCGCCAGCCGCGACAGCATCGGCAGATGCGTCTGCGGACTGCCCGCGATGAAGACGCCGCCGTGGAAATGCACCACCGCGGCGCCGTCGCGCGGGACACCCGCCCGGATCGACAGCGCCGCCCGCCCGGCAAGATCAAGCGGCATCGCCACACTGCCCGGCGCGGGACGCAGCGCGATCCGGGTGAAGCGCTCCATCACGTCGCGCAGGTCTGCCGGATCGGTCATCTTCGCCAGCCGCGGCTTGGTGAACAGCCGCAGCCCAAGGGTCACAATCCGCGCGCGCAGGCTCATCTCACAGGCCCCGCTTCGCCTCGATCACCTGCCAGATCTTCTCGGCGACATTGGTGCCGTCGAAGCGTTCCAGCTCCTGAATGCCGGTGGGGGAGGTCACGTTGATCTCGGTCAGCCAGTCGCCGATGACGTCGATGCCGACGAAGATCTGCCCCTTTTCGCGCAGGGTCGGGCCGATGACGGCACAGATTTCGCGTTCGCGGTCGGTCAGCTGCGTGGGCTCGGGGCGGCCGCCCACATGCATGTTCGACCGCGTCTCGCCCGCGGCAGGCACGCGGTTGATCGCGCCGACGGGCTCGCCATCGACCAGAATGATCCGCTTGTCGCCCTTGACCACGGCGGGAACGTATTTCTGCACGATCATCGGCTCGCGGTTGATCGAGGTGAAAAGCTCGTGCAGCGAGGCGAGGTTGCGGTCGTTCGGGTCAAGCCGGAACACCCCCGCGCCGCCGTTGCCGTAAAGCGGCTTCAGGATGACATCGCCATGCTCGGCCTTGAAGTCGCGAATCACTGCCAGATCGCGGGCGATCAGCGTGGGCGGGGTCAGGTCCGGGAAATCGAGAACCAGCAGTTTCTCGGGATAGTTGCGCACCCAGAACGGATCGTTGACGACGAGCGTTTTCGGATGAATGCGATCCAGCAGATGGGTGGTGGTGATATAGCCCATGTCAAAGGGCGGATCCTGGCGCAACCAGACCACATCCATCTCGGCCAGATCGACCTCGGCTTCATCGCCCAGGGTGAAATGGTTGCCCGGCTCGCGCCGGACCACCAGCGGCCAGCCCCGCGCCAGCACCCGCCCCTGCCGATAGATCAGCCGGTCGGGCGTGTAATAGAACAACATATGACCACGCGCCTGCGCCTCAAGCGCGATGCGGAACGTGCTGTCCCCGTCGATGTTGATGGCCGCAATCGGGTCCATCTGGAATGCAACTTTCAAGGCCATGACGCCCCCTTTCGTTGCCTCCTTGATGCCTTGCAGAGGGCCGCGATGCAATGTCGCTAGTCGAACATGTAGGCGTTTTGCAGGATTTCGATCCGCCCGGCCGCATCGACCAGGGCGACGTCGAAACGCATGTCGAGATTGGCGCAATCAGCCCTCGCCGCAACGAATTCTTCCGCCGAAAGACAGATCCGCTCCAGCTGCTTGCGGCTGATCCGTTCGACGGCCCGGGCATGGGTGTCGGCTTTCTTCACCTCGATGAAGATGACCTTGTCCCCTTCGCGGGCGATCAGGTCGATCTCGCCCCCATAACGGCCGCGCCAGCGCTCGGCGGCAATCCGGCCGCCGCCGCGTTGATAGAGGGCGGCCACCTGATGTTCGGCTGCAAGTCCCGCATGATAGGCCAGTGCTCCGCCCATCAGTCTTTCTCCATTGCCAGCGCGCGCTGATAGACCTCCCGCCGGGGCAAACCCAGCATTTCGGCCACTTCCGCTGCCGCGTCCTTCACGCTCAGGCGCTGCAGACGATCCCGCAGCGCGGCTTCGACATCTTCGGGGCCAAACCGCGGCGCCCGGGAGCGGTCGACCAGAACGACGATCTCGCCCTTGATCGGTGCATCGGCGCAGCCCGCCACCAGATCCGCGAGGGTTCCGCGCCGGACCTCCTCGAATCGCTTGGTCAGTTCGCGGCACAGCACCGCTTCCCGATCTGCGCCCAATTCTGAGGCCAGATCGGTTAACATTTCCTTAACGCGCTTGGGCGATTCATAGAAAACAAGCGTCGCCGGCACCTGTGCGAATTCCGCGATCCACTTGCGCCGTGCCTGTGCGGTGTTCGGCGGGAAGCCCGCGAACAGGAACCTGTCCGAGGGCAGGCCCGACACGGTCAGCGCCGCCAGCACCGCCGAGGGGCCGGGGGCGGCAAAAACGCGATGGCCCGCGGCAATCGCGGCGCGGCCGAGCTGAAAGCCCGGATCCGCCACCAGCGGCGTGCCCGCTTCCGAGGCATAGGCCACCGCCTTGCCCTCGGCCAGCGCGGCGAGCAGACGGGGGCGCACCGCTTCGCCGTTGTGATCGTGATAGGCGACGAGCGGCCGACCGGCCAGCGGGATGCCGTGAATGTCCATCAGATGGCGCAGGGTCCGCGTGTCCTCGGCCGCCAGCACCTCGGCCTCGCGCAGAATGTCCAGTCCACGCAGCGTGATGTCCCGCGCCGCGCCGATCGGGGTCGAGACGAAATGCAGCCCCGGCGCGGGTTTGCGGCCTGCGGGCCCGTATTCCTCGAGCGGCGTCACCGGCGGGCCGAGGTCGTCGTCAGGCTCTGTCATCGATCCGCCTACCGTTTCCGAGTCAAGTTTACTTCACGCGGCGAAACGCTTACGGTTCGCCCAATTCCCCCCGCCGGAACGGAGGCCGCTGTCATGTTCGCTGCTTTGCGCACCCCCCGCAACCCCCTGCTGATCTGCGTCACCCTGGTCGCGGCCCTGCTTGTCGCAGCCTGCCAGCCGGGTCCCGGCGGCGGGGGCGGGCCGAGCGTCGAGGCAGGCGCCGCCGTGCCGGTGGCGCTGCTGGTGCCCGCGGGCTCGGGCAATACCGGCGACGAGACCCTGGCCGCCTCGCTCAAGCAGGCGGCGCAGCTGGCAATCTCCGATCTCAACGGCGTGAAGATCGACCTGCGCGTCTACAACACCGGCGCCGGACCCGATCAGGCGGCGGCGATGGCGACGAAGGCCGTGGACGAGGGCGCCAAGATCATCCTTGGCCCGGTCTTTGCCGAATCCGCCAATGCCGCGGGTCTGGCCGTCGCCAGCCGCGGCGTCAGCGTGCTCTCGTTCTCCAACAACACCGACATCGCGGGCGGCAACGTCTTCGTGCTCGGGCCGACCTTCCCCAATACCGCGAACCGGCTCGCCCAATTCGCCAGCGCGCAGGGCAAGCGCAACATCCTGATCGTGCATGACCAGACCCCGGCGGGCACGATCGGCGCGGGCGCGGTGCAATCCGCCGTCGCCCGCTCGGGTGCGGCGGTGGCGGGCATCGCCTCCTATCCGTTCTCGCAGCAGGGCATCATCGAGGCGATGCCGACGATTGCGGGCCGGGTCAAGGCGGGCGGCGTCGATGCGATCTTCCTGACCGCCGATACCGCGGGCGCCCTGCCGCTTCTGGCGCAGATGCTGCCCGACAACGGCGTCAACCCCGGTCAGGTCAAGTTCATCGGCCTGACGCGCTGGGACATTCCCTCGGCGACGCTGGCGCTGCCCGGGCTGCAGGGCGGCTGGTTCGCCATGCCCGATCCGAACCTGAACAGCCGCTTCAAGGAACGCTACGAAACCGCCTTCGGCACCGCGCCGCATCCGATTGCCGGGCTTGCCTATGACGGCATCGCCGCGATCGGCGCGCTGGTGAAATCCGGCCGTCCCGATGCGCTTGGCCGGGCCGCGCTGACCCAGCCCTCGGGCTTTGTCGGCGTCAACGGCATCTTCCGGCTGCGCCCCGATGGCAGCAACGAACGCGGTCTGGCCGTCGCCGAGATCCGCAACGGTCAGGCCGTGGTGATCGACGCCGCCCCGCGTTCCTTCGGCATGGCCGGGTATTGATCCCGGCCTTCCCTCCCCCGCCGAAAGGCCCCAAGGACCATGAGACGCCCGTGAGCGACAGCGCCAGACCCGCCCCGGCAGAGCCCGGGGCGCACCTGCTTTTCGATCTGCCCGCCCTGACCGCGCGGCTTGATGCCAGCCTGCGGGACGCGGACGCCCGCAACATCCGCGCCGAGACCGTCCGCTTTCTTGCGGCCGAGCGCGAGGCCGCCCTGCCGCGCATCATCGCCGATTTCGGCACCCATCCGCGCCGGGCCGGAGAGACCGTCGCCGCCTATGCCGCGATGACCGACGGCCTTGTCCGCGCCGTCTTTCACGTCGCCACCACCCGGCTGCACCCGCTGCAGGCGCCGACCGCGGCCGAGGGGATCTCGGTTCTGGCCGTCGGCGGCTATGGCCGCGCCGAGATGGCGCCCTTTTCCGATGTCGACCTGCTGTTCCTGACGCCCTGGAAGATCACCCCCTGGGCCGAAAGCGTGATCGAGAGCATGCTTTACATGCTCTGGGATCTGAAGCTGAAGGTCGGCCATTCCTCGCGCACGGTGGAAGATTGCATCCGCCTGGGCCGCGAAGACATCACCATCCGCACGGCGCTTTTGGAAAACCGCTATCTTGACGGCGATGCGGCCTTGGCCGAGCGTCTGAACCAGACCCTGCGCAACGATCTGTTCAAGGGCACCGGCCCGGAATTCATCGAGGCGAAACTGGCCGAACGGTCGGAGCGCCACCGCCGTCAGGGCGGGCAGCGCTATGTGCTGGAACCGAACGTCAAGGAAGGCAAGGGCGGCCTGCGCGATCTGCAGACGCTGTACTGGATCGCGAAATATCTGCATGGGGTCAACGACACCGCCGATCTGGTCGGCCTTGGCGTCTTCACCGCCGAGGAATATGCGGTCTTTCAGGAGGCCGAGGATTTCCTTTGGGCGGTGCGCTGCCATCTGCATCTGATCGCCAACCGCGCCTCAGACCAGCTCTCCTTCGACGCGCAGGTCGAGGTGGCCCGGCGCATGGGCTTTGCCGATGCCGCGGGCCGTCGCGGCGTCGAGGTCTTCATGCAGCATTACTTCCGCCATGCCACCCGGGTGGGCGAGCTGACGCGGGTCTTCCTCACCGTGCTGGAGGCGCAGCATGCGAAACCGGCGCCGGTGCTCAAGCGGCTGTTCCGGCGCAAGAAACCGCTGAAAGCGCCGTTCTTTGACGATATTTCCCGCGTCAATGTCGCCGACACCCGGGCCTTTCTGGCCGATCCGCTGAATTTCCTGCGCATCTTCGAGGAAGCCCTGCGCACCAACATGCTGCTGCATCCCGATGCGATGCGGCTGATCGCGGCCAATCTGGACCGGATCGACGACCGCCTGCGCGAGGATCGCGAGGCCGCGCATGTCTTCCTTGATCTGCTGCTCAAGCATGGCAACCCGGAACGGGTGCTGCGGCGGATGAACGAGCTGGGTCTGCTGGCGGCCTATATCCCGGAATTCGAGCCGATCGTGGCGATGATGCAGTTCAACATGTATCACAGCTACACGGTCGACGAGCATACGATCCAGTGCATCTCGACGCTGGCGCAGATCGAGCGGCGCGAGCTGAACGAGGAATTGCCGCTGTCGTCGCATATCCTCGACGAGGGGGTGAACCGCCGCGTGCTTTATGTGGCGCTTTTGCTGCATGACATCGGCAAGGGCCGTCCCGAGGATCACTCGATCCTCGGCGCGCAGATCGCCCGCAAGGTGGCGCCGCGGCTCGGGCTTTCGCCCGAGGACTGCGAGACGGTCGAATGGCTGATCCGCCATCACCTTTTGATGTCGGACGTGGCGCAGAAACGCGACCTGTCGGACCCGCGCACCATTCGCGATTTCGCCAAGCAGGTGAAGACGCGCAAGCGGCTGGATCTTTTGACCGTGCTGACCGTCTGCGACATCCGCGGCGTCGGCCCGAATGTCTGGAACAACTGGAAGGCGACGCTGCTGCGCCGGCTTTATTCCGACACCACCCGGGCGCTGGAACACGGGCTTGAGGCGGTGAACCGCGAGCAGCGCTCGGATGCGGCGAAAAAGGCGCTGCGCGAGGCGCTGTCGGGCTGGGATGCGCGCGACATCCGCGCCGAACTGGGCCGCCATTACGACCCCTATTGGCAGGGGCTGACCACGGGCACCCATGCGATCTTCGCCGAGATGCTGCGCGGCCTTGGCGATGACGAGATCCGCATCGACCTTGACCCCGATCTGGACCATGACGCCACCCGGGCGGCCTTTGCGCTGTCCGATCACCCGGGGATCTTTTCGCGGCTGGCGGGGGCCCTGGCGCTGGTCGGCGCGAATGTGGTCGATGCCCGCACCTATACCTCGAAGGACGGCTATGCGACCGCCGTCTTCTGGGTGCAGGACAGCGAGGGCCACCCCTACGAGGCCACGAAACTGCCGCGCCTGCGGGGCATGATCGAAAAGACGCTGAAGGGCGAGGTGGTGGCGCGTGACGCGCTCAAGGATCGCGACAAGATCAAGAAGCGCGAACGCGAATTCCGCTTTCCGACCCATATCACCTTCGACAACGAGGGATCGGACATCTACACGATCGTCGAGGTCGACACCCGCGACCGGCCCGGGCTGCTTTACGATCTGACGCGCGCGCTGGCCTCGTCGAACATCTATATCGCCTCGGCCGTGATCGCGACCTATGGCGCGCAGGTGGTCGACACCTTTTACGTCAAGGACATGTTCGGCCTGAAGCTGCATTCGGGGCAGCGGCAGGAATCGCTGGAAAAACGGCTGCGCGACGCGATCATCCGCGGCGCCGAACGGGCGGGGCAGGCATGAGCGGGCGGCTGCTGCGCAGCGTCGCGACGCTGGGAAGCTGGACGCTCGTCTCGCGTGTGGCCGGTTTTGCCCGTGACGTGCTGATGGCGGCTTACCTCGGCGCGGGGCCGGTGGCGGATGCCTTCAACATCGCATTCAAGCTTCCCAACATGTTCCGCAGGCTGTTTGCGGAAGGCGCCTTCAACCTCGCCTTCGTGCCGATCTATGCCAAGAAGCTCGAAAGTGGTGAAGATGCGGATGCGTTCGCGCAAAATGCATTCTGGGGGCTTGCGAGCTTCCTGACGCTCTTTGTCGTGATCGGCACCCTGGCGATGCCCTGGCTGGTCTGGGCGCTGGCCTCGGGCTTTGCAGGCGATGCACGGTTCGACATGGCGGTGGATTTCGGCCGCATCACCTTTTGCTACATCGGCTTCATCTCGCTTTTCGCGATGCTCTCGGGCCTGCTCAACGCCCATGGCCGCTTTGCCGAAAGCGGCTTCGTGCCGGTGCTGATGAACCTTGTCTTCATCGCGGCGATGCTGCTGGCGCGGCAGATGGGCTGGGAGATGGGGCAGACGCTTGCCTGGACCGTGCCGATTACCGGCGTCGCGCAGCTTGGCTGGACGCTTTATGCGGCGCGTCGGCTCGGCTTCGTGCCGGGGCTACGTGTGCCGCGCCTCACCCCGGATTTTCGCCGCCTCCTCGTGCTTGCCGGGCCGGCCCTGCTTACGGGCGGCGTGGTACAGATCAACCTGCTTGTCGGCTCGCAGGTCGCTTCGGGCACGGTGGGCGCGGTGTCCTGGCTTGGCTATGCCGACCGGCTTTACCAGTTGCCGCTTGGCGTCGTGGGCATCGCGATCGGCACGGTGCTGTTGCCGGTGCTCTCGCGTCATCTGCGCGCGGGCGAGGATGATCTGGCGCGCGACAGCTTCTCGCGCGGGGCAGAGATGGCCCTCTTTCTCACCCTGCCCGCCGCCGTGGCGCTGGTGGTGATCTCCACCCCGCTGATTTCGGTGCTTTATGACCGCGGCGCCTGGCGGCCCGAGGATACCGTGGCCACCGCCCTGGCGCTGGCCGCCTATGGCCTTGGCCTGCCCGCCTTCGTGCTGCAAAAGGTGCTGCAGCCGCTTTACTACGCGCGCGAGGACAGCCGCCGCCCGTTCCACTATGCGCTGGTTTCGATGGGGGTGAATGCGGCTTTCGCCATCGGCATGATGCCGGTGATGGGTTTTGTCGCCGCAGCGCTGGCGACCACGGTTTCGGGCTGGGTGATGGTCGGCCAGCTCTGGTGGGGGGCGCGCAAGATGGGCGATGCCGCCCGCCCGGATGCAAGGTTCTGGCGCAGGCTGTGGCGGATCGGCCTTGTTTCGGGGCTGATGGGGGCGCAGCTTTGGGTGACGGCCGACTGGCTCGCCCCGCAGCTGGCACAGCCGGGCGGGGTGCGCTGGGGGGCGCTTGGCCTTCTCTGCGGCTCGGGGATCGCGCTTTATTTCGCGCTGGGCGCGGCGCTGGGCGCCTATGGTCTGGGGGAGCTCAAGGGGATGCTGCGCCGCCGCCGCGGCTGATCAGCGCTTGCGCAGCTTGCGCAACAGATGCCGCCAGCCGCCCGGGGCGACGAAGAAGCTGATCGCGAACCCGGCGCCGAAGCCGGAAAATTCCGCGATCCAATCCGGTCCCGTGCCGAACAGCGCGCCAAAGACAAGCTGAATCCCCGCCAGCATCCCGATCAGCGAAAACGCCCGCATCCGGGCCGGATTGCCCGGGCCAAGCCGCATCCACAAGACCCAGGTGAAGGCGCCGATCAGCCCGTAGGCCCCCGGATAGCCGCCGATCAGCATCATCTGCGTGAAGGGCATCAGCGCATAGACGAGCGCGCCGAGCACGGTCGATCCCAGAAACACCGCCGCGACCGCCCAGCCCGGGAACACCTCTCCGACGAATTTGCCGATCGCCAGGATGAAGACCACCACCATCGCCGCATGGGTCAGGCTCAGATGGATGAAGGCATAGCTGACCAGCCGCGCCAGATCCTGCACCGACCATTGCCCGATCTCGGCCATGTGGCGGAAGGTGACCGGATCGAAGCCCAGCTGGCCCAGGATCGCCAGCCGCCAGCCCACCGCCTGCGGCCCCAGGGCGCCGGTGGTGCCCAGTGCGAACAGGATTTCCGTCACGATGATCGGCGCCGCCAGCAGCCACACCACGGGGGGAAGCGGGTTCAGCGGTTGCTCGTCATGGCCGTGGTGCATTGTCCCTCCTTTGGGGGTGTCATTGACGCCCCGCGCCCTTTAGCGATAAGCGCAAGGCATCCGAATTTCCAGCCCGGAGCGCCCAGATGTCCGAACTCTCGCAACCTACCCCCGAAGAGATCAACGCCAAGTTCACGCCGCGGATCTTTTCCGGCATCCAGCCCTCGGGCAACCTGACGCTGGGCAATTATCTGGGGGCGCTCAAGCGCTTCGCCGAAAAGCAGGACGAAGGCATCGAGACGATCTATTGCCTGGTGGACCTGCATGCGATCACCGTCTGGCAGGACCCCGAGGCGCTGAAGAAACAGACCCGCGAGGCGGCGGCGGCCTTCATCGCCTCGGGCATCGACCCGGCGCGCTCAGTGCTGTTCAACCAGTCGCAGGTCTCGGCCCATGCGGAACTCGGCTGGCTTCTGAACTGTGTCGCGCGGATGGGCTGGATGAACCGCATGACGCAGTGGAAGGACAAAGCGGGCAAGAATGCGGAAAAGCAGTCGCTGGGGCTGTTCGCCTATCCCTCGCTGATGGCGGCCGACATCCTGCTTTATCACGCGACGATGGTGCCGGTGGGCGAGGATCAAAAGCAGCATGTGGAGCTGTGCCGCGACATCGCCGCGAAGTTCAACCATGATTACGGCGTCGATTTCTTCCCGGCGCCGCTGCCGCTGATCGAGGGCGTCGCGACCCGGGTGATGAGCCTGCGCGATGGCAGCAAGAAGATGTCGAAATCCGACCCCTCCGATGCCAGCCGGATCAACCTGACCGACGATGCCGACACGATCGCGAAGAAGTTCCGCAAGGCGGTGACCGATCCCGAGCCGCTGCCCGACAGTCTGGAAGGCCTTGAGGGCCGGGCCGAGGCGCGCAACCTGGTGAACATCTATGCCGCGCTGGCCGACAAGACCCCCGCCGAGGTGGTGGCCGACTATGCCGGTCAGGGGTTCGGGGTGTTCAAACCGGCGCTGGCCGATCTGGCGGTGTCGAAGCTCGAACCGATCTCGACCGAGATGAGCCGACTGATGAACGACCCGGCCGAGATCGACCGGATCCTGGGGCAGGGCGCGGAAAAGGCCGATGCCATCGCCCAGCCGATCCTGCAAAAGACGCTCGAGATCATGGGGATGATCCGCTCGCGATAAGCGGCCAAGGCGGGGGCTCTGCCCCCGCACCCCCGGGATATTTGTGGCAAGATGAAAGCCGAGCCCCTTTATCTTGCCGCAAATATCCCGGGGGGTGAATGAGCGCAGCTCAGAGGGGGGCAGCGCCCCCCAGCGCCGGTGCGGCTTTCGCCTCGGCCCGGGGGTAAAGCCGTGCCATCGTCACGCCGCGGGCAAGGTTCAGCACCATCAGCGCCGCCCAGAGCCCGTGATTGCCGAAGGCCGGGATCAGGGCGCAAAGCGCGGCGATGTAGATCGCGACAGATAAGAGCATCGCATTGCGCATCTCGCGCGTCAGCGTCGCGCCGATGAAGATGCCGTCGAACATCCAGGCGGCAATGCCGATCAGCGGCGCAAGGCCCATCCAGGGCAGATAGGCGCGGGCGGTTTCCCGCACCTCGGGCGCGGTGGTCATCGTGTCGATGATCGCGCCGCCGAAGATCAGGAACAGGGCAGAGAGCAACGCCGCCCCCGCCACCCCCCATTGCGACGCGACGACGGCGGCGCGGCGCAGGCTGCGGGGCGCGCGGGCGCCGACGGCCTGACCCACCAGACTTTCCGCGGCAAAGGCGAAACCGTCGAGCGCATAGGCGGTGATTTCCAGAAACTGCAGCAGCACCTGATTGGCCGCCAGTTTCACATCGCCCTGACCCGCGCCCAGAAACAGGAAGGCGGTGAAGCTGCCCTGCAGGATCACCGAGCGGATCATGATGTCGGTATTGACCCGCGCCATCTGTTTCAGCGGCGCGGCGGCCAGGATCACCGCCCGGCTCAGCCCCGGCACGAGGGCCGAGCGGGAAAGCCAAAGCGCCAGGGCGAGGCCCGAGAGTTCCGCAATCAAAGTGGCTGCGGCGACGCCCTTGACCCCCCACCCCAGGCTAAGGACAAAGAGCAGATCCAGCCCGACATTCAGCCCGTTCATCAGGAGTTGCAGCACCAGCACGGCGCGGGTGCGTTCCAGCGCGATCAGCCAGCCGGTGAAGGCATAAAGCGAAATCGTCGCGGGTGCCCCCCAGATCCGGATCGACAGATAGTCCTGCGCCAGCCGCTCGACCTCGGCCGAGGCGGGGGCGATCTGGAAAGCGGCCCAAAGCATCGGCACCTGCAACGCGATCAGGCACAGCCCCGCGGCGAGCCCGATCCCCACGGCGCGGATCAGCCCGGCCGAGATTTCCAGGCTGTCGCCCTCGCCCTTGGCCTGCGCCACAAGCCCGGTCGTGCCCATGCGCAGGAAGCCGAAAATCCAGTAGACCGAGGCCAGCACCACCGCGCCAAGGCCGACGGCGCCAATGGGCGCGGCCTGTCCCATCTGGCCCACCACCGCGGTATCGACCGCGCCCAGAAGCGGCACGGTCGCATTCGAAATCACGATCGGGGCCGCGATGCGCAGCACCCGGGCGTGACTGACGGGCGTCATTCCGCGCGGTCCGGCATCAGGAAATGCCCGGTCGCCTGGGCGAAAAGTTTTGCCCGGTTGTCCTGCCAGGCCTCGACATGAACGCTGGCATAGCGCCGCCCGGAGCGGTTCACCCGCGCCCGCGCATAGGCGTCGCGCGGCAGGCCGGAGCGCAGGTAATCCACGGTGAAATCGATGGTTTTCGGCAGCCGCGGCAGAACCGGATCGGGGGCGGAAAGATCGATCCGCCCGGCTTCCATGTCTTCCCACAGCAGCGTCCAGCTGAGTTCCATGATCGCCGACACCTCAAGGAAAGCCGCCGTCACCCCGCCGTGGATCGCCGGGATCAGCGGATTGCCGATCAGCTTGTCGTCATAGGGCAGGACCGCCGTCAGTTCATCGCCGCGGCGGTCGAAGCTGATACCGAGAAAGCGGATATAGGGCACGCCGGAGACCAGCGCGCGCAGGGCGGCATCGCGGCGGCCCTTGACCAGATGCACCGGTTCGGGTCTCGGACGGCTCATTGCGCGCCCCCTTTCGGACGTTCGACGGTAAAGGCGCCGGTGGCCGAGGCGACGGGCAGGCCCGCTTCCTCGTCATGGGCGGTGGCGCGCAGGAAGGCCACGGTGCGGGTGATGTGATAGACCTCGGCCCGGGCGGTGATGCGCTGGCGCGGCGTTGCGGTGCGCATGTAGTCGATGCGCAGGTCGATGGTGGCGGTGCCCGCGGGGGCCTCCGGGTGGCTCATCACCGCGGCGCCGCAGCAGGTGTCCAAAAGCGCCGAGACCGCGCCGCCGTGAATGACCCCGGTGCGCGGATCGCCCACCAGATCCTCGCGCCAGTCCATCGAGAGTTCCGCCGCGCCGCCGCCGATCGCGTCCAGCCGCATCCCCAGGGCGCGGGCATGCGGGATCGCCTCGATGAACATCCGTGCCTGTTTCAGCTTTGCCTCGTCCATGTCCCCTCCGGTTTTGGCCACGATGCCGTGACGTTGCGACCAAGGCAAGCCACACGCGGCGCGAGAGAGGTTGATGCTGCGTCAACCGCGCGTTAGCTTCGCCCCGGAGGGGGAGCAAGCCATGGCAGAGGTGCTGAGCTTCAAGGAAATGTGCGCGCGGTTCGACGTCACGCCGCGGACGCTGCGCTATTACGAATATATCGAACTGCTCTCGCCGCAAAAGGAGGGCAGGGCGCGGTTTTATGGCCCGCGCGAGGTGGCGCGGATGACGCTGATCCTGCGCGGCCGTCGCTTCGGCTTCAGTCTGGAAGAGCTGCGGCAGTGGCTCTTGATCTACGACCATCAGGGCACCGAGGCGCAGAATCGCGCCTGGATCGCGCTGGCCGACCGGCAGCTGGGCGTGCTGGGCAAGCAGCTGGAGGAGCTGCAGGCGGCGGTCACCGACCTGCGGGCGCTGCGCGACGATGTCGCCCGCATCCTGACCGACTGAGCCACGAATCGGCCCCCGCGCGGGGCCTTTTCCCCATCCGGCGATCGCTTTCCCCGCCCTTTGCGGGGGTCGGAATTTCGATTTTCCCGGGCTTTTCCGTCTGACATTACGTCAAGGTCACCGTGACGCGACGTTACAGTGACGCGAACGTCAACCAAACTTGTAATGTGGTGGTGCAAGCTTGAACTGCCGCCTTACGTTACGCAAAGGGACAAAGGGGGCGGCAGGATGAGTGACGACATGATGACGATCCGCGAGATGTGCGATGCGTTCGAGGTGACGCCCCGCACCTTGCGGTTCTACGAGGCGAAGGAGCTGCTGTTTCCGCTGCGCGAGGGGCAGAAGCGGCTGTTCACCCGGCGCGACCGGGCGCGGCTGAAACTGATCCTGCGCGGCAAGCGCTTCGGCTTCAGCCTCGAGGATATTCGTCAGCTGCTGGACCTTTATGACATGGGGGACCAGCAGAAGACGCAGATGGCCGAGACGCTGAAACTGGCGCGTCAGCGGCTGAGGGAGATGGAGCGTCAGCGCGACGAACTTGATCAGGCGATCGGGGAGTTGGCGGCGCAGATCGCCTGGGGCGAGGAGAGGTTTGCCGGCATGGCCGAGTGATCCCCGCCCCCGGCAGACCGGACAAGGGAGAGGACCATGCCGAACTATACCGCAAACACCCGCGACATGCAGTTTGTCCTGCACGAGCTGCTGAAGATCTCCGGGCAGGATGTGCCCGGCTATGCCGATCTGGAACGCGAGTTCACCGAGGCCGTGCTGGATGCGGCGGGCAAGGTCGCCTCGGAGGTGCTGGCGCCGCTGAATGCGGTGGGCGACACGCAGGGCTGCAAGCTTGAAAACGGCGCCGTGCGCGTGCCTGCTGGGTTCGATGCGGCCTTTGCCGCGATGAAGGAGGGCGGCTGGACGGCGCTCGACTGCAACCCCGAGTACGGCGGGCAGGGCATGCCCTATGTGATCAACTGCGCTGTGGGCGAGATGTTCGTTTCCGCCAACATGGCCTTCAACATGTATCAGGGCCTGACGCATGGCGCGGTGTCCGCGATCGAGGCGCATGGCACGGATGCGCAGAAGGCGACCTATCTGCCGAAGATGGTGGCCTGCGACTGGACCGGCACGATGAACCTGACCGAGCCGCATTGCGGCACCGATCTGGGCCTTCTGCGCACCAAGGCCGAGCCGCAGGCGGATGGCAGCTACAAGATCACCGGCACGAAGATCTTCATCTCGGCGGGCGATCACGATCTGGCCGAGAACATCATCCATCTGGTCCTGGCCAAGGCGCCGGGCGGCGGCGAGGGGACGAAGGGGATTTCGCTCTTCATCGTGCCGAAATTCCTGGTGAATGCCGATGGCTCTTTGGGCGCCCGCAATGCGGTGAGCGTCGGCAAGGTCGAGCACAAGATGGGCATTCACGGCTCGGCCACCTGCGTGATGAATTACGACGGCGCGACGGGCTATCTGCTTGGCGATCTGCACAAGGGCATGCGGGCGATGTTCACGATGATGAACGAGGCGCGGCTGGGCGTGGGGCTGCAGGGCTATGCGGTGGCCGAAGCCGCCTATCAGGCGGCGCTCGCCTATGCCAAGGACCGCCTGCAAGGCCGCGCCGTGACCGGCGTCGCCAATCCCGCCGGCCCGGCCGATCCCTTGATCGTGCATCCCGACATCCGCCGCGCGCTGATGGATCAGAAGAGCTTCCTTGAAGGCGCGCGGGCCTTCACCTTCTGGGGCGCGACGCTGATCGACCGCGCGCATGGGTTGCAGGATGCCGAGGCCGAGGGGCTGATCTCGCTGATGACGCCGGTGATCAAGGGCTTTTTGACCGACAAGGGCTTCGAGGCCTGCGTGCAGGCGCAGCAGGTCTGGGGCGGGCATGGCTATATCGAGGAACAGGGCATGAGCCAGTTCGTCCGCGATGCCCGGATCACCATGATCTACGAGGGCGCGAACGGCGTGCAGGCGCTGGACCTTGTCGGGCGCAAGCTGGCGGCCGAGGGCGGCAAGCCGCTGATGGGCTTCTTCGAGATGGTCAAGGCCGAGTGCAAGGCGCATGACGGCGACGAGCGGATGAAGCCTTTCACCGATGCGCTGAAGGTGGCCTCGAAACAGATGCAGGCGGCGGGGATGTTCTTCCTGCAGAATGCTGCGAAGAACCCGGATGCGGCGCTGTCGGGCAGCTATGACTTCATGCATCTGATGGGGCATGTCTGCCTGGGCCTGATGTGGACGCGGATGGCGGCGGCGGCGCATGCGGCGCTGGACGGCGGCGCCTCGGACCGGGCCTTCTACGAGGCGAAGATCACCACCGGGCGCTATTACATGGCCCGCCACCTGCCTGCCTGCGGGCTGCATCTGGCGCGGATCGAAAGCGGGTCCGAGGGGGTGATGGGGCTCTCGGCCGATCAGTTCTGAGCGGCAGGGGATTTCGCCCCGGGCTTGCGCCCGGGGCGACCCGCCGGGGGCTCCGCCCCCGGACCCCCTGACTTCAGATGCGTATTTGAGCCAAGAAAAAGCCGACAGGCGCTTTTGAGGTTCGGAAATTGAAAAGGGGCCCTGCCGTCACCGGAAGGGCCCCTTTCCTTGGAAACGGCGCGGCGCTCAGCGGCGCGGATCGTCGCTCTCGTCTTCGTCCTCGTCGTCGTCGCCATGCGGCAGGTTGAAGAAGCTGTCGGCATCCGAGAAGTCTTTCGGATCCTCGGCCTCTTCCTCGCGCGGGTCGAGGCCGAAGCCCTCGATCCCGGTGCCGGGCAGGCGCGGCTCGGTGGTCATGCCGAGGCTCTGTTCGGTCGAGACCAGCTTGCGGCGCTCGTCATCGCTCATCACGCCTTCGGCAGCGCGTTTCTTCGCGGCTTTCTGCACTTCGCTGTCGAGTTCGGACTGACGGCACAGGCCCAGCGCCACCGGGTCGATTGCGGTCATCGAGCCGATGTTCCAATGCGTGCGTTCGCGGATCGAGGCGATCGTCGGTTTCGTCGTGCCCACCAGACGGGCGATCTGCGCATCGGCGAGTTCCGGGTGGAACTTGACCAGCCACAGGATCGCATTCGGCCGGTCCTGGCGTTTCGAGAGCGGCGTGTAGCGCGGGCCGCGGCGCTTGTCCTCGCCCACGGCGGCGGCGTTGAATTTCAGCCGCAGCTTGTAAAGCGGGTCCTTCTCGCCCTTCTCGATCTCGCGCGGGTCAAGCTGGTTCGAGCCGACCGGATCAAAGCCCTTGACGCCAACCGCCACGTCGCCGTCGGCAATCCCCTGCACCTCGAGTTCATGCATGCCGCAGAAATCGGCGATCTGTTTGAAGGTCAGGGTCGTATTGTCCACGAGCCAAACGGCGGTGGCTTCGCCATCAGGGGCTTGTTCGTCATCGGAGCGATCCTTTACACATATCTCTCCCGGGCCGAGAAACCGGCTGCGGCCCGGTTCCCCCCGGCCGCGGTCCATTTCTGGTGGGGAATTGCCGGTTTATATAGGGCCGAATGGCTGCGGAGGAAAGAGAAAATGCGCGTTTTCGCCATTTGTGCCGCCTGTCTGCTGGCCTGTCCGGCCTTTGCCGGGGGCGAGCGGGCGGGGCGGTTCGATTATTACCTCCTGGCGCTGAGCTGGTCGCCCGGCTGGTGCGCGACCGAGGGCAGGGACCGGGCGGCGCGGCAATGCGATCCGGGCAGCGGCGCCGGTTTCGTCCTGCACGGGCTCTGGCCGCAGTTCGAGGCGGGCTGGCCGCGCGACTGTCGCAGTTCCCTGCGCGATCCCTCGCGCGCGGAGACGGCGGCGATGGCGGATGTCATGGGGTCGGATGGTGCGGCCTGGCATCAGTGGAAGAAGCACGGCCGCTGTTCCGGGCTTTCGGCCGCGGAGTATTTCACGACGGCGCGGCAGGCCTATGCGAGCGTCGCCATTCCCGTTGCGTTTCAGCAGCTTGCGCAGGATGTCCGGCTGTCGGCCGCCGCCGTCGAACAGGCGTTTCTGACCGCCAATCCGCGGCTTTCGCCCGAGATGGTGACGGTGACCTGCACGGGCGAGCGGATCGATGACGTCCGAATCTGCCTGACGAAGGATCTGGAGCCGCGGCCTTGCGGGGCGGATGTGCGGCGCGATTGCCGCAAGCAAGATGCGCTGATGGAGCGCGTGCGATAGGCGCCGGAAAGGGCGTATTTGGGCCAAGAAGAAACGGCAGGGTTTTCCCGGGCCAATCGCCCTTTCCGGCGGGCGTTCTCAGGACAGGCGCAGCACGATCTTGCCGATATGGGCGCTGGTTTCCATCCGCGCATGGGCGGCGGCGGCCTCTTCCAGCGCGAAGCTGCTGTCGTGAATCACCTTCACCTGGCCCGCTTCGATCATCGGCCAGACCCGGGCGCGCAACTGCCTTGCGATCTCGGCCTTGGCGATGTCCGATTGCGGGCGCAGCGTCGCGCCGGTGAGGGTCAGGCGGCGCAGCATCACCTGCGCGAAGTTGATCTCGGCTTTCGCGCCCTCCAGAAAGGCGATGAAGACCAGCCGGCCGTCATCGGCCAAAGCCTTGATGTTGCGCGCGATATAGCTGCCCCCCACCATGTCGAGGATCAGGTTCGCCCCCCCCTCGGCGCGCAGGATCTCGGCGAAATCGGCCTCGCGGTAGTTGATGGCGGTGGCGCCGAGGGCGGCGCAGGCGACGCATTTTTCGGCGCTGCCCGCGGTGGCCCAGACCCGGGCGCCGAGCGCGCGGGCAATCTGGATCGCCGTCGTGCCGATGCCCGAAGAGCCGCCGTGCACGAGGAAACGCTCGCCCGCGGTCAGGCCGCCGCGCATCACCACGGTCGACCAGACGGTGAAACAGGTCTCGGGCAGGCAGGCGGCGTCGCGCAGGCTGAGGCCCGCGGGGACGGGCAGGGCATGGGCGGCGGGGCAGGTGGCATAATCGGCATAGCCGCCGCCCGGCAAAAGTGCGCAGACCGGATCGCCGACCGCCCAGCCCGTGACCCCGGGGCCCAGCGCCGCGACATGGCCCGAGCATTCAAGCCCGGGCAGGTCCGAGGCGCCCGGAGGGGCCTTGTAGGCGCCCGCGCGTTGCAGCGCATCGGGGCGGTTCACCCCGGCAAAGGCGATCTCGATCAGGATCTCGCCCGGACCCGGCACCGGCACGGCGCGGCTTGCCAGTTTCAGCACCTCGGGGCCGCCGGGGGCGGCGATCTCGATGCAGCGCATCACCTGCGGCAGGGCGTTCACGGCGTTTCCCCCCGGGCCGAAAGGCTGCCGGGCGCGGTCCTCGGCTCTGGCGCGCGAATCGTATCCAGGACACCGCGCAGGCCGGGCAGGCGCAAAAGCCCGCCCTTGATCTTTTCGAACTGCAGCACATTCTCGATCCGGTGATCGAGGAAGGCCCAGGTGTCGGCATGATCGGGGCTTTCGTCGCCGATCCAGAACAGCACCGTCGCCGAAAACACGCCCGAAAGCGTCAGGCGTTTCGAATACCAGTTGTAATCGCGGCTTTCATCGCCAAGGCCCAGCCAGATCGTGTCGGCGGTTTCCCAGACCAGCCGCCCGCCAAGCGCCATGTTCTGCGGCAGGGCAAAGGCGGAACTGGCGCGGCGGACGAGTTCCGCATCGACCAGCCCGATCCGCATCCGCACCGCCGCCGCCACCTTGTCGCGGAAGCGAAGCCCCTGAAACTCCTGCGCTTTCAGGGCTTCGGCCAAGGCCCGGTCGGCGGCGCGGTGATAGTCCGCCGCCAGATCGATGGCGCCGCGCGGGCAGACCAGACGCGCCAGCGTCGGATCAACGCCGATATCGGTCACCGCCGCCGCAAAGGCCGGATCGGACCAGCCATCGAAAGGCACATGCGGGGTGATCGCCTCGAGCAGCTCGGCCCGCAGGCGCGATGCCTCCAAATGGTCGTTTTTCATTGCTTTTCCCTTGCGCGGCAGCGGTGGACAAATGTCCGGACCTTTGCTATATGGCCGCTTCCTGCAAACTGATGCAACTCAAACTTAGGAAGGTGGTGACACCACATGCAGGTCAGCGTTCGCGACAACAACGTCGAACAAGCGCTTCGTGCCCTGAAGAAAAAACTTCAGCGCGAGGGGGTTTTTCGCGAAATGAAGCTCAAGCAGCATTTCGAAAAGCCGTCCGTGAAGAAAGCGCGCGAGAAAGCTGAAGCCGTTCGCCGTGCCCGTAAACTGGCGCGGAAGAAAGCTCAGCGCGAAGGCGCACTTTAAGAGGCGTTTGATAACGCTGGCGGGCTTGCCCGCACCGCAAACCCCCGTGGCCCTGCCGACGGGGGTTTTTGGTTTTGGGGGCTTTGGTTTCGGCGGGGCTTGCCGGGCTCAGGCGACCCGGCGCGGCGCAGAGGCCAGGGCTTCGGTGCGAAACAAGCACCATCGCCTCGCGCAGTTGCGCCGACATGCCCGACAGCACCCGGCTTGCCGCCGTCGTTTCCTCGAACATCGCCACGTTCTGCTGCGTCACCGCGTCGAGCTGTTCGACCGAGCCGTTGATCTCGGTCAGGGCACGCGACTGTTCCTCGGCCGAGCGGGCGATTTCGGCCACCCGGGCCGAGATGTTTTCCACCGCCGACACGATGCTGTCGAGCGTGGTGACCATCTGGTTCACCAGATCCACCCCGGTCTTCACCTGCCGTTCCGACGACTGGATCAGCGTCGAGATCTCGCGCGCCGAGGCCGAGGAGCGCTGGGCAAGGTCGCGCACCTCCGAGGCGACGACGGCAAAGCCGCGTCCGGCCTCACCCGCCCGGGCGGCTTCCACCCCGGCATTCAGCGCCAGCAGGTTGGTCTGGAAGGCGATGTCGTCGATGACCGAGGTGATCGAGGCGATCTGATGCGAGCTTTGTTCGATCTCGCCCATCGCCTGGATCGAGGCGTTGACGACATGGGTGCTGTCGCGGGCCATCTTTTCCGCCGCCTGCGCCGCCTGCGCGGCCGCGGTCGCCATCTGCGCGGCCGAGCCCACCGAACTGGACAATTCGTTCATCGCCGCGGCGGTATTGGCCAGCGCATGCGCCTGCCGCTCGGTGCGGGAGGACAGGTTTTCCGAGGCCGAGGTGATGTCGGCGATCTGCGCGGTGATCTCCTCGGAACAGGAGAGCGCCACCCCGATCGCCTGCGCCAGCTGCGTCACGGCGGCGTTGAAATCTTCGCTGAGCGAGCCGTAATCGCCGCCCTCGATCCGCGCCAGCCGCACGGTCAGATCGCCGTTCGACAGCGCCCGCAGCACCTCGCGCAGGCGGGTGACGACCGCTTCCTGCCGCGCGGCATGGGCGGTGCGTTCGTCGGAAAGACGGGCCGAGGCCTCGATCGCGCGGGCATTCGCCTCGGCGGCGGCGCGGGCGGTTTCCTCGGCCTCGGCGCGCAGCTTCCCGGCGTCTTGCGCCACCTTTTCGGATTCGCGGCGGCGGCTTTCGGCCTGCGCCGCCGCTTCCTCGGCACGCCGTTGCGCGGCCTCGGCGCTTTGCGACATCTGCTGCACGCTCTCGAGCTGGGCGGAGAGCGACGCCTCCATCCGCTGGCGATAGATCACGCTGGCGATCAGCACCGCGGTTTCCGCCACCACCACCGCGCCGTGAAACAGGGTGCGCAGGAGGTTCGGCCAAAGTTCGGCGCTGGGATAGACGAGGCCTGGCAGCAGAACGCTGAGCGCCAGGTGATGCAGCGCGATCGTCGCGGCCGAGATCAGCAGCACGCGCACATCGACCATCGCCGCCAGTGCCGCCAGAACGGCGAAATAGGTCATGTGGCTGTCGATCTGCCAGGGATGCCCGGAAAGCGCCGCGGTGAAGGCGATGGCCTGCCCCACCAGCCCCTGTGCGACCAGCGTCCGCCCGCTCGGGGTGTCGCCGCGCAGGGCGCCAAGCCCCGCCACCGCCGCGAAACTCCAGGCGATCAGCGGGGCGGCGACGGCGGCCGTGCCGACCAGAAGCGCGACGCCGGTGACCAGCACGGCACAGGCGAGCGTCGCGATCAGGAACAGCCGCAGCCGCATCGAGATCCCGTCCTGCTTCGTCGCGGGGGTCTGCATGTCAGTATTCTCCACAAAATTGGGCAACGGCGGCGGCATCGAGGACCGCCCAGGCCCCCGCCGCGGCAAGGCGCTGCGCGGCGTCCGGCGCCGTCGCGGTGACCAGATGTCCGAGGGGGGCCTCTGTCGGGCCGATCAGGCGGGCCCCCGCCCGTTCCGCCACCAGATCGGCGCTGCGCCAGGGGGGAACGACCATGACCCAGGGACCGGCGCCCGATGCCTTGACATCAAGCAGCGTCGTCGCCGGGGCGATCGTGATCGAGAGAGCCAGAACCAGAAATTCGAGTCGCATCGGGACCTCCGCCGCCAGCTTAGGCGAAAGCCCTTAACAACCGATGTCCGGGGTCAGATCGGCAGCGCCGTCGTCTTGAAGACGGTGCGCAGCGCGAAGGAGCTTTGCATCCCCTGCACCCCCGGCAGCCGCGCCAGTTTCGAGCGGTGGATGCGGGCGAAATCCTCGGTATCCTCGGCCACGACCTTGAGCAGGTAATCGGCCGAGCCCGCCATCAGATGGCATTCGAGCACGTCGGGGATCTTTTTCACCTCGCGTTCGAAGGCTTCCAGAACTTCGTCGGCCTGGCCCGACAGCGTGATCTCGACGAAGACGGTGGTCGGGCGGCCCAGACGGCGGGCATCGAGCAGCGCGACATAGTCGCGGATGTAGCCCTCCTCCTCCAGCCGTTGCACCCGGCGATGACAGGCCGAGGCGGAGAGGTTGACCCGTTCGGACAGTTCCGCGTTCGAGATCCGCCCCTGTTTTTGCAGCACGGTCAGGATGCGGCGATCTGTGGCGTCAAGGGTCATGGGCGCGCAAGTTTCTTCGAAGGTTTCGTTGATTGGCGGAAGATATGCGCGCAGAAATGGGGGTGTTGCAAGCATATTTGAACGCATTTTTCATGCCAACAAGCGCAGAGTGAGCGCAGAAATGGCAGGGAGGAACGCCATGAAGATCGGATGCGTGAAAGAGATCAAGGCACAGGAATTCCGGGTCGGCATGACCCCGGCGGCAGCGCGGGAGGCGGTGGCGCAGGGGCATGCGGTCTTGATCGAGACCGGGGCGGGGCTGGGCGCGGGCTTTGCCGATGCCGATTATGTCGCCGCCGGGGCGGCGATCGCGGCGGATGCCGCGACGGTCTGGGCCGAGGCCGAGATGGTGGTCAAGGTGAAGGAACCGCAGGCCGCAGAGCGGGCGCAACTGCGCCCCGGGCAGGTGCTGTTCACCTATCTGCATCTGGCGCCCGATCCGGAACAGACCGCGGATCTGCTGAAATCCGGGGCCACCTGCATCGCCTATGAGACCGTGACCGACCGGATGGGCGGGCTGCCGCTTCTGGCGCCGATGTCCGAGGTGGCGGGGCGGCTGGCGCCGCAGGTAGGCTCCTGGGCGCTGCAAAAGGCCAATGGCGGGCGCGGCGTGCTGATGGGCGGCGTGCCCGGGGTGCGTCCGGCCAATGTGGTGATCATCGGCGGCGGCGTCGTCGGCACGGCCGCCGCGCGGGTGGCGACCGGGATGGGGGCGCATGTGACGGTGCTCGACCGCTCGATCCCGCGGCTGAGCTATCTCGACGATGTCTTCATGGGGCGGCTGACGACGCAATATTCCGACCGCGCCGCGACGGAGGAGCTGATCCGGGACGCCGACATGGTGATTGGCGCGGTGCTGGTGCCGGGGGCGGCGGCGCCGAAGCTGGTCAGCCGCGCGATGCTGGCGACGATGAAGCCGGGCGCGGTGCTGGTCGATGTGGCGATCGATCAGGGCGGCTGCTTCGAGACCTCGCATGCCACGACGCATCAGGACCCGATCTACGAAGTGGATGGCATCATTCACTATTGCGTGGCGAACATGCCGGGCGCCGTGGCCCGGACCTCCACCCAGGCGCTGGGCAATGCGACGCTGCCCTTCCTGCTCGCGCTGGCGAACAAGGGCTGGCGGCAGGCCTGCGGTGATGACCCGCATCTTCTGGCCGGGCTCAATGTCCATGCGGGCCGGATCACCTGTGCCCCGGTCGGCGCGGCGCAGGGGCTGACCGCGATCGACCCGGTGACGGCGCTGAAGCTCTGATCTCTCCCCTGTTCCGGCGTGCATGTCGGAACAGGGGCTGTTCGCGGCTGCGGCTTGCGCGCGGGCGGATTTCGGGCAGGCTGGTCCGACAGGAGGCCCCCATGACCGATCTTTCGCTTTACCCGATCACCCGCCGCTGGCCCGCGACCAATCCCGACGTGATCCAGCTTTATTCCCTGCCGACGCCGAATGGCGTCAAGGTCTCGATCCTGCTGGAGGAAACCGGCCTGCCCTACGAAGCGCATCTGGTCAGTTTCGACACGCAAGACCAGATGACGCCCGAGTTCCTCTCGCTCAATCCCAACAACAAGATCCCGGCGATTCTCGACCCGAACGGGCCGGGGGGCAAGCCGCTTACGCTGTTCGAAAGCGGGGCGATCCTGATCTATCTGGCCGAGAAGGCGGGGCAATTCCTGCCCGAGGCGCAGCGCTATCAGGTGCTGCAATGGCTGATGTTCCAGATGGGCGGCGTCGGGCCGATGTTCGGGCAGCTGGGCTATTTCCACGCCTATGCCGGCAAGGAGATCGAGGATCCCCGCCCGAAGGAACGCTACCGCGCCGAGGTGGCGCGGCTGTTGCGGGTGCTTGATGGCGTGATGGCGGGGCGCGACTGGATCGCGGGCGATTATTCCATCGCCGATATCGCGATCTGTCCCTGGCTGCGCGGGCTGAGTGTGCATTACAAGGTCACCGATCTGGTCGGCTGGAATGACCTGCGCCACGTGCCCGCCTGGCTCGAGCGGTTCCTGGATCGCCCGGCCGTGCAGCGCGGCTTGTTGGTGCCGGAGCGTGGTCAGCCCTGAGACGGGCTGCCCGTCATGCCGCGGCCGACCCGTTCGGCGATTCGCGCCGCAAGCCAGGCCATCCAGCCTTCGGGCTGGGTGAAATGAAAGGGCGAGCCCTCGGGCATCGGGATCGGCGCTCCGGCCTGACGGGCCTCGGCCTCGCGCCGGGCGGCGGCGATGATCTGCGCCGGGCTGCGCTCCAGCGCGGCCATGGCCAGTTCGACCGCCTCGTCCCGGGTCAGCGCCGGATCGAAGAGGTCGGGCTGCATCCCCGCGGTCTCGACAAAGGTCCGCAGCCGCGATTGCGCCGCTTCGATCCGGGCCACGGCATGGTCGCGCTGATCGGCGCGGAAGGCACGTTCCAGCGGCAGGGTTTCCTCGAACGAGGACAGTTCCTCGCCCAGACCATCGATCGCCGCGGCCAGTTCCAGCGCCACTTTCGTATCATGGTTCCGGGCGATTTCGGCCTGGCAGGCCTCGATCATGTCGCGCAGCACGGTGATCCGGTGCAGCGCGATCACATCGGCGGTCTCGGCAAAGGCAATGTCGCGGGCGGCGCGGCCAAGATCGTCCATCGCCGATTCGAGCGGAAAAAGCGCCCGGGCAGGGCGGGCGGTGCCGAAAATGTTCCCGGCAAGTGTCCAGGCAGCGTCGTGAAGCATGGTGCATCCCCTTCTGGTGATGCGGTCACCCTGTCATAACGGGGTGAACAAGCGGTGAACGCCCGGCGCGATGTTCGCGTTGCGTTCCCGCTTTGCCCCGATCAGTTCACGTCGCGGATGATCTTGCAGAGCGGTTCGAACAGCTCGCCATTGGCCGCGATCACCGAATTGCTTTCGAAGATGCCGCGCTCGGCGCGCACCGGGCCGACGAAGCCGCCCGCTTCCTTCACCAGGATCAGACCGGCGGCGATGTCCCAGGCGTGGATGCCGCGCTCCCAATAGCCGTCATAGCGGCCCGAGGCGACATAGGCGAGGTCAAGCGCCGCCGAGCCGAAGCGGCGCACGCCCGCGCAGACCGGCATCAGCCGCGCCAGATCCTGCAGCGTCGCGGGCAGGGTGGAGCGGCCGCCAAAGGGCACGCCGGTCGCAAACAGCGCCTCGATCATGTGGCGCCGCCCCGAAACGCGCAGCCGGCTTTCGTTCATGAAGGCGCCAAGGCCTTTTTCCGCATAGTAAAGTTCGTCCTTGGCGGCGTCGAAGACCACGCCCGCGACAACCTCGCCCTTGTGTTCCAGCGCGATCGACACCGCCCAATGCGGCAGCCCGTGCAGGAAGTTCGTGGTGCCATCGAGCGGATCGACGATCCAGCGCCGGGTCGGGTCTTCGCCCGCTTCCTCGCCGGTTTCCTCGCCCAGCCAGCCATAGGTCGGACGCGCCCCGCGCAGCTCTTCCTTGATGATCCGTTCGGCTTCGCGGTCGGCTTTCGACACGAAATCCCCCGGCCCCTTGGAGGAGACCTGCAGGTTCTCGACCTCGCGGAAGTCCTTCACCAGAGCCCGCCCCGCCTTGCGCGCGGCCTTGATCATCAGGTTGAGGTTGGCACTGCCTTGCATCGGGGGCTCCTTAGGTCACAAGCGCCTGCCTTACACGGCAGAGGTGAAGATTCCAAGAGGTCAGCCGCGGATCAATTCGGCCCGTTTCGGCAGGAAGATGGTCAGCACCCCCATGACCGGCAGGGTGGAGCAGATCAGATAGACGGTGCGGATGCCCCAATGGTCGGCCATCAGCCCCAGCCCCGCCGCGGCAATGCCGCCCATGCCGAAAGACAGGCCAAAGAAGATCCCGGCCACCATGCCGACGCGGCCGGGCAACAGCTCTTGTGCCAGCACGACGATGGCCGAAAAGGCCGAGGCGAGGATCAGCCCGATGCAGACCGTCAGCACGCCCGAGGCGACAAGCCCGACATGCGGCAAGGCGAGGGTGAAGGGCAAAACGCCCAGGATCGAGATCCAGATCACCACCATCGGCCCGAACCGGTCGGCGACCGGCCCGCCCAGCACGGTTCCGGCCGCGACCGAGCCAAGGAACAGGAACAGCATCAGCTGCGCCGTGCGGGTGTCGACGCCGAAACTCTCGATCAGGTAGAAGGTGTAATAGGAATGCAGCGATGCCATGTAGGCGTTCTTCGAAAAGGTCAGGATCACCAGAACCGAGATCGCGGCGATGGTCCGGCCCTTCGACACCGGCAGGGTCTTGTCGACCGGCCTTTTCGCCCGCGCGGCCAGATGGCCGGCATACCAGCGGCTGACCTGCGTCAGCACGATCCCCGACAGCACCGCCAGCGCGGCAAAGATCGCGACCGAGGGGCGGCCAAAGGGCAGCACGACGAAAGCCGCCAGGAGCGGGCCGATCGAGGTGCCGAAATTGCCGCCGACCTGAAACACCGATTGCGCAAGGCCGAACCGCCCGCCCGAGGCGACCCGGGCGACGCGGCTTGATTCGGGGTGAAAGATCGCCGAGCCCAGCCCGACCAGCATCGCCGCCGCGATCAGCGCCGGATAGCTGGGCGCAAAGGCCAGCCCCATCACGCCCAGAAAGGTGCAGCAGGACGCCAGCGGCAGCGACCAGGGCTGCGGTTTCGCATCGGTGTAAATCCCGATCGCCGGTTGCAACAGCGAGGCCGTGCCCTGAAACGCCAGCGTCAAAAGCCCGATCTGCCAGTATTGCAGCGCGAAATCGTGCTTCAGGATCGGATAGATCGACGACAGCATCGACTGCATCACATCATTGAGCATGTGGCAGGCGGATACGGCCAGAAGGATCGGGAACACGGTCGCTTGCGCGGCGCGCGGCTGGGGAATGGCGGTCATGGATGGTCCTCGGGCTGAGGCCGCGATCTAATCCCGGCCCCGATGCCGCGTCACGCGCAACTTTGTGACGGTTACATCACCCTTGCGTGACGGGGCTTACGCCCGTTGCAGCTTCACCGGCTCGGTCCGCGCCAGCCGCAGGAAATGCGCCATATAGGGCTCGGTCACGTCTTCCTCGCGCGTGGCCGCATAAAGCCGCTTCGTCAGGCCCTGTTCGGTCACCCGCTTGGTGACGTAATCGGGCTGATATTTCACCTCGCGCAGCACCCAGTCGGGCAGCACCGCCACCCCCCGCCCCGAGGCGACCAGCATCAGGATGACCGTTGTCAGCTCCACCTGCCGATGCGCTTTCGGCTCCACCTTGGCGGGGGTCAGCAGCAGCGAGAACACATCCGACCGCGCCCGGTCGATCGGATAGGTCAAAAGCGTCTGATCGGCGAAATCCCTTGCCTCGACAAAGGGTTTCGCGGCCAGCGGGCTGTTGGCCGAGGCGATGAAGGTGGGCGAATAGTCGAACAGCGGGTTGAAGGTGATGCCCTCGATCCGCTCGGGGTCGGAGGAGATCACCAGATCGACATCTTCGCGCGCCAGCGCCTGCAGCGCGGTGAAGGCAAGGCCCGGGCGAATGTCGATGTCGATCTCCGGCCAGACGCGGCGAAAGGCTTCCAGAACCGGGAACAGCCATTCGAAACAGGCGTGGCATTCGATGGCGATATGCAGCCGCCCGGCCCGTCCCTGCCGGATCGCGGCGAACTCCGCCTCGGTCGCGTCGATCTCGGGCAGGATGCGCTCGGCCAGACGCAAGAGCTTCAGCCCCGCCGCCGACAGGCGCAAGGGCTTGGAGCGACGCGCAAAAAGCTCGACGCCCGCCTGATCCTCCAGCCCCTTGACCTGATGCGACAGCGCCGATTGCGTGATGTGCAGGATATCTGCCGCCTTCGCGAGGCCGCCCGCATCGTGAATGGCCTTGATCGTGCGCAGATGCCGAAACTCGATGTGCATTATGAGCCGCGCCTCATCACCTTCTTGAAGATTATGAATTTGTCTCACATCGCGGAATCGGCGACAAGGGGACAACACAAAAAGGATGCCCCCGATGACCACGCCGCATGTCAGCTTTGAATTCTTCCCGCCGCAGACGCTCGACGCCTCGTTCCGGCTGTGGGAGACGGCGCAGGTTCTGGCGCCGCTCAAGCCCGGCTTCGTCTCGGTCACCTATGGCGCGGGCGGCACCACCCGCAAGCTGACGCATGAGGCCGTGGCGGCGATCCACAAGAATTACGGCCTGAACGTCGCCGCGCATCTGACCTGCGTCGATGCGACCCGGGCCGAAACGCAAGAGATCATCGACGCCTATGCCGAGGCTGGCGTCACCGAGATTGTCGCGCTGCGCGGTGATCCGCCGAAAGGCGCCGCCCGCTTCACGCCGCATCCGGACGGGTTTGCCTCCTCGGTGGACCTCATCGAATGGCTGGCGCGGGACGGCCGCTTCACGCTGCGCTGCGGCGCCTATCCGGAACCGCATCCGGAAGCCGCCGACACGCTGGCCGACGTGCGCTGGCTGAAACGCAAATGCGAGGCGGGGGCGACCTCGGCGATCACGCAATTCTTCTTTGAAGCCGAGACCTTCTTCCGCTTCCGCGACGCCTGCGTGAAGGAAGGGATCACCGCCAAGATCATCCCGGGCATCCTGCCGATCCAGTCCTGGAAAGGCGCCAAGAGCTTTGCGCAGCGCTGCGGCACCTCGATCCCGACCTGGGTCGAAGAGGCCTTTGACCATGCGATCCGCGACGACCGCGAACAGCTGCTGGCCACGGCGCTGTGCACGGAGCTCTGCGACAACCTGATCGCGGGCGGGGTGGAGGATCTGCATTTCTACACGCTGAACCGGCCGCAGATGACCCGCGATGTCTGCCATGCGCTGGGCGTCAACCCGGGTGTGGTGCTGGAAAACGTCGCCTGATCCGATCGGCGGATCTGACGCAACGGAACTTTTGGGGGGGGCTTCGGCCCCCTTTTCCGTTTCCTTCCCCTGCGTCACGCTGGCGCAAAGGGAGAATGCGATGACCGAACCGACCTATGCCGCGGGGCCCGCGGATTTTCTGTCGCTGGCCGAGGTGCAGGCGATGACCGGCCTTGACTACATGCGCGCGATGCTGGCGGGGCAGGTGCCCACGACGACCTTTGCGCGCGGCTGCAATTACCGCATCACCCGGGTCGAGCCCGGGCTGGTCGAGGTGACGGGCACGCCGGGGCACGAGCACACCAACGCTTTCGGCGGCGTGCATGGCGGCTGGTACGGGGTGCTTCTGGATACGGCGCTGACCTGCGCGGTGATCACCGGGCTCAAACGCGGGCAGTATCAGACGACGACAGAATACAAGGTCAACATGCTGCGCGCGATCCCCCCGGGGACCGAGGTCCGCGCCATCGGCCGGGTCGAGCATGTCGGACGCTCGACCGGCGTCGCGCGGGGCGAGATTGTCGGCACCGCCGATGGCAAGACCTATGCCCTTGGCACCGCCACCTGTCTGATCATGGGGGCCTCGGCCGGATAGGGCGCCAGCGCCAGTTCCGGTTTCGGGCCGCGGCGCTTCAGCCCGGTGCCGACGCGGATCCACCATTCCAGCTTGCGCCGTCGCACCGATTCGTGCAGCCGTTCCGACCCGTCCACGCCCACCCGGCGCGGCTGGCGCATGATGAAGAACTTGCCCCAGCCGCCCCAGCTGCCGACCGAAGGCGCGGCGGGATCGCAGGGAAATCCCGCCTGCCAGCCCGCGGGCAGGGTCAGGCCAAGAGCCTCGGCCTGTTCCAGCATCCAGACCAGCGGAATGTTCGACAAGGGCCGGGCGGCGTCGTAATCGGCCAGCTGCCCGCCCACATCGGCATGACAGCCGCGAAACCAGACCTGCTCGATCCGCGTGGCGCCGGAGCCGTCGCTGTTCCACAGCAGCGGCGACAGCACCGGCCGCGTCTCGTGCAGCGCCAGCGCCTGAAACCCGTGCCGGACCGACCGGCCCAGCCGGTGATCGTGAAACCGGACCCGATCCGCGCTCATCGTCCAGAACAGCGGCAACCGCACCCCCAGCGCCGCCACCGTGTCAAAGACCCCGACCATCTCGATCGGCGCCGAAGGGTGACAGAGCGCATCGCGAAAGGCCACGGGCGAGACCTCGGCCCGGTAATGCCGCCAGGCCTGTTCGACGTTGCGTTCGGTCGCGGCATCCTTGCGCAGCAGACCGACGCGCTCGATCAGCCCGGCCAGCGAGCGCGCGGCAAAGGCGCCCCGCGAATAGCCGATGAGGAAAATCCGGTCGCCCGGACGGTAGCGCATCGCCAGCCAGCCATAGGCGCGCAGGATCTGCGCCTCCACCCCCCAGCCCAGCCAGATATCCTTGAGATCGCGCCATTCCCGATATTGCAGCCCCTTGCCGTAATAGACCGAGGCCCGCGGCGAGGCCCGGCGCAAAAAGCGGTAGATCATCCCGATCGAGGTCAGATGCGCCTGCGACAGCGAGCCGAGCGTGCCGTCGAGCAGCACCACATGGTCCACGGATCCGCGCGCCGGACGCGGGGGGGGGCTGGTATCGCCGCCTGCCGCACTGGCCTTGCGTTGCCGCCATTTCCCGAACACGCGATGCAACAGTCCGACCATGACGCGACCCCGTCGTCTGCGGCCCTGAATGTCAACGGCCTCACCCTGAATTTAGGGCAAGGCCGTTAATCCTCAATTACGCGCGCGCCAAAGTGTCGCGGATCTCCGCAACTGTTGCCGCAAGGTCAGCCTTTCAGCGCCAGCGCGGTGACGATTTCCATCTGCCCGAAGCCGTTGAACCGGGTGTTGGTGGCCGAGCAATAGGCACCCATGCCGTGGAACACCACGTAATCGCCCTCGGACAGTTCGGCGGGAAGGGCGACATCCCCCGGCAGCCGGTCGACCGAATCGCAGGTCGGGCCGAAGACGATGCGCTCGACCATGTCGCCGCCGCGTTCGAACCCCTCGGGCGACCAGACCTCGATCCGCTCGATGTTGCCGATCAGCGGCAGTTCCGCCAGACCGCCATAGACACCGTCGTTCAGGAACACATGCGTGTCGTCGCGCAGCGCCTTGACCTTGGTGATATGGGTGAAGGCATCGCCCACCAGCCCGCGGCCGGGTTCGCAGACCAGAATCGGACGGTCAGAGCCGAAAGCCTCGGTCGTGGCGCGGTCGATCAGCGCGAAGATGTCCTCGAGCACCGGCGCCGGGCCCATCTTGCGATGGTTCGGGAAGCCGCCGCCGACGTTCAGCCGATGCGCCCGCACCCCCGCCGTCGCACAGATTTCCGAGGCGACGAGGATATAGGCCTCCCAGGCGGCCGGATCGGTGCATTGCGTGCCCGGGTGGAAGGTGAGCGAGGGGATGAACCCGGCGTCCGCGGCGCGGCGCAGCAATTCCGCCGCCAGATCCGCGGTGGCGCCGAACTTGGCGCCGAAGTTGTAGGCGGCCCCCTGCACCGGCAGCTTGAAGCGCACCGAGATTTCGCACTTCTCGGCGGGCACCATCTCGATCAGCTTGTCCAGCTCCGAGCGCGAATCGACCGACCAGGTCTTCACCCCTGCCCGCACCGCATGGGCGATTTCCTCGCGCCCGCGGACCGGGTTGTGGTAATGCAGCGCGGCCCCGGGGGCGAGACGACGGATGAGATCGATCTCGAAGGGCGAGGCGACGTCGAACCCCTTGACGCCCGCGGCGACAAGGTTCTGGATCACCATTTCATCCGGGTTCGACTTCACCGCATAGGTGACGACGCCCGGAAAGCCCTTGAGGAACCGCCGCGCGGTCGCCTGCAACGCGGTGGGCGAGAACACCAGCACCGGATGATCGGGTTGTTTCGTACGGATGATTTCGGACGGTTGAGTCCAAATAGTTTTGGAAAGTCCCATCGGCTTCTCCTCGCCAATAGAACGCAGCCACCTCTTGCCCCGGCTATGTTACGGGTGGGGAGACGCTTACGACGCGTTTCGACCTAACCCAGGCCAGGTGCGTATGAGCCGCCCTTTTCCTGCTCTCTCAGAATGCGCGATATGATGCACATTTTCACCGATCAAAAGAGTAGAAATGCGGCGATCAGTCGTTATAATGACGAAATCATCGGTCAATCTGCAAGTGTTGCACAATGGACGAACTGGATACGGCAATCGTGGGGCTGCTGTCGGGCGATGCCCGGATTTCGGTGGCGACTTTGTCGCGCCGGCTGAAGGTTGCGCGCTCCACCATTCAGGCCCGGCTGGAGCGGCTGGAGACCTCGGGCGTGATCGCGGGCTACACCGTGAAGCTGGGCGAAGCGGCCCGGGCGGGGCGGCTGCGGGCCACCGTTTTGCTGATGGTGGAACCCCGCGCGCAGGCGGGCATCCTGACCCGGTTGAAGTCGATCCCCGAGGTCGAGCGGATCTCGACCACCTCCGGCCGGATCGATCTTTTGCTGCAGGTGGCGGCGAATTCGACGGCGCAGCTCGATGTGGTTCTGGACCAGATCGGCGAGATGCAGGGGGTGCGCAGTTCCGAAAGCCTGATCCATCTGAGCACCAAGCTTGACCGGGCGGTCTGAGCGGCTGGTTGCGGGCGGGGGGGCGCACCCCATTCGACGGGAAAGCCTTGCAGCGGCAGGCGTTTCGATCCCGCCTCGCCCCGTGGGATATTTGCGCCAGGGTGAAAGCAGGACGCAGGGCTGTCATGCGAATCGTGCTAGGCTGAGGCTCCGCTTCAGAAGGAGGTTTCATGTCCTTTCACGGTCTTCCCTGCTGGTTCGAGGGGATGGTGGCCGATCCCGACGCGGCGCAGGCGTTTTACACGCAGGTCTTTGGCTGGGACTGGAGCGATGCCGGGATGGAGGGCGTCGATTACCGCCTTGCCCGCTCGGGCGCCGACATGGTGGCCGGGCTGATGGCGCTGAAGGATTGCACCGAGGGGACGCCGCCGAACTGGACGCTCTATCTGGCGGCAGAGGATTGCGACGCGACGGCGGCGCAGCTGCGCGATCTGGGCGGGCAGGTGTTGAAGGCCCCGGCCGACATTCCCGGCACCGGGCGCTTCGCCATTCTGGCCGATCCGCAGGGGGCGGTTTTCGGCATCCTTGCGCCCTTGCCGATGGATCCGCCGCCGCAGGGCGGGGCCTGGAACCAGAAGACGCCGGGCCATGGCCGCTGGATCGAGCTGATGACGCCCGACCCGAAAGCGGCGCTGGAAACCTATCGCAAGCTCTTCGACTGGCGGCCCGACATGTATTTCGACATGGGCCCGGCTGGCGGCTATCACGTCTTTGCCCATCGCGGCACGCAGATCGGCGGCATGATGGGGCAGGGGCAGGCCCCCTGTCCGACCTGGCTGCCCTATTTCGGCGTCGCCTCGGTCGCAAGGACGATCGCGGCGATCACCGCCGCGGGCGGCACCGTGCTGCATGGCCCCACCGAGGTTCCCGGCCCGGCCTTTGTCGCCGCCTGCCGCGATCCGCAGGGCGCGCATTTCGCCATCGTCGGCCCCAATCGCTAGGCCGAAACGTCTCAGAGGCTTTTCCTTGCAGGGGCTGCGCGCTAAACAGCCTCAAGCCCTGAAAGGACAGAACCGATGAGCATGGAAAAGACCTTCGACGCGCGCGAAGCCGAGCCGCGGCTTTATGCGAAATGGGAAGCGGCGGGTGCCTTCAAGGCCGGGGCCAATGCCTCGCGCCCCGAGACCTTCTGCATCATGATCCCGCCGCCGAATGTCACCGGGGCGCTGCACGTCGGCCATGCCTTCAACAACACGGTGCAGGATATCCTGATCCGCTGGCACCGGATGCGCGGTTTCGACACGCTCTGGCAGCCGGGGCAGGACCATGCGGGCATCGCCACCCAGCTGATGGTGGAAAAGGAACTGGCCAAGACCCAGCAACCCTCGCGCGCGGAACTGGGGCGCGACGAATTCCTGAAAAAGGTCTGGGAGTGGAAGGGCAAATACGGCTCGACCATCATCAACCAGCTGAAACGGCTGGGGTCTTCCTGCGACTGGGACCGCAACGCCTTCACCATGTCGGGGGCGCCGAATGCGCCTGCGGGCGAGGAGGGCAATTTCCATGACGCGGTGATCAAGGTCTTTGTCGATCTTTACAACAAGGGCCTGATCTATCGCGGCAAGCGGCTGGTGAACTGGGACCCCCATTTCGAGACCGCGATTTCCGATCTGGAGGTCGAGAATATCGAAGTGGCCGGGCACATGTGGCACTTCAAATACCCGCTCGCGAATGGCGCCACCTACGAATATGTGGAAAAGGACGCCGAGGGGAATGTGACCCTGCGCGAGACGCGCGATTACATTTCCATCGCCACGACGCGCCCCGAAACCATGCTGGGCGATGGCGCGGTGGCGGTGCATCCCAGTGACGAACGCTATGCGGCCATCGTCGGCAAGCTTTGCGAAATTCCGGTCGGGCCCAAGGAACACCGGCGTCTGATCCCGATCATCACCGACGAATATCCCGATCCGACCTTCGGCTCGGGCGCGGTGAAGATCACCGGCGCGCATGATTTCAACGACTATCAGGTGGCCAAGCGGGCGGGCCTGCCGCTCTATCGGCTGATGGACAGCCGCGCGAAGATGCGGGCCGATGGGGCCGATTACGAAACCTGCGCGATCCGGGCGATGGAGATTTCCAAGGGCGCCCCCTTCACCGAGGCCGAGGTCGACACGCTGAACCTGATCCCCGACAATCTGCGTGGTCTGGATCGTTACGAGGCCCGCAAGATCGTGGTCGAGGAAATCAACGCCGAGGGTCTGGCGGTGATGATCGCCAACCCGAAGGCGGGCGAGGAAGGCCAGCCCGATCTGATCCCCTATGTGGAATCGAAGCCGATCATGCAGCCCTTTGGCGACCGGTCGAAAGTCGTGATCGAGCCGATGCTGACCGACCAATGGTATGTCGACGCCGAAAAGGTCGTCGGCCCGGCGCTGGAGGCCGTGCGGACCGGCAAGACCAGGATCATGCCCGAGGCGGGTGAGAAGACCTATTACCACTGGCTGGAGAACATCGAGCCCTGGTGCATCTCGCGCCAGCTGTGGTGGGGGCACCAGATCCCGGTGTGGTATGGGCCAGGCCTTATCGAGGGGATGTCATTTGAGGAGCATGGAATAGATGCTCTCACCAACAACCCCATGAAGACGTTTTGTGCTGCAAGCGAAGCTGAAGTCATCGAGGCGGCAAAAGCGTTTTACGGGAAGAACGTCGAAGTCCGTTTTTCAAAGTTCGACAAACTGCCTCCCGCTGACGGCAAGCGCAAAATGCCGAATCCCGTTGCAGTTGGTGGCGGCAATGTGGAGAGAGTTTCGCTTGCGAGCGTCGATCTTGCTCGCGACCCCGATGTGCTCGACACTTGGTTCTCCTCAGGCCTCTGGCCGATCGGCACCCTTGGCTGGCCCGAGGCGACCCCGGAAATGCGCAAGTATTTCCCCACCGATGTTCTGGTGACGGGCTTTGACATCCTGTTCTTCTGGGTCGCCCGGATGATGATGATGCAACTCGCCGTGACCGGGGAAATTCCGTTCCACACCGTCTACCTGCATCAGCTCGTCCGCGACGAGAAGGGCAAGAAGATGTCGAAGACGGCGGGCAACGTCATCGACCCGCTGGAGATCATCGACGAATTCGGCGCTGATGCTTTGCGCTTCACCAATGCCTCGATGGCCGCCATCGGCGGGGTGCTGAAGCTTTCGAAAGACCGCATTGCGGGCTATCGCAATTTCGGCACGAAGCTGTGGAACGCCACCCGCTTTGCCGAAATGAACGGCGTTTTCGAGGCCGAGGTCGCGGGCATCCCGCAGCCCAGCCAGACCGTGAACCGCTGGATCATCGGCGAAACCGCCAAGGTCCGGGCCGAGGTCGATGCGGCGTTTGAGAGCTACCGTTTCAACGACGCCGCGAATGCGCTTTACGGCTTTGTCTGGGGCAAGGTCTGCGACTGGTATGTGGAATTCTCGAAACCGCTCTTCGACGGCGAGCATGCGGCGGAAACCCGGGAAACGATGCGCTGGGTGCTGGATCAGTGCTACATCCTGCTGCATCCGATCATGCCCTTCATCACCGAAGAGCTGTGGGGCCTGACCGGCACCCGCGCGAAGATGCTGGTCCATGCCGATTGGCCGACCTACGGCGCCGAGCTGATCGACGCCGAGGCGGATCGGGAAATGAACTGGGTGATCGCGCTGATCGAGGAAATCCGGTCCTCGCGTGCGCAGATGGGCGTTCCCGTGGCGCTGAAACTGCCGATGGTGCTGGCCGAGGCCGAGCCCCAGGCCCGCGCGGCGCTGGCCCGGAACGAGGCGCTCATTCTGCGCATGGCCCGGCTTGAAGCGATCACCGAAGGCACGGTCGCCAAGGGCTCGATCTCGATCCCGGCGGCGGGGGCCCTGTTCGGTCTGCCGCTCGAAGGGGTGATCGATGTGGCGGCCGAAAAGGCCCGGCTCGAAAAGGCGTTGGCCAAGGTCGAAAAGGAAGCGGCGGGGCTGAAGGCGCGGTTTGCGAACCCGAAATTCGTCGCCAATGCCGCCGAAGAGGTGATCGAGGAAGCCCGCGAAAACCTCGCCGCGCGCGCGGAAGAGGCGGCGAAGATCGGCGCGGCGCTGAAGCGTCTGGCCGAACTCGGATAAAGGAAGAAGGGGGGCTCCCGCGCTTGTCGGCTCCCCCCGGGATATTTTCGGCAAGATAAAGGCCCGGAAGCCTCCCTTTATCTTGCCGGAAATATCCCAAGGGGGTCGGGGGGTGTGAAACCCCCGCCGCCGCCGCCGGATCAGCCGCCCATCCCGAACCATTGCGCCCAAAGGCCCGCCGCCCAGAACATCAGGCTCAGCGTCATCATCAGGATGCCCAAGCCGAACTTGTCGCGCAGCGCAAAGACGATCGGGTCGTAATCCTGCTTGCCGAACCAGCCCAGCGCCACCATGCGCACCAGCCAGCCGCCCATCGGCAGCATCGCCAGCCACAAAAGCCAGGTGTCGGGGTAAAGCATCCGCCCCTGATCCGAGATCGAGTAAAGGAAAAAGACCACCAGCGCGCCGACGACGCCGATCCCTGCCACATTGAGCAGATCGCCCCGGTCCGGGCGGCCGTAGCCGCGGCCGGGCAGCGGGTCGGTGTCGGGGGCAAGCGTCAGTTCGGTCAGCCGTTTCACGCAGCCAAGGCTGAGGAAGATCGGAAACAGGAAGACCAGCATGTAGATCGAGACATCGACCATCCCCGCCGCGGCCCCGGCGACGACGCGCAGCGTGTAAAGCGCCGCCAGCGTGGTGATGTCGACCCAGCGCATCCGTTTGAGCCGCAGCGAATAGGCAAGCGACATCGCCATGTAGAGCAAAAGGATGCCGAGGAAGCCCGCGTTCAGCGCCGCCGCAAGGGCCAGCGCCGCCAGCACCAGCCCGGCGCAGGCGATCATCCCCACCCGGATCGGCACCGCGCCGCAGGCGAAGGGGCGGCGGCATTTCACCGGATGCAGCCGGTCGGCCTCGAGGTCGAGCAGGTCGTTGACGATGTAGATCGCCGAGGCGGCCAGCGAAAACGCCACCATCCCGAGCAGGATCGGCAGCAGCGTCACGGTGTCGAAACGATGCGCCGCGATCATCGGCAACAGCAGCAGCAGGTTCTTCACCCATTGATGCGGCCGCAGCGCCTTGAGCAGCGCCGCCGCGCTCCAGCCGCCGGGCAGGGTCACCACGCCGATGCCGCGCGCGGGCAGGGCGGCGGTCTCGGGCACCCGGCCCACCACCACCGCGGTTTCCGCATGTTCCCAGACCGCCATGTCGGTGGCCTCGTTGCCCGCATAGACGAAGCCGCGCGGCCCGAAGACCCGCACCAGCGCCCCGGCCTTGGCGGCGCCCTTCAGATTGAGCCGCCCGTCCGAGGCGAAGATCCGCTCGGACAGCCCGTGATCGGCCGCCAGCTGCGCCACCAGCCGCTGATCCGAGGCCGAGGCCAGACAGACCTCGCGGCCCTCGTTCAGCGCGCCGATCACCACCTCGGCCACGGCGGGGGCGACGGGCATCAGATCGGTGCGCAAGGGCCCCAGCGCGGCCAGTTCCGCCTTCAGCCGGGCGCGGTCGCGAAAGGTGGTCGCCGCGATCCGCAGCGTGCGCAGCGGCATCCGGCCCAGACCGGCCCAGAAGCTTTCCAGCAGCAGATCCGTGCGCAGAAAGGTGCCGTCGACATCCAGCACCAGCGGTTTGTCATGGCTCATCGTCATCCCTTCGAGGCAAAGACGCAGCCGTCCGTGACCAGTTCGGGCGGGCTGAGACAGAGGCCCCGCGCCACCTGCCAGGCCGCCAGCACCTTGGGCACGTAATCGCGCGTCTCGGCATAGGGCGGCACGCCGCCATTTCCCTTCACCGCGTTTTCCCCGGCATTGTAAGCGGCGATCACCATCAGCGGATCGCGGTCGAATTCCTTCATCAGCCAGTTCAGATAGGCGACGCCGCCCTTGATGTTCTGGCCCGGATCGCGGCTGTCGGACACGGCAAAGCGCGTCGCCGTCGCGGGGATCAGCTGCATCAACCCGACCGCGCCCGAATGCGAGACCGCATCGGCCTGTCCGCCCGATTCCGTGGAGATCACCGCCAGCACCAGCGCGGGCGAGACCTCGGTGCCGATCGTCGCGGCCAGGATGTCGCGGCCATGCGTCTGCGCGATCGCCTGCAGGCTGGCCAGCCGCGGTGCCCGCACCGCCTGCCCGCCCGGCCCCATGGTCAGCGCGTCGATCGCCTGCTGGAACCGCCCCGCCCGGTCGGCCAGCGCGGGCGAGACGACGTTCCAGAACCAGGCATAAGAGGCCGCGCCGCCATCCGCCGTCCGGCCCACCCCCGTCCCCGCGCCGGAGGCGGGCGGCGGCGTCGCGGTCAGCGGTGCGAAGGGTTTGGCCGCCTGGGCGGCAAGGGCGGCCGCCTGTTCCTCGGGGTTGATCTGGATCGTCAGGAACCGCGTCTGCCCGGCCTTGGGCGGCAGCACGCGACGGGGTTGGAAATGATGCACGGTCGGCGATTTCGGGCCGATTTCGGCAAGGGCGGGCACGACCGAAACGGTCGCGCTCAGGGCGAGACTGACGACGATTATCCGGCGCATGTGCGCGATCCTGCTCTGGTGATCCGGTTTTGGACCTTTTGTCCGGCGAAGGCCGGTTGCGGTCACTATTCCCGAAACCGGGCGAAAAACCAAGACCAACGCGATTTCCCCGCAAGATCGGCGCCGGATTCGCCCCGACCTGTTGCACGAAGGCTTGTCTGCGCGGCCCCGGGGCAGCTGCGCCGCGGCCTTTGCCCCGCCCTTTCCCCCGAATCTCCTTGGGCGAGGCGGGCGCGCGCTGGCGCGAAAATGGTTAAGATTGCATTTACTTCGGCGCGGTTTCGGCCTTGCCGCGAAGATATACCGCTTCCGCCCCATTCAGGTCACGATTCACCGCCAGAAAGACCCCATACCGCGAGGCTGGATGCAACGAAGCCCGGCAGCAGCGCGGAGCAACCCGAACCCAAGGAGAGACCCCATGAAGTTCTTCAAATTCGCCCGCAAGATCCGCACCGAAGAAGATGGCGCCGTGACCGTTGACTGGGTCGTGCTGACCGCTGCCGTCGTCGGCCTCGGCGCTGCCGCGCTGCTGCTGGTGCGCGAAAAGACCGAAGGCCTCACCAAGGAAATCGGCACCTATCTCGACTCCGCCGAAGTCAAGAGCACGTTCTGATCGATCTTGCGGGATCGATTTCGGGGGCCGGGCGGCCCCTGGCTTGTTCGGATCCGGTGCCGGTTGATCCGGCCGGTCCTTTGCTGCGGGCGCCGTTCGCCGGAAAAAATGCGTCGATCTGCCCAAATTGTGCCGCCTTGCGCCGCTAGGGTGGATCGGGATCGCCCATTGCAGAAGAGAGCACCGAAATGCGAGAGAGATTTTTGTCGACCCTCCGGAATCTCATGGTCCATGACGACGAAGGCGCCATCACCGTCGACTGGGTGGTGTTGACGGCGGCCGTGGTGTCGCTGGGCATGGTCGCGGGCGGGGTCGTGTGGACCAACTCCGGCAGCATCGCCCGCAATGTCGGTGAATTTCTGGGCACCCAGTCGGTGAAAAGCACCTTCTGAGGCCCGGGCGGGCGGGCCTTCGGCTTGGCGGCGGCCCGCAGCCGGGGGCGATGGTGTGAGATATTGGGCCGAGCCTTCGGTCTGGAAAGAAGAGGGGTGCGCGGATGCGTATGATTGTCGCTCTTGTCCTGGTGCTGGGTGTCGCCCTCGCCGGTCTTGCGGTCTACATGGCGCAGCAGCAGATCTCGCAGTTCCAGGTCGAGCGGGACAGGCTTGTGGCCGAGCAGCGCAATGCGCCGCAACTGGTCGATGTGGTGGTGCTGCGCCGCCCGCTGGCCTATGGCGAACGCTTCACCGCCGCCGATCTGGGCGTGATCAAGATGCAGGTCGGCCACCTGCCCGCGGGCATCTTCCACAGTGTCGCGACGCCCCAGGGCGCCCCCGAGGAGGCGCAGGCCGCCTCGGTCTTCCCCGGCGGCGAGACCCGTCCGCGCGCGGCCTTGCGCGCCTATGACGCCTACGAGGCGATCCTGGCCAACAAGATCACCGCCCCCGGCGTCGACGCCGGGATCACGGCCAGCCTGTCGCCGAACATGCGCGCCTTCACCATTTCGGTCGACGCCACCACCGGGGTTTCGGGCTTCCTGCGGCCGGGCGACCGGGTCGATGTCTACTGGTCGGGCGAGGTGAACGGCGAACGGGTGACGAAGCTGATCGACACCAACCTGCGGCTGATCGCCATCGACCAGAGCGCCGATGCCGACCGCGCCGAGGAAACCCAGCTTGCCAAGACGGTGACCGCCGAGGTGACGCCCGAACAGGTGGCCTCGCTGACGCTGGCGCAGGGCACCGGAGAGCTGACGCTGTCGCTGGTGGGGATGCAGAACACCGCCGATCCGGGCGCGATCGAGATCGACCGCAACAAGCTTCTGGGCATTCAGGTGCAGGAGGCCGTCAAGGTCGAGGCGGCGCGGGTCTGCACCGTCAAGACCCGCAAGGGCACCGAGGTGATCGAAACGCCGATCCCCTGCAAGAACTGAACGCCGCCGCTCCGGCCCGGCGCATCGCCTGCGACGCAGAAAAGATCCGCGGAACCGGTTGATTCTTGCAAAAAAATCGACACTCGGGCATTGTCTGCGCCATATGGGTGAAAATCACCGAATACCGGGCGACAGATCCGGGGGTAGCAGCGTGATCGGAGAGGCAGGATCACCATGAAAATGAAGAGTTTCTTCGGGGCTTGCGCGCTGGGCGCCGCGCTTGCGACGGCTGTGACCCTGCCGGTTGCCGCGGAGACGCTGCGCATCGTTTCGGGGACGGGCAGCACGCCGCTGGCGGTGCCGATGAACCGCGCCGTGGTGGTGGAAAGCGACCAGCCGTTCTCGGAGCTGTCGATCGCCAATCCCGGCATCGCCGATGTCACCACGCTTTCCGACAAGACGATCTACGTTCTGGGCAAGGTGCCCGGCCGCACGACGATGACGATCCTCGGGGCCGATGGCACGCTGTTGTCGAATGTCGAAGTGCAGGTCACCCCCGACATCGCCGAGTTCAAGGAACGGCTGAAACAGATCCTGCCCGGCGAGAATATCGAGGTCCGCACCGCCAATGACGGCATCGTGCTGTCGGGCACCGTGTCCTCCTCGGCGAAACTCGATCGCGCGCTGGATCTGGCGCGGCGCTATGCGGGCGAGCGGGTGTCGAACCTGATGAATGTCGGCGGCACGCAGCAGGTGATGCTGAAGGTCCGCTTCGCCGAGATGCAGCGCTCGGTGTCGAAGAACCTCGCCTCGTCGCTGGCGATGCGCGGCACGGTGGGCGGCGGCAATGCCCAGACCGGGGTGATCACCGGCACCGGCAACTTCACCGCGACCGATGCGGTGGGCAATGCCTTCGACAAGGGCACGATGCCGATTTCGGCCTCTACCCAGGGCGCGCTGGGCCTTGGCTTCACCGTCGGCAACATGGAATTCGGCGTGCTGCTGGAGGCGCTGGAAAGCAAGGGGATGGTCCGCACCCTGGCCGAACCGAACCTGACCGCGCTTTCGGGGCAGCAGGCCAAGTTCCTGGCGGGCGGCGAATATCCGATCCCGGTGGTCGACGACGACGGGATCACCATCGAATACAAGCCCTTCGGCGTCGAGATGTCGTTCATCCCCCGCGTCGTCGACGGCGATCTGATCAACCTGGAAATCGCCGCCGCGGTCTCGGCCATCGACACGTCGGTGACGATGACGAACAACGGCACGACGGTGAACGCCTTCAAGCGCCGCGAGACCTCGACCACGGTCGAGATGCGCGACGGCGAAAGCTTTGCCATCGCCGGGCTGCTGCAGGACGATTTCAACGATCTGAACACGCAGATCCCGTGGCTGGGCGATGTGCCGGTGCTGGGTTCTCTGTTCCGCTCGACCGCGTTCGAGCGCAAGCAATCCGAACTTGTCATCATCATCACGCCGCATCTGGTCACGCCGACGCATGGCGAGGCGCTGGCGCTGCCGACCGACCGCATCAGGCTGCCCAGCGAATCCGAGCTGTTCCTGCGCGGCAAGACCGAGGGCGGCGCCGCGGGCGAAGTGGCCCGGCAGGATTTTTCCGGCTCCTACGGCTATGTGATGGAGTGAGGGAATGCAGCTTGGGGGCCAGGGCATGCGCTATTGGGTGATCGTCGCGGGCGCGCTGGCGCTGGCCGGATGCAGCGGTGCCGAAGTGGGCAGCCAGTATGAAACCGGCGGCTTTGGCAATGCCACGATGAACAACACCCTGATGATGACCGGGCAGCGCGATTTCGCCGTCAGCCTGACGCGCAAATTCGCCCAGGATGTGCCCAATACGGTCAATTTCGCCTTCAACTCGGATCGGCTGGACGGCACGGCGCAGGCGGCGCTGGCGCAGCAGGCGAACTGGATCAAGCAATTCCCCGAGGTGAAATTCCGCGTCTATGGTCACACCGATCTTGTCGGCTCGGATGCCTACAACAAGGCGCTGGGCCTGCGCCGCGCCCGGGCCGTCGTTGCCTTCCTGACCGGGCAGGGGATTTCCCGGTCCCGGCTGGAAGCGGTCGTGTCCTATGGCAAGACGCAGCCGCTGGTCTATGATCCCGGCCCGAATGCGCAGAACCGCCGCACCGTCACCGAGGTTTCGGGGCTGGTCAAGCGCGCCCCGCAATATTTGAACGGCCAATATGCGGAACTGGTGTTCCGCGAATATGTGACCTCGGCCATGCCGGTCAGCATCGTCACGCTCTCCACCGGCCAGTCCAACGGCGGCGGCGGCGGTGGCGCCAGCGCCGCCCAGTAAGACCCGTCAGATCCTCGTTCCGGGCGGGCTTTGGCAACAAGGCCCGCCTGTTTGCCGGATCGTCGCCAAATACCCCACAATTGGAACAATCCGGCCCAAATGTTGCCCAGATTGGCCGCGACCCTTGGCAGGCAGGAAATGGCGCGTCCCCCGAGTCGTGCCCCTTTCGTGGCTGTGCCGGGCGCAGATTTCCCCGGTCAGGTTGCGAAATGCGTAACAAAGGACCGAGGCAATGAGTGCAGCAGCAAGTCTTTCTCCGGAACCGGCGCCGATCGTGGCCTGCACGGTCTCCCGGGACGTCTCGAATTTCGACCTGCTGATCGAGGACATGGAGGCCGAGCTGGGCGAAAGCTGGGGCGACCTGACCTTCGAAGATGCGGCGGTCTTCCTCAATCAGCCCGATTCCGAACTGCTCGAATTCATCGCCATCGCGGTGGACAACGAAGACGAGAACAATCTGGCGCGGATTTCCGGCATCATCGGCACCGCCAAGGAAAAGGGCATCCGCGTCATCCTGATCGCCGAGGAGGTCAGCCCGATCGCCCTGCATCAGCTGCTGCGTCTGGGCGCCGACGATTTCGTGCCCTATCCGCTGCCCGAAGGCGCCCTGCACGAGGCGATCGAGCGGCTCGGCCAATCCGATCTGCCGCCCGAACTGCCCGCCGCCGCCGCGGCTCCGCCCGCCTTCAAGGCCTCGGGCGGGCGCGACGGGGTGGTGCTGCCGGTGCATGGCCTCTCGGGCGGGGTGGGGGCGACGACCTTTGCCGTCAACCTGGCCTGGGAACTGGCCACGCCCGAGACCTCGAAAAAGGCGCCGGTGCCGCCGCCGCGGGTCTGCCTGCTCGATTTCGACCTGCAATTCGGCACCGCCTCGACCTATCTGGACCTGCCGCGCCGCGATCTGGTGTTCGAGATGTTGCAGGACACCGCGCATCTGGATGCCGAAAGCTTCAATCAGGCGCTTTTGACCTTCAACGACCGGCTGCATGTGCTGACCGCGCCGTCAGAGATGCTGCCGCTCGACATCGTCACCGCCGAGGATATTTCCCGCATCATCGAGATGGCGCGGTCGAATTTCGATTTCGTGGTCATCGACATGCCGACCACCGTCGTCAGCTGGACGGAAACCGTGCTGAGCCAGGCGCATCTGTATTTCGCGCTGATCGAGCTCGACATGCGTTCGGCGCAGAACACCTTGCGGATGATCCGGGCGCTGAAGGCGGAAAACCTGCCGGTCGAAAAGCTGCGCTTCGTGCTGAACCGGGCACCGAAATTCACCGATCTGTCGGGCAAGTCGCGGGTGAAGCGGCTGGCCGAAAGCCTGGATATCGGCATCGAACTGCTGCTGTCGGACTGCGGCCGGATCGTCACCCAGGCGAATGACCACGGCCTGCCGCTGGCGCTCTCGGCGGCCAAGGCGCCCCTGCGCAAGGAAATCCAGAAGCTGGCCCAGTCCATCGCCGACCTGAACCGCGCCGCCGAAGCCGCCACGGCCTGAGCGGAGCCCGGAGACCGTCATGTTCTCGCGTTACAAGAAATCCGCCGCTGTCGCGCCCCCCGGGGCGGCCCGGCCCGCCGCCGCGGCCCCGGTGCCGCAGGTGCCGATCGCGGCCACGCCCGAGACGCCGAAACCCGGCGTGCAGCGCCGCGTGATGCCCGGGGCGCCGGTGACGGCGCAGGCCGCCGCCGCGGACAAGGATCGCAAGCGCAAGGAACGGATGGGCGAGCTCAAGGTCGAGCTGCACAAGCGCCTTTTGGAAAACCTGAACCTGGCCGCGTTGGAACATGCCTCGGAAGCCGAGCTGAAAGCCGAGATCGCCGCGATCTCGGGCGAGGCGATGACCGAGATGTCGGTGGTGCTGAACGCCGTCGAACGGCAAAGCCTGCATCAGGAACTTTACGACGAGGTGATGGGCCTTGGCCCGCTGGAACCGCTTCTGAAGGACGAGACGGTTTCCGACATCCTGGTGAACGGGCCCAATCAGATTTTTGTCGAACGCTTCGGCAAGCTGCAGCTGTCGGACGTGACCTTCAAGGATGAAAAGCACCTGTTGCGGATCATCGACAAGATCGTGTCCGCGGTGGGGCGGCGTGTCGATGAAAGCAACCCCTATGTCTACGCCCGTCTGGCCGATGGCTCGCGTTTCAACGCGATGGTGCCCCCGGTCGCGGTGGATGGCTCGCTCGTCTCGATCCGGAAATTCAAGAAGGACAAGCTGGCGATCGACGATCTGGTCCGCTTCGGCGCCTTTACCGAGGAAATGGCGGCCTATCTGCAGGCGGCGGTGGCGACGCGGCTGAATGTGATCGTGTCCGGGGGGACGGGCTCGGGGAAAACGACGACGCTGAATGCGCTGTCGTCCTTCATCGACAATTCCGAACGCATCCTGACGATCGAGGACACGGCCGAACTTCAGCTGCAACAGACCCATGTCGGCCGGATGGAAAGCCGCCCGCCGAACGTCGAGGGCAAGGGCGCGGTGACGCAGCGCGACTGCTTGCGCAACGCGCTGCGGATGCGCCCGGACCGGATCATCGTCGGCGAAACCCGCGGCGAAGAGGTCATCGACATGCTGCAGGCGATGAACACCGGCCACGACGGCTCGATGACGACGATCCACGCCAACAACGCCCGCGACGGCATCTCGCGTCTGGAAAACATGGTTGCCATGGCGGGGATTGAAATGCCGCTGAAAGCGGTGCGCAGCCAGATCGCCAGCGCCGTCAACCTGATCGTGCAGGCCTCGCGTCTGCAGGACGGCTCCCGCCGGATGGTCTCGATCACCGAGATCACCGGGATGGAGGGCGACGTGATCTCGATGCAGGAAATCTTCCGCTACGAGCGGCTGGGCCTTGCGCCCGATGGCAAGATCATCGGCCGCTTCACCGCGACCGGCGTGCGCAGCCATTATTCGGACCGCTTCCGGCAATGGGGCTACGACCTGCCCGCCTCGATCTACGAACCGGTTCAGGACTGACGGAGAGCCAAGCCCATGATCATTTCCGCCACGCCGATCATCTATGGCCTGATCTTCGTCGCCGTGCTTCTGATCGTCGAGGGCATCTATCTGCTCGTCTTCGGCAAGTCGATCTCGCTCAACAACCGGGTGAACCGCCGTCTGGAAATGCTCGACAAGGGGCAGCGGCGCGAACAGGTGCTGGAACAGCTCCGCAAGGAGGCGACGCAGCATTCGAAGGCGCAGGGCATTCCGTTCTATTCGCTGCTCGCCTCCAAGGCGCAAAAGGCCAATATCGCCTTTTCCCCGATGGCGCTGATCGGCGTGATGGTGCTGGTCAGCTTCATCGCCTTTCTGGGCCTGACGCTGGGCACCCAGGCCTCGACCCCGGTGCGGGCGGTGCTGGCGGTGGGGATGGGCGTCGGCGGGGTCTATTTCTGGGTCAATGGCAAGGCGGGCAAGCGGCTCAAACTGGCCGAGGATCAGCTGCCCGACGCGGTCGAGCTGATGGTGCGCAGCCTGCGCGTCGGCCATCCGCTTGCCTCGGCGATTCAGGCGGTGGCGAAGGAAATCCCCGATCCCTTGGGCACCGAATTCGGCATCATCGCCGACGAGGCCGCCTATGGCCGCAACGTCGTCGACAGCCTGCGCGATCTGGCCGAGCGGCTCGACATGCAGGATCTGCGCTTCCTCGCCGTTGCCGTCTCGATCCAGCAGACCTCGGGCGGCAACCTGGCCGAGGTGCTCGAAGGTCTGGCCAAAGTGATCCGCTCGCGCTTTCGGCTGTTCCGCCGGGTCCGTGCCATCACCGCCGAGCCGAAATGGTCCGGCGTCTTCCTGTCGGCCTTTCCGGTCGCCGTGCTGGTGGTGATCCAGGTGGTGGCGCCGACCTATTATGACAATGTCAAGGACTCGCCCTCCTTCGTTCCGGCGGCGCTGATCGTCTTCGCGCTTTTGGGGGCGAATGTGCTGTTCATGAAGATCATGACGACGATCAAGGTCTGAGGAGGTCCGGATGTCCCTGCAAGCGATCACCGACATGCTGACTGCCTGGCTGGGTCCGATGGGCCCGGTCATCGCGCTGGCCGCGCTTGGCGCCGTTCTGGTGCTGGCGGCGCTGCCCGCGCTGGTGTCGAGACGCGAAGACCCGCTCGACAAGCTGCGCAAAAGCCTGGCGCCGGGCAGCGGAACCGTCGGGGCGGCGCAGGCGACGTCGAAAAAGGCGCAAAAGCTGCGCAACACCGCGGGCCCCGACAAGCTGCAGAAATTCGCGGGCTTTCTGGAGCCGCAAAGCAAGGAAGAAATGTCGGAAAGCCGCAAGTGGCTGCACAAGGCGGGCTATCGCGGCCCGCATGTGGTGCGCCATTTTCACGCCGTGCAATTCGCCCTGGCGATTTCGCTGCTGGGCCTCGGCGTGCTTTACGTGCTGTTCTACAATGCCGGGCATGAGGTTCCGCTGGAATCCACCAATGCCATCGCCGCGATCCTTGGCCCGGGGATCGGTGGCTATTACGCGCCGCGGCGCTGGGTGAACCAGCGCGTCGCCGCCCGCACGCAGGAAATCCAGGACGGCTTTCCCGATGCGCTCGACATGCTTCTGGTCTGCGTCGAGGCCGGGCAGTCGCTGGATCAGGGCATCATCCGGGTGTCGAAGGAACTCTCCTCCTCCTATCCCGCGCTGGCCGAGGAATTCGCCACGGTCGCCCACGAGATCAAGGCCGGTCTGGACAAGCCCACGGTGCTGCGCGCCTTTGCCGAACGCTCGGGCGTGTCCGATGTCGCCTCCTTCGTCACCGTGATGATCCAGAGCCAGCAATTCGGCACCTCGATCGCCGAGGCCTTGCGGCTTTACGCGGCCGACATGCGCGACAAGCGGATCATGCGCGCCGAGGAAGCGGCGAACAAGATCCCGACCAAGATGACGCTGGGCACCATGATGTTCACCGTGCCGCCGCTGCTCATCATCCTTGTCGGCCCCTCGGTCCATGATATGATGGAGAACTTCGCCGCGATCGGCGCCCGCCATTAAGATGTGATCCATGCGCCTGACCCGTTTTGCGCCCCTTGCCGCGCTGTCGCTGTGCCTGCTGGCCGCCTGCATGCCGGGCGGCCTTGGTGCCTCGAAGGCGAGCCCCTTTGCCCCGGGCGCGGCCGAGGGCGAGGGGATAGACGGGCTGATCGTCGGCCACCGGCTGATGGCGGCGGGCGAATATGAACTGGCGCTGAAGGCCTATTACCGCGCCGCGGCCGACAAGGGGGCGACGGTCGACGTGCTCTCTGCGATCGGTTCGGCCGATCTGAAGCTGGGCCGTCTGGGGCAGGCGGAACAGATCCTGCGCCGGGCCACCGAAAAGGACGAACGCTTCGTGCCCGCCTGGAACAATCTGGGCGTCGTGCTGATGGAACAGGGCAAGGCCGCCGAGGCGGCGCGGGTGTTCCAGATCGCCTATGGGCTGGACAGTGGCGAATCCGACGCGATCCGGCAAAACCTGCGGCTGGCCCTCGCAAAGAAAGAGAAACCCGCCTATGATCCGCCGACGGACAGACCGTTCAAGCTGGTGCGGCGGGGGGTTGGGGAATACCTTCTGCTGACCGAGCAGTGAGGCACGAGCAAAAGGACGCAGCAACATGCGCCACCCGATCATCCTTGTGGTCCTTGCGGGCTGTTCTCTTGTCCTTGCGGGCTGCATGGGCCGCGACAAGGACGGGGTGGATCAGGCGCTCGACTCGGTCAATGCGGTCGATGCGACGAACCTGTCGGACATCATGCTGACGGTGGGCGACCCGCGCGAGGCGGTCAGCTATTTCACCCGCGCGACGAACGAACATCCCGAACGGATCGATCTGCAGCGCGGCCTTGGCAAGTCGCTGGTGCGGGCCGGTCAGGCGGAAGCCGCGATCGGCGTCTGGACCCGGGTCATCGCCATGCCCGAAGGCGGCAATGATGACAAGGTGGCGCTGGCCGATGCGCAGATCCGGGCGGGCAAATGGGACGCGGCCAAGGCGACGCTGAACACGATCCCGCCGACGCACGAGACCTTTGAGCGCTACAAGCTGGAGGCGATGGTGGCCGACAGCGAGAAGAACTGGAAAAAGGCCGACAGTTTTTATGAAACCGCCTCGGGGCTGACGACGCGGCCCTCGGGGGTGCTGAACAACTGGGGCTTTTCCAAGCTGACGCGGGGCGATGCCAAGGGCGCCGAGGCGCTGTTCTCCGAGGCGCTGAGCTATGATTCCACCTCGTTCACCACCAAGAACAATCTGGTGATGGCGCGGGCGGCGCAGCACAAATACGATCTGCCGGTGGTCGACATGACCCAGACCGAACGGGCGAAGCTGCTTTACACGGCGGCGCTGTCGGCGATCAAACAGGGCGACGTGACGATCGGCAAGGGGCTCTTGCAGGATGCGGTCGACACCTCGCCGGTCTATTTCGAGGAAGCGGCGCGGGCGCTTGAAGCGCTGGATGCCGGCGGCAAGCGGGGCTGAGATGCTGGGACTGAGCGTGTCGCAATCGGCCTTGGCGCTCTTTGTCGCGGTGCTGCCGATCTGCGCCTGGGTCAGCTATACCGACCTGAAATACATGAAGATCCGCAATGCCGCGGTGCTTTCGTTGATCGCGGTCTTTGCCGTCGTGGGGGGGCTGGTGCTGCCGCCTGAGGTCTGGGCCTGGCGCTGGCTGCATCTGCCGGTGGTGCTGGTCATCGGCCTGGTGCTGAACATCGCGCTGGGCGTCGGCATGGGCGACGTGAAATTCGCCGCCGCGAGCGCACCGTTCTTTTCCGCCGATCCGGGCCGGGTGATGCTGGCGCTGGTGCTGCTGCAGGCCTGCCTGATCCTCGCCTTCGTCGCCCACCGCATCGCCCGCGCCATTCCCGCCGTGCGGGCGGCGACGCCCGACTGGGCCAGCTGGGGGCACCGGAAGTTTCCCTTCGGCCTGGTGCTGGTGGGGGCGCTTCTGGGCTATCTCGGGCTGATCGCCGCGCTCACCTGAGCTGCGGCGCGGCTTTCTGCGCCTGATCGCCCAGCGCGCCATGCGCGCTCCACCAGCCCGGATGGCTTGCCGCAAGGGCCGCCTGTGCCGCCGCGGCCTCGGCCTCGGTGCCGAAAAGGCCGAAACAGGTCGCCCCCGATCCCGACATCCGTGCCAGTTGGCAGCCGGGCAGGGCGGCGAGCACCGCCAGCACCTCGGCGATCACCGGGGCCTGCGCCACGGCCGGGGCCTGCAGGTCATTGCGCTGCTCCGCCAGCCAGGCGATGCAGGCGCCCGCATCCGCAAAGGCCGGGATCTCGGGCAGGGGCGGATTGTCCTTGCGGCGCAGCGCCTTGAAAACCGAGGGCGTGGGCACTTCGACGCGCGGATTGACCAGAACCGCGGGCAGGGTGGGCAGGGTGACCGGGGTCAGATCGTCGCCGATGCCGCGGGTGCGGGCGGGCCGCGGGTCCAGACACATCGGCACATCGGCGCCCAGGTTCAGCACCGCGCCCGCCTCGGGCAGGGGCTGGCCGGTCAGCGCCGCCATGCCGCGCAAGGCCGCCGCCGCATCCGAAGAGCCGCCGCCGATCCCCGAGGCCGCGGGCAGGCATTTTTCCAGCACCACCGCCGCGCCCACGCCAAACAGCGCCGCCGCCTTCAGCACCAGATTTTCCGGGCCCTCGGGCACGGCGGCGCCTTCGGGGCCGCTGACCTTCAGCCCCAGCCCCTCGGCCGGGGCCAGTGTCAGCCCGTCGCCCACCGGCGAAAAGGCGACAAGACTGTCAAGCAGATGATAGCCATCGGCGCGCTGGCCGGTGACATGCAAGGCCAGGTTGACCTTGGCCGGGGCGAAAACGTCAATTCTGCGCATGGTCCGGGTGCAGCGGCGCGGCACCTTCCTCCTTCAGCACGGCATCCAGCCCGACTTCAAGCTTGCGGCGGACGCGGTTGGGGTCAAGATCGGGCGAGGGCCCCAGATTGAGCGCCCGATGCCACTGGAATTCCGCCTCGCGCTGGCGTCCGACGGCCCAGTAGACATCGCCCAGATGGTCGTTCAGCAGCGGATCGGCGGGGGTCAGCTCGACCGCCTTTTCCATCTGCACCACCGCTTCGTCATAGCGGCCCAGCCGGTAATAGGCCCAGCCCAGACTGTCGGTGACATAGCCGTCATCGGGTCGCCCGGCGACGGCCTTTTCGATCATCTCGAGCGCCTCTTTCAGGTTCTGCCGCTTCTCCACATAGGAATAGCCCAGATAATTCAGCACCATCGGCTGATCGGGCGAGAGTTTCAGCGCCTCGCGGAAGCCTTTTTCGGCCTTGTCCCACTGGCCTGACCGTTCCTGCGCGATGGCGCGCGAATACCACAGGCTCCAATCCGCCGGACGCGGCGTGCCGGTCAGCGCGATCGCCTTGTCATAGGCCGTCGCGGCCTCGGCATAGCGTTCCTCGCGGCGCAGCGTGTCGCCCAGCGAGGACCAGGCATTGGGCAGGTCGGGATGGCTGCGGGAAAGGGCTTCGAGCACGCCGATCGCCGCATCGGATTGCCCGGCCGAGACCATCGCCTGTGCCCGCCCCAGTTCGGCGGCATAAAAGGCGGGATTGTCCGGGCCGATCTCGGCATAGGCGGCAATCGCCAGATCGTATTGGTCCTGCGATTCCAGGATGTCGGCGATCAGCAGCGCGGCATCGACGTCGTCGGGGCGCAGCCACAGCGCCAGCCGGGCATGGATCAGCGCGAAACCGGGCAGCGAATCCGCGCTCAGCGCCAGCGCGACCGACTGGAACACCTCGGCCACGCCATCGCGGGCCGAGCCGATCCGGGTGAAGGGCAGGGTCTCGCCTGCCGCCAGCTGCTTGCGGATCGCGGCGATCTCGGGCGGGGCGGTGTCGCCATAGGCCCGATCGATCAGCGCCACCGCATCACTGTCGCGCTCCAGCTGCGAGAGCACCTGCGCATGGGCCAGAATGCCCCGCCGGGTGCCGTTGAAGTAATCGGCATATTTGCCGGAAAAGATCTTCTCGGCGCCCTCGTGATCGCCGACCAGCGCCGCGGCCAGCGCGCGGTGATAGGCGGCAAAGCCCTCGAGCCCCTCGATCTTGCCCAACGCCTTGAAGCTGTCCATCGCCTCGGACATCTTGCCCGCCCCCGCCAGCGCCCAGGCCTTGTAAAGCCCGCCCACCAGCTGACCGGCATCGCCGCCGCGGTCCAAAAGCGCCTGCCCGGCGGCGAAATCGCCCGAGCGCGCCGCCTCGGCCAGCATCACCAGCACCGCCACCTGCGAGGGCTGCTTGGCGGTGACCATCTGCGCCGCCAGATCGCGGGCCGCGGCCATGTCGCCCAGCGACAAAAGGCTGACCAGAAGCCCTTCCTGCACCCGTTCATCGGTGGGATCGTCGGCCAGAAGGCGCTGATAATAGGTCGCCGCCGCGGCGTAATTGCTGTCCGTCGCCGCCGCCTGCGCGGCCAGATAGGCGCCCGCATCCTCGGACCGGACCGCGGTCGCGGGCAGGGCCAGGCCAAGCCCAAGGGCGGCGGCAAGGCAGAGGGCAGGCGAAAGTCGGGAAAGGAAGGGCACGGATGGGTCCTTTTGATCGGGCTGGCCCAAAAGGTAGCGAGGCCAATCCGTGCAAAGCAATCGGGGGAGGCGAAAGCCCCCCCCGCAACACGCCGATGTGACGCGCAAGACTCACATGTTGGGATAGTTCGGCCCGTCGCCGCCCTGCGGCGTGGTCCAGGTGATGTTCTGCGACGGGTCCTTGATGTCGCAGGTCTTGCAATGGACGCAGTTCTGGAAGTTGATCTGGAACTTCGCCTGATCGCCCTCGCCCAGCACCTCGTAGACGCCCGCCGGGCAGTAGCGCTGCGCCGGTTCGGCATAGTCGCGCAGGTTCACCGTCAGCGGGATCGCGGCATCCTTCAGCCGCAGGTGGCAGGGCTGGCTTTCCTCGTGGTTGGTAAAGGCGAAGCTGACATTGGTCAGCCGGTCGAAGCTGATCTTGCCATCGGGTTTCGGATAGTCGATCGGCGCGAAATCCTTGGCCAGCCCGGTATGGGCGGCGTCGGTCTTCTTGTGCTTGAGCGTGCCGAAGAAGGAAAAGCCCAGCAGCGAATTCGTCCACATGTCGAGCCCGCCGAGGAACATCGAGGCCCAGATCCCCCACCAGGACCACATCGGCTTGACGTTGCGCACCGGGATCAGATCCTTGGCGATCGCGCCCGAGCGGACATCGGCCTCGTAATCCACCAGCTCGTCGCCTTCGCGCCCGGCCTTGATCGCCCGCGCCGCGGCCTCGGCGGCGGCAATGCCCGAAAGCATCGCATTGTGGTTGCCCTTGATCCGCGGCACGTTCACGAACCCCGCCGAGCAGCCCAGAAGCGCCGCCCCCGGCACGGTCAGTTTCGGGATCGACTGCCAGCCACCCTCGGAAATCGCCCGCGCGCCGTAAGCCACGCGCTTGCCGCCCTCCAGCAGCTGCGCCACCATCGGGTGATGCTTGAAGCGCTGGAATTCCATGTAGGGGTAGAGATAGGGGTTCTGGTAGTTCAGATGCACCACCAGCCCGATGTAAATCTGATTGTTCTCGATGTGATAGATGAAGGACCCGCCACCGGCATTGTGGTCAAGCGGCCAGCCCATCGTGTGGCTGACGGTGCCCTCGCGGTGCTTCTTCGGGTCGATCTCCCAGATTTCCTTCATGCCGATGCCGAATTTCTGCGGGCATTTGCCATCGGAGAGGTTGTAGCGCTCGATCAGCTGCTTGGAGAGCGAGCCGCGCACCCCTTCGGCCAGGAAGACATATTTGCCGCGCAGCTCCATCCCGGGTTCGTAATTCGGCCCGGGCGTGCCATCGGCGGCCAGCCCCATTTCCCCGGCGACGACCCCGGCAACGCGGGTGTTGCCCGCGGCATCCGTGTCCCAGACCAGTTCCGAGCAGGCCATGCCCGGGAAGATCTCCACCCCCAGCGCCTCGGCCTGTTCGGCCAGCCAGCGGCAGACATTCGCCATCGAGACGATGTAATTGCCGTGATTCGACATCAGCTTCGGCATCGGCCAGTTCGGGATGCGGGTCTGCCCGGCGGCCGAGAGCAGGAAGAAATTGTCTTCCTTGACCGGCGTCTTGATCGGTGCGCCCTTTTCCTTCCAGTCCGGGATCAGCTTGTTCAGCCCGCGCGGGTCCAGAACCGCGCCCGAAAGGATATGCGCGCCGACCTCCGAGCCCTTTTCCAGCACGACCACGGTCAGATCCGGGTCGATCTGCTTGAGCCGGATCGCCGCAGAAAGCCCCGACGGACCGGCCCCCACGATCACCACATCGTATTCCATCGACTCGCGTTCGATCTCGGCCATCTGGGGGCTCCTTCGTTCAGGCAGCAGCAGCGCGTTCCGGCGTCGTGGTAACGCGAATGGGAACATGAAGCAATTGTTACGCAGCGCCGCGACGCAACAATGTTTCGCATCTGCAGAAAAGCCACGCCCGCCCGGATGCGGCACCCGGTGGGCGGAAAACGCCCCGCCACCCTTGACACCGGACCCGCTTGGCGGATTTACCTCACCGGGCTAAGAAGAAGAATTGTCAGCCAGCACAGGTCAAGCACCTCCATGGAAAAGATACCGATGACGCGCGCCGGCTACGACGTGCTCGACGAGGAACTGAAAACGCTGAAGTCCGTGGAACGGCCCGCCGTGATCAAGGCGATTGCCGAAGCCCGCGAACATGGCGATCTGTCCGAAAACGCCGAGTATCACGCCGCCCGCGAAAAGCAGAGCTTCGTCGAGGGCCGGATCAAGGAACTCGAATCGATTCTGGGCCGCGCCGAGGTGATCGACACGGTGAAGCTGTCGGGCTCGATCAAATTCGGGGCCACGGTGACGCTGGTCGACGAGGACACCGAGGAAGAACGCACCTATCAGATCGTCGGCGAACACGAGGCCGATCTGGAACGCGGTCTTCTGAACATCAAGTCGCCGCTGGCCCGCGCGCTGATCGGCAAGGACGAAGGCGACAGCGTCGAGGTCCGCACCCCGGGCGGGCAGCGCAGTTATGAAATCCTGTCGGTCCGTTTCCTGTAAAGCGGGCCCCCGACCAAGGATGACGAGATGGGCGAGCCCCAGTCCGAGCGCAAGACCCCCGAAAGCGGTGCGGTGCCATGGTCGCCCGTGCCGCAACCGGACGTGCCGTCGCGTCGCACCGAATGGGTGGCGGGCGGGCTGACGGTGCTTTGGCTGGCGCTGGTCGGCGCCGTTTGGCTGTTTCTGCCCGCGGGCGAGGCGGCGGGGCCGAATGCCGCCTCGCTGGTGATGACGGTGGTGGGCGTCGTGCTGCCGGTGGTGATGATCTGGATCGCCGCCGTCACCGCCCGCACCGCGCAGGAGATGCGCGCCGAGGCGCAGGCGCTGAAGGTCGCGCTGGAGGCGATGCGCTCGGCCTGGCTGAACCAGGCCCAGATCCGCGGCGGTCAGGCGCTGGAAAAGAAGCTCGACGAGGTGGCGATCGCGGCGCGGCAGGCGGAATCGGCGCTGGCGACGTTTTCGACCCGGCGCGACCATGGGGGGGCGCAGCCCCCGGCCGACCGCAAGGCGGCTTTGGCGGTGCCGAAAGCCGCGGCCCCGGTCGATGACCAGCCCCGGCTGGCGCTCGGCACCCCCGCCGAGGATCTCAAGCCGCCGGTCTCGGTGGCGGATTTCATCCGCGCGATGCAGTTCCCCGACAATGCCGAGGACAAGGAGGGCTTCCGCGCCCTGCGCCGGGCGCTGGAAGACCGGACGATGGCGAAATTGCTGCGCGCGGCGCAGGATGTGCTGAACCTGCTGGCGCAGGACGGCATCTACATGGACGATCTGAAACCCGACCGGGCGCGGCCGGAACTCTGGCGCCGCTTCGCCAAGGGCGAGCGCGGCCGCGAGATTGCCGCGCTGGGCGGGGTGCGGGATCGCTCGTCCCTGGCGCTGACCTCGGGGCGGATGCGCGCGGACACGATCTTTCGCGATGCCGCGCATCATTTCCTGCGCCAGTTCGACCGCACCTTCACCGAATTCGAGCAGAACGCCAGCGATGAGGAAGTGGCGGAACTGGCCGAAACCCGCACCGCCCGCGCCTTCATGCTGCTGGGCCGCGTCACCGGCACCTTTGACTGACGATCGGGGCCCGCAGGCCCCGACCGTTTTCGTCTGCGATTACAGGCTGTCGCCGAAATCGGCGCGGAACTTCGCCGCCAGTTTCTGCTGCCAGTCGCCCACCGGATCGAGCCGCCCGTAGAAGAAGCGCAGGATTTCCGGTTCCTCGACAAAGACCAGCCCGCCCACCAGATCGCGGTTCTGATAAAGCCAGTCGATCCGGTCGATGGCATATTTGACCTGAGACAGCGTGAAGACGCGCCGCGGCATCGCGAGGCGCAACAGCTCCATGTTGGAATAGACCTCCGTGCCGTCGGGGTTGCGCTGTTCCGACAGCGAGCCGCGCTCCATCCCGCGGATGCCCGACGCGATGAACAGCGCCGAGGCCAGCGCCCCGGCCGGATATTGCGCCTGCGGGATATGCGGCAGGAAGCGCATCACGTCGATATGGCAGCCCAGCCCCCCGGGCGGGGTGATGACGGGCACGCCGCGCTTGTCGAGTTCGCGCACCATGTAATCGATGAAGAGCGGCCCTTGCGAAATCATGTCCACGTCCATGGTTTCTTCAAGCCCCACGGTCAGCGCCTCGATTTCGCGCACCGACATGCCGCCATAGGTCAAAAAGCCCTCGTAAAGCGGCACCAGCACCCGCATCTTGCGGTAAAGCGCCTCGGAGCGGATGCAGATGGCGCCGCCCCGCGCACAGCCCAGTTTGCGCGCCGAGAAATAGATCACGTCGCACAGATCGGCGATCTGCCGGGTGATCTCGGCAATGCTCAGATCCTTGCAGCTTTCCTCGCGGGTCTTGTTGAACCACAGGTTGTCGGCCAGAAGCGAGGCATCCAGAACGAAGATCATCCCGTGCCTGTCGCAGGCGGCGCGGATTTCGCGCAGGTTGGCAAGCGAGATCGGCTGCCCGCCGATCAGGTTCGTCCCCGCCTCCATCCGCACGAAGGCGATCTTCTGCGCGCCATGGGTGGCCACCAGCGCCTCGAGCTTGGCAATGTCCATGTCGCCCTTGAACGGATGGGTCGAGGTGACCTCGAGGCCGCGGTCATGGGGGATTTCCTCGACCGTGCCGCCGTTCAGAACGATATGCGCCTTGGTGGTGGTGAAATGGTAGTTCATCGGCACGATCGTGCCCGGCTTCACCAGCACCTGGGACAGGATGTTTTCGCAGGCGCGGCCCTGGTGGGTGGGCAGGATGAAGTCCATCCCGAAAAGCTCGACGAGCTTCGCCGCGAATTTCTCGTAGGTGGCGGATCCGGCATAGCTGTCGTCGGCGACCATCATCGCCGCCATCTGCCGGTCGGACATCGCGTTGACGCCGCTGTCGGTCAGCATGTCCATGAAGATATCGCGGTTTTGCAGCAGGAAGGTGTTGTTGCCCGCCGCGGCGATGGCTTTCAGCCGCTCCTCGATCGGCGCAAGGGTGAGCTTTTGCACCACCCGCACCTTGTGCATTTCCAGCGGCACGGTCTCGCCGCCAAAGAATTTCACGACCATCTCTTCCTCCCCGGGCCGGTGGCCCTGTTTCCCGCGGCGATTGAGCGCCAGAGCGCGGCCGCGATCAATCCGCGGCGGCTGCGGCACAAGATCACGGCGGGGGGGCGCGGGCTCTGGCCTTCGGGGCGGCCTCGGCTTAGGCTGAGGGGGCAAGAAGGACCCGCCCATGCCCAAACGCCTGCGCCTGACGCGCCGCTTTCCGGTCTCGATGACGAATGACGCTTACCGCATGCTGCACCGCTTCGCCGCGGAAGCCGGGCTGAGCCCGGACGAGGCCTTGTGCTTCCTCTTCGAGCATTTCAACTCGGTGACGCATCCCGAGAACCTGACCGTGCGGCTGCGGCTGTTCAAGGCGGAACTCGAGGATCGCAAAGCCTGAGGGCGCGCCGGGGGCCGGTGTCGGCAAGGGCGTATTTGGACCAAGAAGAAACGGCAATCGCAAGGGCGGGTGCGCCCCGGCTGACGGAGGTCACTCAAGCCTCTGAGGAAGGTCATTCCCCGCGCCGGGGCGGCTTCTCCTTGGGCGGTCATCGGCTCGCCAGCCTGTACCGCATGCCCAGCTTGGCAGGGCATGGTTAACAAAAGATTGCGCTGTTTCTTCTTGGCGCAAATACGCCCCTTTGCGACCTCTCCTCTGCGGGCCTGTCGTGACGTTGCGCCACTTTGTCGCCAGGCTACTTACGCGCACGTCAATTCGTTGCAATATGTCTGGCGACGCGGGGATCCCGCGACGGGAGCAGGCCCGGCCTCGTCCGGGCAGAGGAGGATCGATGACCGAAGCCTATATCTATGACGCCTGCCGCACGCCGCGGGGCAAGGGGCGCGCTGACGGCAGCCTGCATGAAGTGACCTCTGTCGCGCTGTCGGCGCGGCTTCTGGATGCGGTGGCGGAACGCAATGGCCTGACGGGTCCTGCGGTCGAGGATGTGATCTGGGGCAATGTCACCCAGGTGGGCGAGCAGGGCGGCTGTCTGGCCCGGTCTGCGGTGCTGCTTTCGGGGCTCGATGAATCGATCCCCGGTCTTTCGATCAACCGCTTTTGCGCCAGCGGCATGGAGGCGGTGAACCTGGCCGCCAATCAGGTCAAGGCGGGGGCGGGCGCGGCCTATATCGCGGGCGGGGTCGAGATGATGAGCCGCGTTGCCATGGGCTCGGACGGGGCGGCGATCGCCGTCGATCCGTCGCTTGCGATGAAGACCTATTTCGTGCCGCAGGGGATTTCCGCCGATATCATCGCCACCGAATACGGGTTTACCCGCGAGATGGCCGATGCGCTGGCGGTCGAAAGCCAGCGCCGCGCCGCCGAGGCCTGGGCCGAGGGGCGTTTCGCGAAATCCATCGTGCCGGTGAAGGATCAGAACGGGCTGACGATTCTGGACCGCGACGAATATCTGCGCCCCGGCACGACGCTGGAGGATCTGGCCAAGCTCAAGCCCGCCTTCAAGGACATGGGCGAGGTGATGCCGGGCTTCGACAAGGTGGCGATGCTGAAATATCCGCATCTGGAGCGCATCGAGCATATCCACCATGCGGGGAACTCTTCGGGCATCGTCGATGGGGCGGCGGCGGTGCTGATCGGCTCGAAGGAGTTCGGCGAGGCGCATGGGTTGAAGCCGCGCGCCCGCATCCGCGCCACCGCGAAGATCGGCACCGATCCGACGATCATGCTGACCGGCCCGGTGCCCGTCACCGAAAAGATCCTGCGCGACAGCGGCATGAGCATTGCCGACATCGACCTTTTCGAAGTGAACGAGGCCTTTGCCGCAGTTGTTCTGCGCTTCATGCAGGCCTTTGACGTCGGTCAGGACCGGGTCAACGTGAACGGCGGCGCGATGGCGCTGGGTCATCCCTTGGGCGCGACGGGGGCGATCATCATCGGCACGCTGCTGGACGAGCTGGAACGCCGCGATCTGTCCACCGGGCTTGCGACGCTCTGCATCGCTTCCGGCATGGGCGCGGCCACGATCATCGAGAGGGTCTGATGCCGAAGCTCGACCTTGCCCGGGCGCCGGTCAAGACCGGCTCGATCTACCCCGCGCCTTACGCGGCACAGATGGCCGGGCGGTCCTCGATCCGGCTGGGTGATCTGGCCGGGCTGACGCAATTCGGCGTCAATATCGTGACGCTGGAACCGGGCGCCGCGGCGTCCTTGCGGCACTGGCACCTGCGCGAGGATGAATTCGCGATGGTGCTCGAAGGCCGTCTGACGCTGATCGAGGACGCGGGCGAGACCGAGATGCACCCGGGCGATTGCGCGGCGTGGAAGGCCGGGGTGGCGAACGGGCATCGCTTCGTCAACCGCGCCGACGCGCCCGGGAAATTTCTGGTCGTCGGGACCAAGGCCGCCGAGGAGGTGGCGACCTATTCCGACGTCGACATGCAGATTCACATTGCGGGCGGCAAGGCCCGCTTCACCTACCATGACGGCAGCGACTGGGCGGGCCCCCGCGACCTTGCGCCGAAGGGAGAGAGCAAATGACCGATTTCACCTGTGATCTGGGCGCCGATGGCGTGGCCGTCATCACCTGGGACGTGCCCGGCAAGTCGATGAACGTGATGAGCCTTGAGGGCTTTGCCCAGCTCAGCGCGCTTGTCGACGGCTGTCTGGCCGATCCCGCCTGCAAGGGCATCGTGCTGACCAGCGGCAAGAAGGATTTCGCCGGTGGCATGGATCTGAACGTCATTGCCAAGATGCGCGAAGGCGGGGCGGAGGCGATCTTTGCAGGCGTGATGCAGATGCATGCCGTGCTGCGCAAGATCGAACGCGCCGGGATGGACCCGAAGACGCTGAAAGGGGGCAAGCCGATCGCCTGCGTCCTGCCGGGCACGGCGCTGGGCATCGGGCTTGAGCTGCCGCTGTCGTGCCACCGCATCTTTGCCGCCGAGAATCCGAAGGCGAAGATCGGCCTGCCGGAAATCATGGTCGGCATCTTCCCCGGCGCGGGCGGCACGACGCGGCTGGTGCGGAAGATGGGCGCGATGATGGCGGCGCCGTTCCTCTTGGAAGGCAAGCTCTCCGACCCGAAAGCCGCGAAAGCGGCGGGGATCATCGACGAGGTCTCCGCCGATCCGATGGCCGCCGCGCGGGACTGGGTCTTGAACGCGACCGAGGCCGATCTGGTCAAGCCCTGGGATGCCAAGGGCTACAAGATGCCCGGCGGCGCCCCCTATCACCCCGCGGGTTTCATGACCTATGTCGGCGCTTCCGCCATGGTGTCGGCGAAGACGATGGGGGTCTATCCGGCCGCCAAGGCGCTGCTGAGCGCGGTCTATGAAGGGGCGCTCGTGCCCTTTGATCAGGCGCTGCGGATCGAGGCGCGCTGGTTCACCAAGGTGCTGATGAACCCGTCCTCGACGGCGATGATCCGGTCGCTTTTCATCAACAAGGAAGCGCTGGAAAAAGGCGCGAACCGGCCCAAGGTCGCCGATCAGTCGGTGAAGAAGCTGGGCGTTCTGGGCGCGGGCATGATGGGGGCGGGCATCGCCTATGTGTCGGCCAATGCGGGCATCGAAGTGGTGCTGATCGACGCCAGCCAGGAGGCGGCCGAGCGGGGCAAGGCCTATGCGACCGGCATCCTCGACAAGGGCATCCAAAGGCGCAAGGTGACCGAGGCGAAAAAGGCCGAGGTTCTGGGCCGCATCACCGCCACCACCGATTACGCGGCGCTCGCGGGCTGCGATCTGGTCGTGGAAGCCGTCTTCGAAGACCCGGCCGTCAAGGCCGAGGTGACGGCGAAGGCCGAGGCGGTGATCCCCGAGACCGCGATCTTTGCCACCAACACCTCGACCCTGCCGATTTCGGGTCTGGCCAAGGCCAGCCAACGCCCGGCGCATTTCATCGGCATCCATTTCTTCAGCCCGGTCGACAAGATGAACCTTGTCGAGATCATCAAGGGCAAGGACACCGGCGAGGTCGCCGTGGCAAAGGCGCTCGATTTCGTCCGCGCCATCCGCAAGACGCCCATCGTCGTCAATGACGCCCGCTTCTTCTACGCCAACCGCTGCATCATCCCCTATATCAACGAGGGCATCCGCATGGTGGCCGAGGGGGTGAACCCGGTCCTGATCGAGAATGCGGCGAAGCTGGTCGGCATGCCGCTCGGTCCGCTGCAGCTGGTCGATGAAACCTCGATCGATCTCGGCGTGAAGATCGCCAAGGCGACCAAGGCCGCGATGGGCGAGGCCTATCCCGACGGCGCGGTCGATGCGGTGGTGTTCTGGATGGCGGAACAGGGGCGGCTTGGCAAAAAGGCCGATGCGGGCTTCTACACCTACGACGCGGGCAAGCGCGGCGGCATGTGGGAGGGGCTTGCGGCGCAGTATCCTCGCGCGGCGGCGCAACCCGAGCTGAGCCATGTGCAGCATCGGCTGCTGATGGTGCAGGTGCTGGAGGCCGTGCGCGCCTTTGAACAGGGCGTCCTGACCGATATCCGCGAAGGCGATGTCGGCGCGATCCTGGGCTGGGGCTTTGCGCCCTGGTCGGGCGGCCCCTTCGCCTGGCTCGACATTCTGGGCGCGGCCCGGGCGGTCGAGATCTGCGACGCGCTCTCGGCCCGATACGGCGCCCGCTTCGAGACCCCGGCGCTCTTGCGCGACATCGCCGCCAAGGGCGACAGTTTCCACGCCCGTTTCGGCGGCGGCGCGGCGGCGAAAGCGGCCTGAGCGAAACGAAAACGCGACCGGGGGCGGTGCCGCGGGCATCGCCCCTTTTCCTTTCGCCCGGCACGTCCTAGCTTTGCGTCAAAGGAGTTCCGCATGACAAATCCCGTTCTGGCCGAGGGCCTTGGCCCTTTCGCGCTGCCCGATTTCGCCGCGATCACCGATGCCGATTTCGGCCCGGCCTTTGAAACCGCGCTGACCGAAGCCCGCGCGAAGATTGCCGCCATCGCCACCAACCCGCAGCCGCCGAGTTTCGCCAATACGATCGAAGCGCTGGAAATGGCCGAAGCCCTGCTCGACCGGGTGGCGGGGATTTTCTACAACCTCTCGGGCGCCGACAGCACCCCCGCGCGCGAGGCGCTGATGCGCGATCTCGCGCCGAAAATGGCCGGTTTCGCCTCGGAAGTGACGATGAACCGGCCGCTCTTTGCCCGGATCGAAACGCTTTGGGCGACGCGCGGGGATCTGGATCTGAGCCCGGAACAGGCCCGGGTGCTGGAGCTTTATCACAAGATGTTCGTGCGCTCGGGCGCGGCGCTTGCGGGCGCGGATGCCGCGCGGATGACCGAGATCAAGGAACGGCTGGCGGTTCTGTCCACGGCCTTTTCGCAGAACCTGTTGGCGGACGAACGCGACTGGTTCCGGCCCCTGACCGAGGACGAGCTGGAAGGCCTGCCCGAATTTGTCGTGGCCGCGGCCAAGGCGGCGGGGGTGGAGCGTGGGCAGGAGGGGCCGGTGCTGACGCTGAACCGCTCGCTGATCGTGCCGTTCCTGCAGTTTTCGCCCCGCCGCGATCTGCGCGAACTGGCCTATGAGGCCTGGGTCGCCCGCGGCGCCAATGGCGGGGCGACCGACAACCGGCTGATTGCGGCGGAAATCCTGAACCTGCGCGAGGAACGGGCGAAGCTTCTGGGCTATGACAGTTTCGCCGCCTACAAGCTTGACCCCGAGATGGCGAAGACGCCGGAAACTGTCCGCGATCTCCTGATGCGGGTCTGGACCCCGGCCAAGGCCGCGGCCGAGGCCGATGCGGCGAAACTGACCGCGATGATGCACGCGGACGGCCTCAATGGCGATCTGGAGGCCTGGGACTGGCGCTATTATTCCGAAAAGCGCCGCGTGGCCGAGCATGATTTCGACGAGGCGGCGCTGAAACCCTATCTCTCGCTCGATGCCATGCTGGCGGCGATGTTCGACACTGCGCACCGGCTTTTCGGGCTCGACTTCCGCCCGATCGAGGGGCCGTTCTATCACCCGGACGTGCGCGGCTGGGAAGTGAGCCGCAAGGGCCGCCACATCGCGGTGTTTCTGGGGGATTACTTCGCGCGGCCCTCGAAGCGTTCGGGCGCCTGGTGTTCGGCGATGCGGTCGCAAAAGAAGCTGGGCGGCGAGACGCGGCCGATCGTGGTCAATGTCTGCAACTTCGCCAAGGGCGATCCCTGCCTTTTGTCCTATGACGATGCCCGGACACTTTTCCACGAATTCGGCCATGCCCTGCATCAGATGCTGTCCGATGTGACCTATCAATTCGTTTCGGGCACCTCGGTCGCGCGGGATTTCGTGGAACTGCCGAGCCAGCTTTACGAACACTGGCTGGAGGTGCCCGAGGTGCTGGAGCGGCACGCCCGCCATTGGCAAACGGGCGAAACGATGCCGAAAACCCTGCGCGACAAGCTTTTGGCCGCGGCGACCTATGATCAGGGTTTCCTGACGGTCGAATTCGTCGCCTCGGCTCTGGTCGATCTCGCCTTCCACGAGGGCGCGGCCCCGGCCGATCCGATGGCATTGCAGGCGCAGGTTCTGGCCGAAATCGGCATGCCGAAAGCGATCCGGATGCGCCATGCGACGCCGCATTTCGGCCATGTCTTCAGCGGCGACGGCTATTCCGCGGGCTATTACAGCTACATGTGGTCCGAGGTGATGGATGCCGACGCCTTCGCCGCCTTCGAGGAAACCGGCGACGCTTTCGACCCGGCCACGGCCGAGCGGCTGGAACGCTGCATCCTCTCGGTGGGGGGATCGGTGCCCGCCGATGCGGCCTGGCTGGCCTTTCGCGGCAAGACGCCCGGCGTCGAGGCGCTGCTGAAGGGCCGCGGCCTTTTGGAGGCCTGAGAAAAGGGCGTATTTGAACCAGGAAAACCCTGTGCTTTTTTCTTGGGTAAAATACGCCGGGGGGAGCCTCCGCAGGAGGGCCGGGGGGCAGCGCCCCCCGCCCTGGCTAGGCTTGCCAGACATCCATGTGGATGATCACGTCGGTCTGCGGATAGGCCTCGCGGATCGCGCGTTTCAGGCTGCGCGCGATCGCATGCGCGGCCTCGAGCGATTGCGCGCCATCCAGTTCGATATGCAGCTGCACGAAGACCCGCGCCCCGGCGGTGCGGGTGCGCAGGTCGTGATAGCCGCGCACCCCGGGCCAGAGCGCGGCGATCTCGGCGATGCCCTGCACCACATCGGCGGGGGCGGCGCGGTCCATCAGCGCATGCCAGCTGGCGATGCCGATCTGCAGCGCGCCACGCAGCATCAAAAGCGCCGCGAAAATCGCGATCACGCTGTCGGCCCGCGACCAGCCGAACCGGGCCGAAAGAAACAGCGCCAGAATCGCCCCCAAAGTCGGCAGCAGGTCGCCCACGTAATGCAGCATGTCGGCCGCCACGACCTTGTTGCCGGTCAGCCGTGCGACGCGGCGTTGCCACAGCACCAGCGCCGCCGTCAGCCCGGCCGAAACCGCCATCACCGCGATCCCCGCCCCCTCGGCGGTCAGCTGCTGCGACGGCGCCATCAGCCGCTCGACCGAGGCCCAGAGGATCAGCCCGCCCGAAGCCGCCACAAAGATCGCCTGGCCGAGCGAGACCAGATCTTCGACCGAGCTGTGTCCGAAGGTGTGATCGTCATCGGCGGGCCGCGCCGCATAGACGATCGCCGCCAGACCGGCCGCCGAGACGAAAAGATCCATCGCCGAATCGGCCAGAGATGCCGCGATCGACAGCGCCCCGGTCGCCCAAAGCGCCCAGAGCTTCAGCCCGACCAGCACCGCGGCGACGCTGACCGAGGCAAAGCCCGCCGAGAGATTCAGTTTCTGCGAGGGGGCATCATAGGGCATCGGCGACTCGGGGCTGGGTTGCGGGCCCTGTCCCTAACCGATCTGCCCGCCTCAGTCACGGATTTCATCCGCGTCCACGCCCCAGATCGCGGTTTTCGGCACCCAGCCGTCGGCCTCCTCGGCGCTGATCTCGCACCAGTCCGGGGTGCAGTTTTCCAGCTGCGCCACCGCCCCCATTTCGGCCAGCGCCACCACCGCCGATTTCGCATCGGCGCGGGCGTGCAGCTCGGTCATGTCATCCTCGACGATCACCGTGCGCACGCCCGACAACAGCGCGTAATGCACCCAGCCGCCCGCGCCGTCGCGGTCTTCGACCCGGCGCCAGTGGCCGAATTCCGCGGTGACCCGCAAGGGCATCCCGGGATGGGTGAAGACCCAGTCGATGCGGTGCGAGAGCGAAGGGCCGCGCCGCGCATTGCCCTCGGAGCCCTTGAGCGAGACATAGCGCGGCAGGGGCAGGTTCGTCACCGGACCGCGACCGTTTTGCACGGCCAGCGCCTGCGCCACCGCCTCCTCCGTGGGGGTCGGGCTGTCATCCACCTCCTGCGCGGGGGCAGGCAGCGTGCCAAGTCCCAGCGCTGCGGCCAAGATCAGCCCCGCCAGCCGGGGCGACAGGTGTCGTTCACGATCACGCGCGCAACAAAATTGCGCTAACACGCCAAAAATCGTCATTTCTGCTCTCTCCGGGCCTTGTAACTTGCCCCTTTGACGGTCAATTTGCACGCAAGCACACAAGTTTGGAAGAGAGGAGAGACAACCATGCCCGCACCGCGACTGAGTGTTGTCGTGACGCGACGGTTGCCCGAAGTGGTCGAAACGCGGATGAAGGAACTCTTCGACGTCACCCTGCGGGAGACCGACGACAAGATGACCCGCGAGGAACTGGTGGCGGCGATGCAGCGGGCCGACGTGCTGGTGCCGACGCTGACCGACCACATCGATGCCAACATGCTGGCCGCGGCGGGTAACCGCTTGCGTCTGATCGCGAATTTCGGCGCCGGGGTGGATCACATCGATGTCGCCTCGGCGCGCTCGCGCAATGTGCTGGTGGCCAATACGCCCGGCGTGGTGACCGAGGACACGGCCGACATGGTGATGTCGCTGATCCTGGCCGTCACCCGGCGCATCCCCGAGGGGCTGGCCGGGATGGCCCGCGGCGACTGGCAGGGCTTCGCGCCGATGGCGAATCTGGGCGGCCGGATCGGTGGCAAGCGGCTGGGCATCATCGGCATGGGCCGGATCGGTCAGGCGGTCGCGCGCCGCGCCGCCGCCTTTGGGATGGAGATCCACTACCACAACCGCCGCCAATTGCGCCCCGAGACCGAGGCCGAGCTGAAGGCGACCTTCTGGGACAGCCTGGATCAGATGGTGGCGCGGATGGATGTGATTTCGGTGAACTGCCCGCATACGCCCTCGACCTTCCATCTGCTCAATGCGCGGCGGCTGAAGCTGATGAAACCCTCGGTCGTCATCGTGAACACCTCGCGCGGGGAGGTGATCGACGAGAATGCGCTGGTGCGGGCCCTGAAGGCGGGCGAAGTGGCCGGGGCGGGGCTGGATGTCTATGAACACGGCGCCAACATCAACCCGGCGCTGCGCGAGCTGCCCCATGTGGTGGCGCTGCCGCATATGGGCTCGGCCACGCGCGAGGGCCGGATCGAGATGGGCGAAAAGGTGATCCTGAACATCAAGACCTTTGCCGATGGTCACCGGCCGCCGGATCTGGTCGTGCCCGGGATGCTGTAAGCGAAAGGGCGGCCGCGGGGCCGCCCTTTTCTCATGCTGCGGTCCCGTCGCGGGCCGCGGTCACATCGTCAGCCGGACGGTGCGGCCATGCTGGCGGTCGGGGCTGACGGCGGTCAGCGACATCGTCGAATAGGCGCCCTCGCGCGCCTGCGCGGCTTTCTGCTGGCTTTGCATCTGTTCCTGCGCCGAGGGCTTGTCGGTCAGGCTGGTGCCGCGGCGGGCGCGTCCCTCGGCTAGGGCCTGTTCGCTCATCTGCCGCAGGGCATCATCCTGCTTGCTGATGTCGGTGCGGGTCTGCGACAGATCGGTCTTTTGCGCCAGCGGCGAGGTCTGTTCGATCAGCGCGTTCAGCTCTTCGACATTGCCGCCGGGCTTGCCGCCCGCCTGCTGGTCCTTGAGCACCTCGACCTGGGTCGGCTCGCGGACCTTCATTTCGCTGGCCGCTTCCGCCGCGATCTTCTTGACGGAATAGACCGCCCCCGCGGGCTGGGTCTCGGTGCTGGCGATTTCGCGCTTCATCCGGTCGGAGGCGGGGTTTTCGGGCATCTGCCGCGCCTCTTTCGAGACGTCGCGCAGCCCGCTTTGCGGGGTCGTGTCCTGGCTTTTGGCCCGGGTCACCGGACCCGCCAGCGAAGCTTCGATGACCTGACCCATCAGCTTGCGGGAAGGCGCGCTGCCGGTGCCGCCGGCCGCGGCCACGGCGCTGACACCCCCGCCGGCGGCGGCGGATTGCGAGGCGGCCGCACGGGAAGACCCGCCCGAAACGGCAGTGACAGAAGAGACGGCAGAGACGGAAGCAACGAGCGACATGGCAGCCTCGGACGACAAATACCAAGGCAACCTTACACCCGAAGGCGTCTCGGATCATGGAAAAGCTCACCAAATGGTAAACTGGCGGCGGCGTGACGGGGGCATGTCGTTTTTCGCCAAGATATGTCGGCAACGCTTGCCCGAAGCTTCGCCAACCTGCGACAACGGGGGAAACGCTTCAGGAGTGCCCGATGAAGACCCATGTCAAAGCCCTTGTCGTCGGCGGCGGTGCCGTCGGCTGTTCGATCGCCTATCACCTGGCCAAGGCGGGCTGGGAGACGATGCTTGTCGAGCGTGACGAGCTGACCTCGGGCTCGACCTGGCACGCGGCCGGTCTGCTTCCGCTTTTCAACATGAGCTATGCGACGACGCATATCCACAAATATTCGGTCGATCTGTACAAGCAGCTGGAAGCCGAAACGGGCCTGAACGCGGGCTTTTCGGTCTGCGGCAACCTGCGCATGGCGCAGACGCAGGACCGGATGGACGAATACATGCTGTATTCCTCGGTCGCGGAAACCGCAGGCGTCTATCACGAATTCCTGACGCCTGCCGAGATCAAGGAACGCTGGCCGCTGGTGCGGACCGATGACCTGAAGGGGGCGCTTTTCCACCCGCAGGATGGCTACATCAACCCCGCCGACGTGACCCAGGCGATGGCCAAGGGCGCCCGTCAGCGCGGCGTGGACATTGTCCGCAAGCTGCAGGTGAACGGCTACAAATGGACCGGCTCCGAATGGATCGTGACGCTGGAAAAGATGGTCGAGAAGGGCGGCAACCTTGTCGGCTCGGGCGAGCTGATCGACGTTCATGCCGAGCATGTGGTGACGGCGACGGGCAACCACGCGCAGCGCACGGCGCGGCTTTTGGGCATCAAGATCCCGGCGATTCCGGTGGAACATCAGTTCATCGTCACCGAGCCCGATCCGATGCTGCAGGAATGGCGCAAGAATAACCCGGAACACCCGGTTCTGCGCGATGCCGATGCGAAATGGTATGTGCGCGAGGAACGCGGCGGCTGGATCCTTGGGCCCTATGAAAAGGGCGCCCCGGCCCGGTTCCTTTATGACGTGCCGGAAACCTTCCGCGCCGATCTCTTCCCGCTCGATCTGGAGCGGATCGAGGCGGAATACATGTCGATGATCCACCGGATTCCCTCTTCGGAAACCGTTGGTCTGAAAGACGATTTCAACGGCCCGATCTGCTACACGCCCGATGGCAACCCGCTGGTCGGTCCGGCCCCGGGTCTGCGCAACATGTGGCTGGCGGAAGGGTTCTCGTTCGGCATCACCGCGGCGGGCGGCACCGGCTATTATCTGGCGCAGCTGATGGTGAATGGCGAGGCCGAGATCGACATGGCCAGCCTTGATCCGAAGCGTTACGGCAACTGGATGACCACCGAATATGCCGCGCGCAAGAACGAGGAATGCTACGACCACGTCTTCATCCTGCACCACCCGGATGAAGAACGCGAAGCCTGCCGCCCGCTGCGCACGGCGCCCGCCTATGACCGCCAGATCGCGCTGGGCGCGCAGATGGGTCAGGTGAACGGCTGGGAACGCCCGAACTATTATGGCCCGGTTGATGCGCCCGCCGATTTCGACCACAATTCCCGCAGCTTCCGCCGCGGCGCCTGGTGGCCGCATGCGGTCGCGGAAGCGCAAGCGATCCGCGACACCGCGGGGATCATCGACGCCTCGGCCTTCACCAAGCATCTGGTGCGCGGTCCGGGCGCGACGGCCTTCCTCGACCACTTCACCTGCAACAAGCTGCCCGCGGTGGGGCGGATCAACCTGACCTATGCGCTGACCGATGCGGGCACGACGCGGACGGAATATACGATCGTCCGTCTGGCGGAGAACGAGTACTACCTGATCTCTGCCGGGGCCTGGACCGCCTATGATTATGATTTCCTGCAGAAATCTGCCGATGACTTCATGGCGCAGGGCGGCGGGCACATCGACATCCACGATGTCACCACGCAATGGGGCGTCTATGCGCTGGCCGGTCCGAATGCGCGCGCGATCCTGGCCGAAATCGTCAAGGATGCGGCGCCGGACACCGTTCTGGGCAACAAGCGCTTCCCCTGGCTCAGCTGCCGCACCATCGAGCTTGGCATGTGCCCGGTGCGGGCAATCCGCGTGGCCTATACCGGCGAGCTTGGCTGGGAACTGCATTACCCGATCGAATTCGGCCGCTACCTCTGGGATCTGATCTGGTCGGTCGGGCCGAAACACGGGCTGAAACCCGTGGGCGCGCGGGCGCAGAACTGGCTGCGGCAGGAAAAGAGCTATCGCGCCTTCGGCAACGAACTGGGCCGCGACGCGACGCCGATGGAAGCCGGGCTTGATCGCTTCATCGACCTGTCGAAGGAGTTCCGCGGCAAACAGGCGATGCTCGACACCGGCATTCGCGCGAAATGCGTGACGCTGCTCATCGACGGGCCGTCGGACACCGATCCCTGGGGCAAGGAAGCGCTGATCCACAACGGCGAAAAGGTCGGGCGTCTGACCTCGGGCGGCTGGTCGGTGGCCTTCGGCAAGCAGATCGGCATGGGCTATGTCCGCCCCGATCTGGCCGAGGTGGGCACCAAGCTGAAGGTGAAGATCCAGCTGAAGGAATGGGATGCGGTGGTGACTGAGGACAGCCCGCATGATCCGACGAACGCCCGCATCCGCAAGGATGGCTGAAACAGGCGGGCCGGGGGAAACCCCGGCCCGTTCGCTTCGGGCCCCCGTCGCAAGGGCGTATTTGGACCAAGAAAAAGCGGGCGTGTTTTTTCTTGGTGAAAATACGCCGGGGGGAGACTTGGCCGAAGGCCAAGAGGGGGGCAGCGCCCCCCTTTCTCCGTTCAGCGCTGGGCGCGGGCAGAGAGCCAGGCGCCCCAGGCCGCGCGCGAGCCTGCAAAGGCGTTGATGTCGACGATGCCGCCGACGCCCGGCACGACGCCGGTGCCGGTATATTGCCAGAAGGTCCAGCGCTCGCCCGGGTAGCGCTCGGAGGGATGCGCCGTCACCGCGCGCAGCCAGAAATCCACCCCCGACAGGCTGCCCAGATCGTTGTCCTTGTAGAAACCCGGCGTGGTGTAGACGACGGGTTGGGTGCCGTAATGGCGTTCGAGCAGGCTCAGGAAGGTGCGCATCTCGGACCGCACCTTGGCGGCCTCGGGGCGCAGCTTGCAGCTGGGCGAATCGGGGTTCCATTCGATGTCGAGCACCGGCGGCAGATCGCCCGCCACTTTCGGCACGTTGCGGATGAACCAGGCCGCCTGTTCCGAGGCCGGGCGGCAGAAATAGAAGAAATGATAGCCGCCGACCGGCACCCCCGCCGCCCGCGCCGCGCCGGCATTCAGCGCGAAGCCCGGATCGACGCGGTCGCCGCCCTCGGTCGCCTTGAGCCAGGCAAAGGACACCCCCGCCTGCCGCGCCGCCCGCCAGTCGATCGCGCCCTGATAGCGCGACGCATCGAGCCCGTGCACGGCGTAATGCGCGGGCGTGATGCCCTGCCATTCATGCGGATCGGTGTCGCCAAAGCCGCGGGGCAGGCCGGGGGCGCGGTAAGCGGCGGCATCGAGGCCCGAGGGCGATTCGAGCCGCCCCTTGACCGCGCCGTGATGTCCGCGCCCGTGATGCCCGCAGCCCAGAACCAGCGCGCACAGCGCCGTGGTGAAAATGAGTGTCGAAATCCGCATGCCTGCTCTGCCCGTGCTGGTCTGATTGCGCCAAGGGTGACGCAAAACGCCCCCGCTGTCACGGGGGCGCAGCCGGGCTGGCGGAAATTTGCGCCGCTCAGGCGGTGGTGGGGGTGCCCGCCTGCTCGGCGGCAAGTTCGTCCCAGCAGGCCAAGGCATGGGCCGCATACATCATCGCCGGGCCGCCGCCCATCTGGATCGCCACGGCGCAGATGTCGGCGAATTCCTCGCGCGTGCCGCCCGCGCGCATCATCGCGCCGATGTGAAAGCCGATGCAGGGCTCGCAGCGCTGCGCGATGCCCATGGCCAGCGCGATCCATTCCTTTTGCCGCTTGTCCATCACCCCGTTCTCGGTGATGGCCTTTTCCATCTCGCCAAAGCCGCGCATCGCCTCGGGGATGATCTTGCGCATCACCCGCAGCTCGCCGCGCATCGTCTCGATCTTCGTCTTGTAGCTCATCTGGGCCTCCTGATTTGAGACCTTGATATATTCAAATTATGGAATGTCAATCGAAACGCGACGGCGCAAGCGCGGACAGAAGCGCGCGGTCGAGCGCGGGCGGGCGGCCCGCGATCAGATCGGCCACAAGTTCGGCGGCCGCAGGGGCCAGCTGGAAGCCGTAGCCGCCCTGACCGGCCAGCCAGAAAAATCCGGGCGCGGCGGTGTCAAAGCCGATCACCGGGGCACGGTCCGGCGCAAAGCTGCGCAGCCCGGCCCAATTCGCCAGAAGCCGGGTCACCGGGGCGGTCACCGCCTCCTCATAGCGCGCCAGCCCCTCGGCCAGAACCATGTCATCGGCCCAGGCGTCCTGCGGCTCCATCGGGTCCTCGTCGGCGGGGGAAACGATCAGCGCCCCGGCATCGGGCTTCATGTACCAGTCTTCGCCGCCGCCGATCACCATCGGCCAGCGGCGGACATCCAGTCCCTCGGGGGCCGGAATGCGCGCCATCGAGCGGCGCAGCGGCGTGATGCCAAGCGGCCTTGCCCCGGCCAGCGCGGCCACCTGATCGGCCCAGGCGCCTGCGGCATTGATCACGATCTTCGCGGTGAAGATGGCGCCCGCGGCCTCGACCTCCCAGCCCGCGGGGGTGCGGGTGATCCGGGCGGCGCGGGACCGGGTGCGGATCGTGGCGCCTGCCGCCCGGGCCTCGCGGGTGTAGCGGGCCAGAAGCGCGTCGGTGTCGATGTCCTTCGCCCGGTCGGCATAGCCCGCAAAGGCGACCGTTTCGGGGTTCAGGATCGGCCAGAGCGCCTGCGCCTCGGGGATCGTCAGCGCCTCCAGTTGAAAATGTGCAAGATGGTCGCGAAACCGGGCCTCGTGACCCGCGTCATCGACCACCATCAGCCCGCGCGGGGTCAGCAGCCCGGAGCCTTCGTAGAAGCCCTGCGAGGCAAGCGAGAGCGCCACCACGACCGGATTGCCATAACGCGGTTCATAAAGCGCGGCCGAGCGGGCAGAGGCGTGATAGGCCAGATCGGCCTCGGCCTCGAGCAGCGTCACCGTGCCGAGGGGGGCGAGATGGGCGGCCGCGGAAAGCCCCGCGATGCCACCGCCAAGAATGAGGAAATCGGTCTGCATGGCGACAGGTTAGGGGGCGACCGGCGCAAAGAAAAGGGTGATTGCGTCGTGCCCCCTTCCGGGCCTAGGCTGAGGACAGCCAAGGAGGGTACGATGAAACAGGTTTGGATGCTTGGACTTCTGCTGGCTCTGGCGGCCTGCGGCGACAGCGTGCCGCTGGTGCCGTTCCTTTAGGGCCGGGATGACAGGGCCGGGGCGCGCTGCTGCGATGCCCCGGCCCCGATCTTGCCTCAGAGGCCCGGCCAGGCCTCGAGGATGCCGCGACGGTCGAAGGTCGCGCCGCGTTTCGCGCCGAAGGTCATCTTCGCGCCGACGCCGATGTAATTGTCGGAATAGGCGTCTTCGAACTTGGCATGGCCGACCTGTGCGGTCAGGGCATATTGGCCGATGCGGTATTCGCCTTCGAGCTGCACGCGCGAGGCGTCGAGCGTCACCACTTCGGCGCGGTCATAGGACAGCCCGACGCTGGCCGCTTCCGAGGCGTTGTAGGTGGTGCCAAGGCCCAGCAGCGTCGCGTTCATGTCGTTCTGCGTGCCGCTGGCAAGGTAGATGTCGCTCTCGAACGCGCCGAATTCCAGCCCGGCTTCAAGGCCGGTGTAGTTCAGGCCAAGGCCCAGCTCGTTGCTGTCCGAGCGCCCGGCGAAGACGCCGAACGAGGCAGTGTCATTGGCGTGATAGATGCCGTGCACGGTGGCTTCGTAGCCGTCGGCCTCCAGCGAGCGGACTTTGGCATAGGCCAGATCGCCCTGCAGGCTGAAGTTCGGGTCGATGCCGTATTCGGCGCTGCCCGACAGCGTTTTCTTGTCCAGACGGCCGTTGTCGTCGTTCATCAGCGTGTTGTAGTCGAGCCCGATCGAGGCCCCGGTCAGCTCGCCCGCCATCGCGGCATGCGAGAAAAGCGCGGCCGCACAGGCCGCGGTGAGGATGATGCGTTTCATTCCTGCCTCCAGTTTCTGTATGTGAACCGGGGCTTACGCCTGTGGCTGCGGTGGGGCAATGACCCGCACGGGCTTGTGAAGGCGCTGCGGCATCCTGCCCCCCCCCCGACGGGAGGGCAGGGCTGGTTTCGGGCGGCAAGGCGCCCGCGGCGCGGCCGTGCCTGCTTACGCCTGCAGCGGCCGGACCGAGATTTCGCCCTCGGCGCGGCTCTTCATCGCGGCGACGGCGGCGATGGAGGCGGCGGCGGTGGTGAAATAGGGGATCTTGTCGTAAAGCGCGACGGCGCGGATCTCGCGGCTGTCCGACACCGACTGGTTGCCATCGGTGGTGTTGAAGACCAGCGCGATATCGCCGTTCTTGAGCCGGTCGACGATGTTCGGACGGCCCTCGTAGACCTTGTTCACCGCCTCGGCCTCGACGCCCTTTTCCTTCAGCCAGGCGCCGGTGCCACGGGTGGCAACGAGCGTGAAGCCCATCGCGATCAGATCGCGGGCGGCATTGGCCAGATCGTCCGACTTGTCGGCATCCTTGATCGACAGGAACACCCGGCCGCTTTCCGGCAGATGCGTGCCCGCGCCCATCTGCGCCTTGAGGAAGGCGCGCGGGAAGTTGCGGTCCCAGCCCATCACCTCGCCGGTCGAGCGCATTTCCGGCCCAAGCAGCGTATCGACACCCGGGAAGCGGGCAAAGGGCAGCACCGCTTCCTTGACCGAGAACCAGGGCGTGTTCGGATCGGCCAAGGTCAGCGGATCGGCGAAGGGCAGGGGGGTCTCCGGGCCGACACCTTCGGGATAGGCGGCGCGCAGCGGGAAATTCGCCATCGGCTCGCCCGCCATCAGCCGCGCCGCGATCGAGGCAATGGCGCTGTCGGTCGCCTTGGCGACGAAGGGCACGGTGCGGCTGGCGCGCGGGTTCACCTCCAGCACATAGATCACCCCGTCCTTGATCGCGAATTGCACGTTCATCAGCCCGACGACGCCAAGCGCCAGCGCCATTTTCTCGGTCTGGGCTTTCAGCTCCGCCACGGTCTCGCGCGAGAGCGAATAGGGCGGCAGCGAGCAGGCGGAATCGCCCGAATGGACGCCCGCTTCCTCGATATGCTGCATGATCCCCGCGACATGGACGGTCTTGCCATCCGAGAGCGCATCCACATCCACCTCGATCGCGCCCGAAAGATAGCTGTCGAGCAGAACCGGGCTGTCGCCCGAGACGGTGACGGCGGTGGTGATGTAGCGTTTCAGATGCTCGGTGTCGCGGACGATTTCCATGGCGCGGCCGCCCAGAACATAGGACGGGCGAATGACCAGCGGATAGCCGACACGGCCCGCAATTTCAAAGGCTTGCGCCTCGGTCGAGGCGATGCCGTTGACCGGCTGCTTCAGCTCCAGATCGTTGAGCAGCTGCTGGAAGCGCTCGCGGTCTTCGGCGAGGTCGATGGCGTCCGGCGTGGTGCCCAGGATCGGAATCCCCTCGGCTTCCAGCGCATTCGCGAGCTTCAGCGGCGTCTGGCCGCCGAATTGCACGATCACGCCGTGCAGCGTGCCGTTATCCTGTTCGACGCGCAGGATTTCCAGCACATGTTCCAGCGTCAGCGGCTCGAAATAGAGCCGGTCCGAGGTGTCATAGTCGGTCGACACCGTTTCCGGGTTGCAGTTGATCATGATGGTTTCATAACCCGCCTTCGTCAGCGCGAAGCAGGCATGGCAGCAGCAGTAATCGAATTCGATCCCCTGACCGATCCGGTTCGGGCCACCGCCCAGGATGACGACCTTCTTGCGGTCCGAGGGCCGGGCCTCGCATTCGACATCGCCCATCGCCGGGACTTCATAGGTCGAATACATGTAGGGGGTCTGCGCCTCGAATTCGGCGGCGCAGGTGTCGATGCGCTTGAAGACGGCGGTGACGCCCAGATTGCGCCGCGCGCGGCGGACCTGACCCTCGTCGCGGCCGGTCAGTTTCGCCAGACGCGCATCGGTGAAGCCCATCATCTTCAGCTTGCGCAGGCCCTTTTCATCAAGCGGCAGGCCGTTCTTGCGGATCGCGGCCTCGGCCTCGACGATTTCGCGGATGCGGGCGAGGAACCACGGATCAAAGGCGGTGGCGGTGACGATTTCCTCGTCGCTCAGCCCGTGGCGCATCGCCTGCGCAATCAGCCGCATCCGGTCCGGGGTCTGACGCGAGATCGCCTTGATCACGGCGGCCTTGTCGGGCGCGCCCTCGATGGCGATTTCGTCAAAGCCGGTCAGGCCGGTTTCCATCGAGGCCAGCGCCTTTTGCACCGATTCGTGGAAGGTCCGGCCAATCGCCATCGCCTCGCCCACCGATTTCATCGCGGTGGTCAGCTCGGGCTTGGAACCGGGGAATTTCTCGAACGCAAAGCGCGGGATCTTGGTCACGACATAGTCGATGGTGGGTTCGAAGGACGCGGGCGTGACCTTGGTGATGTCGTTGTCAAGTTCATCGAGCGTGTAGCCGACGGCCAGTTTCGCCGCGATCTTCGCAATCGGGAAACCCGTGGCTTTCGAGGCCAGCGCCGAGGACCGCGACACCCGCGGGTTCATCTCGATCACCACCATGCGCCCGTCTTTCGGGTTGATCGCCCATTGCACGTTCGAGCCGCCGGTTTCGACACCGATTTCGCGCAGAACGGCAATCGAGCCGTTGCGCATGATCTGATATTCCTTGTCGGTCAGCGTCAGCGCCGGGGCGACGGTGATGGAATCGCCGGTGTGCACGCCCATCGGATCGACGTTTTCGATCGAGCAGACGATGATGGCATTGTCGGCTTTGTCGCGGACAACCTCCATCTCGTATTCTTTCCAGCCCAGCAGCGATTCATCGATCAGCACCTGCGCCACGGGCGAAGCATCAAGGCCCGAGCGCACGATGGCCTCGTAATCGTCGCGGTTATAGGCGACGCCGCCGCCGGTGCCGCCAAGGGTAAAGGCCGGGCGGATGATCGCGGGCAGGCCGATATGTTCCAGATCGATCAGCGCCTGACGCACGCCGGCCGAGATGTCGTATTTGCCGTTTTCCAGCTTCGGCGCCGAGATGATCGTGGCTTTCGGGTTTTCCAGCCCGATCCGGTCCATCGCCTCGCGGAAAAGCTTGCGGTCTTCGGCCATCTCGATGGCCTCGCGGTTGGCGCCGATCAGCTCGACCCCGAATTTCTCCAGCACGCCCATGTCGGCCAAGGCAAGCGAGGTGTTCAGGCCGGTCTGCCCGCCCATCGTCGGCAAAAGCGCGTCGGGGCGTTCCTTTTCGATGATCTTCGCCACGACCTCGGGGGTGATCGGCTCGATATAGGTCGCATCGGCCATTTCCGGGTCGGTCATGATCGTCGCCGGGTTCGAGTTCACCAGAATGACCCGGTAGCCTTCTTCCCGCAGGGCCTTGCAGGCTTGCGCGCCGGAATAGTCGAATTCGCAGGCCTGCCCGATGATGATGGGACCGGCGCCGATGATGAGGATGGACTGGATGTCGGTTCTCTTCGGCATGGGGGACCCCTTCATGGATGGCGCGGCAAGACGCACCGGGCCTTGGGGTCCGGTGCGCAAATTGATGGGCGTTATAGTCGGGTGGCGGCGCGGCGCAAGCATCATTCCATGCGCGGCGGGCGGATTTGACCGCGGCCGCGGGCAGGGTGGCTTGACTTTGTCCGGCCTTCGCGGTTGATCGGGCGTCGATACGACAAGCCCGGGAAAGGGGAGAGTGATGCACGCCTATCGCAGCCATACCTGCGCCGCCCTCAGCGCCGCGAATGCGGGTGAGGAAGTTCGTCTGTCCGGCTGGGTGCATCGGGTGCGCGATCACGGCGGTGTGCTCTTCATCGACCTGCGCGACCATTACGGCATCACGCAGATCCTGTGCGACGGTGACAGCCCGGCCTTTGCGGCGCTGGAAAAGGTCCGCGCCGAATGGGTGATCCGCATCGACGGCAAGGTGAAGCTGCGCGACGCCAGCCTGATCAACGCCAAGATCCCGACCGGCGAGATCGAAGTCTACGCCCGGGAGGTCGAAGTTCTGGGCCCGGTCGAGGGCGATCTGCCGGTGCAGGTCTTCGGCGAGCCGGAATATCCGGAAGAAACCCGGCTGACCTATCGCTTCCTTGATCTGCGCCGCGACAGCCTGCATCAGAACATGATGCTGCGTTCGAATGTGGTGCGCAGCCTGCGCAACCGGATGTGGGACCGCGGTTTCACCGAGTTTCAGACGCCGATCATCACCGCGTCCTCGCCCGAAGGGGCGCGCGACTTCCTCGTGCCGTCGCGGCTGCATCCGGGCAAGTTCTACGCCCTGCCGCAGGCGCCGCAGCAGTTCAAGCAGCTGATCATGGTGGCCGGTTTTGACCGCTACTTCCAGATCGCGCCCTGTTTCCGCGACGAAGACCCGCGCGCCGACCGCAGCCCGACCGACTTCTATCAGCTCGACATCGAGATGAGCTTCGTGAAGCAGGAAGACGTGTTCGCCGCGGTGCAGCCGGTGATTCAGGGTCTTTTCGAGGAATTCGGCAAAGGCAAAAAGGTCGATCCGAACTGGCCGCTGATCGCTTATCGCGATGCGCTCAAGTGGTATGGCTCGGACAAGCCCGACCTGCGCAACCCGATCAAGATGGCGGATGTGTCGGAACACTTTAAGGATTCCGGCTTTGCGATTTTTGCGAAACTTCTGGAAAACGAAGGCACCGAGGTTCGGGCGATCCCGGCGCCCACGGGTGGCTCGCGCAAGTTCTGTGACCGGATGAATGCTTTCGCGCAGGCGAACGGGCTGCCGGGCATGGGCTATATCTTCTGGCGAAGCGCCGAAGACGGGTCGATGGAGGCCGCCGGTCCGATCGCGAAAGCGCTGGGGGCCGAGCGCACCGAGGCGATCCGCACGCAGCTGAACCTGGCCGAAGGCGATGCCGTCTTCTTCCTGGGCGGCAAGGCGGAACAATTCGAATCCGTCGCGGGCAAGGCCCGGAACGAGATCGGCCGCGAACTGGGCCTGACCGAGACCGACACTTTCCGCTTTGCCTGGATCGTCGATTTCCCGATGTACGAGAAGACCGACGAGGGCAAGATCGACTTCTCCCACAACCCGTTCTCGATGCCGCAAGGGGGCCTTGAGGCGCTGATGGGCGATCCGCTCAAGGTCTATGCCTATCAATATGACCTCGCTTGCAACGGCTATGAGCTGGTCTCGGGCGGCATCCGCAACCACCGCCCGGACATCATGTTCAAGGCCTTCGAGCTGGCGGGCTACCCCAAGGAAGAGGTCGAGAAACGCTTCGGCGGCATGGTCAAGGCCTTCCGCTATGGCGCGCCGCCGCACGGTGGCTGCGCGGCGGGCATCGACCGGATCGTGATGCTTCTGGCCGATACCGCGAACATCCGCGAAGTCATCATGTTCCCGATGAACCAGCGCGCTGAAGACCTGATGATGGGCGCGCCGTCGGAGCCGATGAACGAACAGCTGCGCGAATTGCGGCTGCGGGTGCTGCCCAAGGACGCGTGATCTTCACGCAAGCGTGAGCAAAAGGATGCCGAAGGTGACGACAGCATCCTTTCGTTTGCGCGTATCCTTTCTGCCGGTCGCTGGGCGGGAGGGCAGGATGGAGTTTTCGCAACTGGCGCAGGTGCGCTTCGGTTTCGGCCCCGCGCCGGGCAAGCCCGGTCCCGCCGATGCCGGGACGATGCTGGCGGCACTGGCCGGCCCCGATGATCTGGCCGCGCGCTGGCCGGGGATGACCACCGAACAGGCGCTGGCCGAAGGCCGGGCCTTTCAGGAGGCGCGCAAGGCTGCCGGAAACGCCAGCCCGGCCGAGGCCAAGGCGGCCGAAGCGGCGCTGACCGCGAAAAAACGGCACATGGCGGGGCTGTTGCGCGACAATCTGCAGCTGTCGCTGGCCCGCGCGGTCGAGGCGCCGGACGGCTTTCGCGAAAGGCTCTGGGCGTTCTGGCGCGACCATTTCACCGTTCTGGCGAAGCGGCGGCAGGATGTCGGCCTGTCCTGCGCCCACGGCGAGGCGCTGCGGCCCCATATCACCGGCAATTTCAAGACCTTGCTGCGGGTGGCCGAAACCCATCCGATGATGCTGATCTATCTGGATCAGACCTTTTCGATCGGTCCGAATTCGCGGCGGGCGCAAAAGCGTCCCGGGCGGGGGTTGAACGAGAACCTGGCCCGCGAGGTGATGGAGCTGCACACCCTGGGCGTGGGCGGGCGTTACAGCCAGGCCGATGTGCGGCAGCTGGCCGAACTGTTCACCGGGATGCAGGCGGATTCGGGCGAGGATTTCACCTTTGCCCCGAATCTGGCCGAGCCGGGGGCCGAAACGGTTCTGGGGAAAAGCTACGGCGGCGATCCGGCGCGGCTGGAAGACATTCACGCCGTGCTGGATGCGCTGGCGCTGCACCCCGACACGGCGCGGCATCTGGCGTGGAAACTGGCGGTGCATTTCGTCGCCCCCGATCCCGATCCGGCGCTGGTGAACGCGATGGCCGAGGCCTATGCGGCGGCCGGGGGGGAATTGATGCCGGTCTATCGGGTGCTGTTGACGCATCCGGCGGCACTGCGGCCGCAATTCGCCAAGGTCCGCCAGCCCTTTGATCATGTCGCCACCGGCTTGCGGGCGCTGGGTCTGGACGGGGCGGCGGTGATGACCTGGGACGAGCGCATGATCCGCGCCCTGGCGCTCGCGCCGATGCGGGCGATGGGGCAATCCTGGCTGGTCACCGACGGTCCCGATGGCTGGCCCGAGGCGGAGGCCGAATGGATCTCTCCGCAGCAGCTGGCGGCGCGGATCAACTGGGCGATGCGGGTGCAGACCCTGCTGGGGCTGCGGCTTGCGGATCCGACGGCCTTTGCCGAAGCGGCGCTGGGGCCGCGGCTGTCGCCCGCGCTGGCGCAGGCGGTGCCGCGGGCGGAAACCCGGGCCGAGGCGGTGGCGCTGGTGCTGGCTTCCGTCGAATTCACAAGGAGATGAACCGATGCTGACACGGCGTTTCTTGTTGAAAGGCGCGCTCCTGGCCGGGTGTTCGGCGGCGGCGCATCCGTTGATGAACGCGGTCACCTTTGCCGCCGTGCCCGGGGATCGGCGGCTGGTGGTGATCATCCTGCGCGGCGGCATGGACGGGTTGGATATCGTGCAGCCCCATGGCGATCCGATGCTGGCGCAGCTGCGCCCCGGTTTCGCCATCGGTCCTGCGGCGGGGGCGGCGGATCTGGACGGGTTCTTCGGGCTGCATCCGCTGCTGGTGCCGAAGCTGATGCCGATGTGGGCGGCGGGCGAGCTGGGCTTCGCCCAGGCCGTTTCCACCCCCTATCGCGACAAGCGCAGCCATTTCGACGGCCAGGACATGCTGGAAGCCGGGACCGGCATGGATGTGCCGGTGTCGCGGATCCGCGACGGCTGGCTGAACCGGCTGTTGCAGACCCTGCCCGGGGCCACGGCCGAGACCGCCTATTCGGTCGGCGAGGAGGAATTGCGCATCCTGTCCGGGGCGGCGCCGACGATGTCCTGGACGCCCGAGGCCTGGCTGGGCCTGTCGTCGCAGGGGCGGCGGCTGCTCGAATCGATCTATCACGACGACCCGCTGTTTCGCGATGCCGCGGAAGATGCGCTGCGGATGACCGCGCCCGAGGCGCAGATGGCCGGGGACGATTCCGCCCCCGCGCCGCGGCGGCGCCCGGCAAAACCCGAGGCGGTGAAAGTGCCCGGCCGTGATCCTCTGGCGGCCTTTGCGGCGGAACGGCTGCGCGGGGCGGCACGGATCGCCGCCTTTTCGCTGACCGGCTGGGACACCCACCGCGGTCAGGTCAATGCGTTGCGCCGCCCGGCCGAGCAGCTGGCGGCGGCGCTGACGACGCTGAAGAGCGAGCTTGGCCCGGTCTGGGGGGAAACGCTGGTGCTGGCGATGACCGAATTCGGCCGCACGGCGCGGCAGAACGGCAGCGGGGGGACCGATCACGGCACCGGCGGCGCGCTGGTGATGGCGGGCGGTGCGCTGAAGGGCGGCAAGGTCTATGGCCGCTGGCCGGGTCTGGCCGAGGCCGATCTTTACGCCGGGCGCGATCTGATGCCGACGGCCGACAGCCGCGCTTATGCCGCCTGGGCCCTGGCGGGGCTGTTCGGCACGCCGCGCGCGGCGCTGGAAGGCGCGATCTTTCCGGGGCTCGAGATGGGGACCGATCCGCGCTTTCTGGCGTGAGTCAGGCGAAGAAGGCGGTCCAGGCGGTGCCGCCCACGGCGACGGCCAGACTAGCCGCGCCCAGGCTGAAGCTGGTCCAATGCGCCGCGTCGATCAGGCGCTGGTCGGTCAGATAACGCAGGGCTTTGGCTTTCATGGCGGTCCTCTGGCAGGGGATCACCCCCCAAGATCCCGCCCGATTGCGGCGGGAATCGGGAAAGATTCGCGCTTTTGCACGACAATTGCGCCCTCGCGCCCGGGCGGTTAGCCTGATCCGAAACGGGAGGGTGAAGATGAAACGATTTGGTGAGGCGGTGACCGGCTGGAAGGCGCCGCAGTTTCCCGATGCCGGGGTGATCGACGGCCGGGCCTGCCGCCTGGAGCGGCTGGAAGAGCGGCATGCCGATGCGCTGTTTCGCGCCAACAGCGAAGATGATGCGATCTGGGATTACCTGCCCTATGGGCCCTTCCCCTCCGAGGCGGGTTATATCCGCTGGGTGGGCGACATGGCGGCCTCGCGCGATCCCCTGTTCTATGCGGTGGTGGAAAAAGAGACGGGCCTGGCTTCGGGGGTGATGTCCTATCTGCGAATCACGCCAGAGATGGGGGTGATCGAGCTGGGGCACATCAACCTGTCGCGGCGGCTGTCGCGCTCGACCGCGGCGACCGAGGCGATGATCCTGATGATGTCCTGGGCCTTCCGGGCGGGCTATCGGCGGTTCGAATGGAAATGCGATGCGCTCAACATCCCGTCGCGCCGGGCCGCCGAACGGCTGGGGCTGAGCTATGAGGGCACGTTCCGGCAGGCGGCGATCGTCAAGGGGCGCAACCGCGACACCGCCTGGTTTGCCGCCACCGACAAGGATTGGCCGGGCCTGCAGGAGGCCTATGAGGCCTGGCTGTCGCCGGCGAATTTCGACGCCAAGGGGCATCAGATCGAGCGCCTTTCGGACCTGACGCGGCTGGTGCGGGTTGCTTCTGATCCGGTGTTGGCCGGGCAGTAAGGCTTTGCGTATTTGAGCCAGGAAAAAGCTGCCGGTTTCTTCTTGGCCCAAATACGCCCTTGTCCCGATCCGTCCGGGGCGCCGGCCTCAGAACCCGGAAGCCGCCGCCAGACGGGCCTGCACGATCCCGGTCAGATGCGAGATCGCGGCCGGGCTGGGGGTGGTCTTGCCCCCCAGCGCCGAGGCAGCCGATTCAAGATCGCCATCATGGGCCGAGCGTGCCACCCCGGCCAGGAACTGCGCCACATAGCCCAGCACCGCGCCATCGGGACCGGCGGCCAGAACCTCGGCCACATGGTTCAGATCGTCGCGCAGGGCGAGCGGATCGGGCGAGACCTTGTCGTCATTCATCGGCCGCACCCCGGCCGGGCGCACGTCGGGCGGCAGGACCGAGAGCACCCGCGCCTGAAAGGCCACCAGCGAATCGAGCGGTTTTTCCATGAAGGCATCCGCCCCCGCCGCCATCGCTTCGGCCATCATGCCGGGATCGCCGGAAAGTCCGATCACCGCCGGGCTGCCGGGACCGGCGGCCTTGATATGGCGGATCAGATCGGCGCCGGAGCCATCGGGCAGGCCCATGTCCACCACCACCACATTCGGCCGGTAGGTGGCCAGATGCCGATGCGCCGAGCGCAGGCAATCGGCCCGGCGGATCCGCGCCCCCGAACGCAGGCACAGAAGCCGTACCGCCTCCGAGGCGAAGCGGCTGTCTTCGACCAGAAGCACGGTCAGCCCCAGAAGCGGGCGTTCCGCGGTGGCGGGTCGGCAGGCAAGGAAAGAGTTCAGATCGTCGGTCATGGCGCCACCCTGGCAGAGGAATTGCGGTCCCATGAGTTAACGATGCATTTGCCTAACGTCGGGTTAACGCAAACAGCGAAAGCCAGGCTTGCATCGCGGTTTTCGCCCCCCTATGCGAAGAAAAGCAAAGGGAGGCCCATCATGATCGGACGTCTGAACCATGTCGCCATCGCCGTGCCGGATCTTGCGGCGGCGTCGGCGCAATATGCCAACACGCTTGGCGCAAAAGTGAATCCGCCGCAGGACGAGCCGGATCACGGCGTCACCGTGGTCTTTATCGAACTGCCCAACACCAAGATCGAGCTTCTTTACCCTCTTGGTGAAAACAGCCCGATTCAGGGCTTTCTGGACAAGAATCCCTCGGGCGGGATCCATCACATGTGTTTCGAGGTCGAGGATATCCTGGCCGCGCGCGACAAGCTCAAGGCCGAGGGCGCCCGCGTTCTGGGCACCGGCGAGCCGAAGATCGGCGCGCATGGCAAGCCCGTGCTCTTCCTGCATCCGAAGGACTTCAACGGCTGCCTGATCGAACTCGAGCAGGTGTAAGCCTTTCGGCTGGCGGGCTCAGCGGCTCGCCAGCCGGTGAAACAGATGGGTGAAGGCGGCAGCGCCCACCACCGGCACGGCCAGGTTCAGCACCGGCACCGTCAGCGGCAGCGCCATCAGCGCGCCCGAGGCCCAGATCGTGCCCTTGTTGGCCGCATAAAGCGCCTTCGCCTCGGCCCGGCCCATGCGCCGCACCGCCGCCATCTGGAAATATTCGCGCCCAAGCAGATAGCCGTTCAGCGCGAAGAAAACGACGGGCGCCAGGGGCCCGACGAACAGATAGACGATCAGCGCCACAAGGTTCGCCCCCAGCACGACGCCGAAAAACCGCAGGCTGTCGCCCAGCGTCTCTGACAGGCTCAGGCGGCGCACGGGGGGCAGGCCGGGGTAATGATGCCGCTCGACCAGGTCGGCGACCTCGTCCAGAAAGAAGCCGGTGAAGATCGAGGCCACCGGCACCATCAGGAAGACCGAGGCGATCAGCATCACGCCCACCGAGGCGATCGACAGCGCCGGGTCGATCCAGCCGATCTCGCCAAAGAAGGGCAGGGTGATCGTGTCGGGGACGAACCAGCCGATCAGTTCAAAAAGGCCGAACCAGACCACGAGCAGCAGAAGGATGGCGAGGCCGATGCCCTTGAGAAGAACTTTCAGCGCGCCGGGACGGGCCAGATCGGCCCAGCCGCGCAGGAAGATGTCAAAGATCATGCGCTTGCCCATGTGATGAGAGTGTCGGGATCGGGGCGGGGACGTTCGGGCGGCACCGCCGTCTCGGTGCCGATATGGATCAGCCCGGCGACCCATTCGCCCTCGGCCAGACCCAATGCCGGGGCGGCAAAGCGCAGATCATGCGCGACCCAGCCGGTCAGCCAGGAAGCCCCCCAGCCCGCCGCCAGCGCGGCATTGAGAAGCTGCATCCCCGCCGCGCCGACCGACAGGGTCTGCTCGATCGCGGGCACCTTTTCGGTGGGCCGGGGCACGGCGATCAGCGCGACGCAGAGCGGGCTTTGCGCGAATTGCGACACGCCCTTGGCCGCCACCTCCTCGGGCAGAAGATGGGTGGCGGCGAACACCGCGGCTTCGTCGGCCAGCCGTTCCAGCGCGGGCTTTTCCAGAACGACAAAGCGCCAGGGCTCCAGCTTGCCGTGATCGGGCACCCGCGCGGCGATGGTCAGGATCTCGCGCAGCGCGGCCCGGTCGGGCGCCGGGGCGGCGAGCAGCTTCGGCGGCCGCGAGCGGCGGGTGGCAAGGAAGGTGAGGGCCGCGGCGTCGCGCCGGGCGGGGTTGACGGTGCCGGGGGGAATATCCATCGCGCATCTCCTGTCTGAGAAAGATATCGGCGGTCGCGTTCCGGATTGCAAGGACGGGACTTGCCCGGCCGGGCGGGGGCGGTAGAAGGGGGCATGAATGAGGATCTGAGCCATCTTGCGCAACCGGGCGCCGAAATCGCGCTGCGCGTGACCCCCAAGGCCTCGCGCAACGAGATCGTCGTGGCCGAGGATGGGCTGCGCGCCTATGTGACGGTGGTGCCCGAGGGCGGCAAGGCCAATGCGGCAGTGGTGAAACTGCTGGCGAAAAGCCTCGGCGTGGCGAAATCGCGGCTGACCCTGATCCGGGGGGAAACCGCGCGTGACAAGGTGTTCCGCCTCGATTGAGGCGGCCCGGGCAGGGGGCGCTGCCCCCTCTTTCGGCTGCGCCGAAATTCACCCCCGGGATATTTGAGGCAAGATAACGGGCGCCTATCACCTTGGTGCAAATATCCGGGGGGTGAGGCCGAAAGCCGAGGGGGCAGCGCCCCCTTTTCCCGTCGTGTGGATCGCGCAACGTTCAGGCGGATTTTCTCCCTGCGGCATCGCTGCATCTGGTCGCTGAGGGATTTGTGAGTTTTCCTGACCAAAGGGTCGAAGCGGATCTCGGTCCGCATTTGGGCGCAGGCAGTGCGCATGCCGGACGGGTCGGGCTGTTCGGGAACGTGGTGTCTTGTCCGCGGTCCTGTCACATGTTCGGACTGGTCGGGGACGAAAAATGGTCGGATTTGGCAGATTGCTGGTGTTGCTCGCCGTCATGGCGATTTCGGGGTATTGGGTGTTGCGATTGTCGATGGCGTCGCGAAAACGTGAAGCCCTCGAGGCGGCCTGGAACGAGGGCGCGGGTGATGCGTTGGATTTCGACGCCTATCTAAAGAGCGGAATGGCCGCATGGGAAAGCAGCCTGCCGCAGCGCATGTTGCGTCTGGTGATGCTGCTGCCTTTCGCGGTCGTGGGCGCACTCGTCTTTTTCGCCAACTGAGAGGTGAGCATGGGATACGTCAAATGGACTTTCTGGCTGCTGATCGCGGTGATCTGCGGCAGCTTGCTGCACTATACCCTGCCCCGGCACGAGATCGTGCGGGTGGTCAACATCTATCAGGAACGGCAGGATCTGAGCGGCTGGACCAGCATCTTCTGGTCGGGGCCGAAGGTGAAATCCGGCACGCAGACGAGCTATGACGTGCAGTTCATCTCTTCGGTGACGCCCGAAGGCAAACCGAAGGTCTATCGCAACCAGGACACCGGCTGGGGCTGGCCGCCCTATTTCAAGTTCGATACCGCCAATCTGGCCACGCAGGCGGCCAATCAGCAATCGAATGCCGAGTCGCCGAAATGGGTCGACGTGACCTATTACGGCTGGCGCAGCGAATTGTTCTCGATCTTCCCGAATGCGGTCTCGATCAAGCCCGTGGACGGGCCGGATGTGTCGATCGTTCCGTGGTTCAACATCGTCTTCCTGACGCTGCTGGTGATGGCGATCCTGACCGTGCGGGCGCTGTGGATCCAGTTTCGCCGCAATGCGATCGATCCGGTTCTGGGCGATGTCGCCGATGCGATCGAGGATGTGACCGACCGCGCCGAATCGGGCGTCGACAGGGCCCGCGGCATGTTCGACGACCTGACCGGGAAGAAGTGATCAAGGCGGGCGCTGCCCGCAGGGCCTTGAGATCTTTCGCGCAAGATGAAGCAGACCGCGTCCGGGTCCCGGGCGCGGTTTTTGGGTTCAGATGCCGTAGGGCACCCAGATGGTTTTCGTCTGCGTGGCTTGCGTGAGCGTTTCCCGCAGATCCTGCGCCGCCCAGTCGCGCGCCGTCGGGCACCAGGTCGCCTTGAGGTTGGCTGCGCTGTCGCGTTCCACCCGCGCGGCGCCTTCGGGCGTGCCCGCATACCAAAGCGCGGCCACGTCGTCGTGGCCCGCCAGCACCTGCGCCAGATCTTCGCGCGGGCCCGAGATCAGGTTGACCACCCCGCCCCGCACGTCCGAGGTATCGAGCACCTGCGCGAAATCGGCCGCCACAAGCGGTTGTGCCATCGCCGGGATCGCCACCACCCGGTTGCCCGCCGCGATCGCGGGCAGCACCAGCGCGGCCAGCCCGAGCAGCGGTTGGCGGTTGGCGCAGGCGATGCCCAGAACGCCCCAGGGCTCGGGCCGGGTCAGGGTCAGCATCTGCGGCTTGGTCTGGATCACCGCGCCCGCGATCTTGTCGGCCAGCGCGGCGGCGCGGAAGGCGAGCCGGATCGTCTGCGCGACTTCGGCGGGATCATCGCCGCTCTCGGCCAGACGCGCCTCGAACTCTGCCGCCCGAAGCGACAGGTTCTCGGCCAGGAAGTAAAGCACCTGCGCCCGGGCGGCGCCGGTCAGCTTCGACCAGCCCGACGCCTTGTGCGCGGCCTCGACCGCGTTGCGGATGTCCTTGCGCCCGCCCAGGGGGGCAAGGCCGATCTCGCGGCCCGCATGGGTGACGCGCCAGCTGTGCCCGCCCTCGGGACGTTTCTGCGCGCCGCCGATGTACAGCTTCGCCGTGCGGTCGATCGGCTGCGGCAGGGCGGGGTCGGGGCAGGGGGCGGCGCTGAAATCCGGGGCGGGGGCCTCTGGCTGCGGCGCGGCCGCGGGGGGGCGCAGGAAGGCGCGCAGAGCCGCGCGCCCGCCGGTGCGGCCAAGGCCGCTCTCGCGCTTGCCATCCGAGGGGGCGGCGGCATCGGCGGTGCCGTGGCTGTTGATCCAGACCGTCCCGGTCGCCAGTTTCGCCGCAACATCCTGTGCCAGCGTGATGTTTTCCGACCAGACCGAGGCGGCACGTCCCTGCCGACTGGCATTGGCCAGCGCGATCGCTTCGGCGGGCGTGCGGAAGCTGGCCAGTGTCGCAATCGGGCCAAGGCCGTCTTCGGTCACGCAGGGATTGGTCGGTTGCGCGTCCAGCAACAGCCCGGGGGCGACGAAATTGCCCTGCGCGGGCAGGGGGGCGGACGATTGCAGCAGCCGTGCCCCGGCCGCGACGCCGCGGGCCAGCAGCGCCAGGACGCGGTCGCGCTGCGCCGCCGAGACGAGGGCGCCAATGTCGGTGCCCTTGTCGAGCGGATCGCCCAGCCGCAGCTTCTCCATCCGGGCGGTCAGCCGGGCGGTGAAGCGCTCGGCCACCGCTTCGGCGACAAGGATCCGCGCCCCGCCCGCACTGCTCTCGCCCTGACCGGTCCAGGCCGCGGTCACGACGCCCTCGACCGCCGCGTCCAGATCGGCATCGGCAAAGACGAGAACGGGGGATTGGCCGCCCAGCTCCAGCCCCAGCGCCTTGCCCGAGCCCGCCGTGGCCTTGCGGATCGCACGGCCGATGTCGGTCGCGCCGGTGAAGGCGATCTTGTCGACTTCGGCCGCGACCAGGGCGGCGCCGGTCGCGCCATCGCCGGTGACGATGTTCAAAACGCCCGCAGGCAGGCCGATCTCGAGGCAGATCTCGGCAAGGGCAAGGGCCGACAGCGGCGTTTCCTCGGCCGGTTTCACCACCACGGTATTGCCCGCGGCCAGCGCCGGGGCGAGGGTCCGGAGCAGTCCCGGAAGCGGGCAGCCTGACGGCAGGATCGCCCCGACGACGCCCAGCGGCTCCAGACCGGGGAATTCCCCGGCGCAGAGTTCGGCCCAGCCGGCGTGGTGGTAGACCTCGCGGATCGCCAGCGGCAGGTCGATGTCGCGGCATTCCCTGATCGGCTTTCCGGTATCCAGAACTTCCAGAATTCTAAGAAATGCTTCGCGTTTCTGCAGGTTGCGCGCAAGGGCATAAAGCCATTTCGCCCGCTCATGCCCCGAAAGCGCGGTCCAGCCGGGGGCGGCGGCCCTTGCGGCGGCGACGGCGGCGGTCACATCGGCCGCGCTCCCCCGGGTGACTTCGGCCAGGGGCTCGTCGGTGGCCGGGTTATGCACCGCAAGCTGCGGCCCGGGCGCGGTCATCGCCCCGCCGATCAGATGGCCAAAGCGCCCGCGCGCCTGCAGCCACCCCATCACCTCGCCCGCGGCCTCGGGGGCGGGGCCATAATCCATCGTCGTCAGGATGTCGTTCACGGAAGGCATCTTTCCCTCAGGCAAGCGCGTGGCGGTGGCTGGCGGCATAGCGGCCGGTGACATGGGTTTCGAGCTGGCGTTCGATATCGCCCAGCATCGAGGAGGCGCCCAGACGGAAGAGATCGGGCCGGAGCCAATCGGTGCCCAGCTCTTCCTTCATCAGGATCTGCCAATTCAGCGCGTCCTTGGCGGTCTTCATCCCGCCCGCGGGCTTGAAGCCGATCTTCACCCCGGTCCGCGCGCCAAAGTCGCGCAGCGCGCGCGCCATCACCAACGACACCGGCAGGGTGGCATTCACCCCCTCCTTGCCGGTCGAGGTCTTGATGAAATCGGCCCCCGCCTGCATCGCCACCATCGCGGCCTTGTAGACATTCGACAGCGTCTGCAGATCGCCCGTCGCCAGGATCGCCTTCATATGCGCCGCGCCGCAGGCCTCGCGCATCGCGGCGATCTCGTCATGGAGTTGCGCCCAATCGGCCCGCAGCACCAGCGCCCGCGAAATCACGATGTCGATTTCCGCCGCGCCCTGTTCGACGGCATAACGGATCTCGGCCAGCCGCAGCGGCAGCGGCATCAGCCCGGCGGGAAAGCCCGTCGCCACCGAGGCCACGGGAATTTCCGTGCCTTGCAAGGCCCGGACCGCCGCCGCCACCATCGTCGGATAGACGCAGACGGCGCCGGTGGTCAGCCCCTCCAGCCCCAGCCCGGCCAGGATGTGATCGGCGAGCGGCGCCCGCGCCTTGGCGCAAAGCCGCGCCACCCGCGCCTCGGTATCGTCGCCCGACAGCGTCGTCAGATCCATGCAGCGGATCGCATTCACCAGCCAGGCGGCCTGCCATTGCTTCTTCGGCGACCGGCTGGCCACCAGCTGCGCGGCGCGGGCCTCGGCGGCGGGGGTGTTGACGGCGATCTCCTCGAACCAGCTGCGGTCGAGGGGGAAGCCGGGATTGCGAAGATGAGGATCGGTCATGGCGGGCCCGTGGTTGCGTTCCCGCAGGCTAGCGGCTGCCGCCCCGGGCTTCAATGACCGGCAAAGGCGCAGATTTCGGCGCCGATTTACTCTGACGTGCGGAAACTTCGCCAAACCGGCGGGAAATCGTTGCGGCAAGAGCCGTTTTGCGCATTCTGACGGCATTTGAGGTGATCATGACGATGATGGCGTTGCGAATCGAGGAACGGGTGGCGTTTGCCATCGAGCGGCTGCTGCGGGCGGATGACTCCTGGCGCGGTCTGGTGCGGGACATGGTCGATCGCTGGCCGGAGGAACCGCCGCTGGAACTGGGGTTCACGCTGGTCTCGGCGGCCTCGGCGATCGAAAGCTCTTTCGCGGAAGGCAGCCCCGCGCGCGAGGCGGCGATGCAGGGCTATCGGCTGGCGGCGCTGGTCAGCATGGATGTGCATGCGATGCAGCTTCTGGGCATGGCCTGCGACCGGGCCGACCATCTGCTGGCCTATTGGGACATCGACCCGTTCTTCGCAAGACTCTGAAAGTTCCGAAAACGGAAAAGCCCCGCCGAGGCGGGGCTTTCGGGATCGCTTCGGGCGAAGCCTCAGGCGTTGGCGGCGCGGATCTGGTCGGCGCGGCCCTTGTCATAGGCGATGCCCTTGTCGTCGAAGAGCTTGTCGAGTTCGCCCGAGAGCATCATTTCGGTGACGATGTCGCAGCCGCCGACGAAGTCGCCCTTGACGTAAAGCTGCGGGATCGTCGGCCAGTCGGAATAATCCTTGATGCCCTGGCGCACCTCGGCATCGGCCAGCACGTTGACGTCCTTGTAGGTCACGCCCAGGTAGTTCAGCACGCCCGCGACGCGGCTGGAAAACCCGCATTGCGGCATTTCCTTCGTGCCCTTCATGTAAAGGATGACATCGTTTCCGGCGATATCGGCCTTGATCTGGTCGAGTGCGGTCATGGGAGGGTCCTTTCTGCGAAACGTGAACCGCGGCTCATTCGGCCTTGGTGGTCAGGGCAAGGGCGTGCAGCGGCGCATTCGGCCCGTCCATCGCGCCTTTCAGCGTGGCGAAGACGGCGCGTTGCTGCTGCACCCGGTTCAGCCCCTTGAACGAGGCATCGATCACTTCGGCCCCCCAGTGGTTGCCGTCCCCGGCAAGGTCGGTGATGGTGATCTTTGCATCGGGAAACCCGGCGCGGATCAGGGCTTCGATGTCACTGGCTTCCATCGGCATGGGCAACTCCTTGTTCTGGGATCAATCTAGGCCGCGGGGGCAGAGGCGACAAGAGCCAAGCACCGGTTGCGTGTGCCAAGTGACGCAGCGGGCAGGGGCCGCGGCGAGGACGGGGGTCAGGACGGGGGCAAGTGTCGCCGAGCTCGGGGGGGCGCTTCTGCCCGCCCCGGAGCTTGCGTTTTCAGCCTTCGACGGCGGCGGCGAAGGCGGTGCGGTAAAGCGTGCTGAGCTCTGCCAGCGGCGCGGTGTCGGCGCCAAGGGCGACTGTCGCGCCGCCGAAGATGCCGACCCGGTCGAGCGGAACGCCCGCGGCCTGCGCCGCAGCTTCCAGCGCCTCGGCCCCGGCCTCGTCGCAGGCGACAAGGTAGCGGGCCTGATCCTCGCCGAACAGCTGGGCGATGTCGCCGCTGTCCAGCTGCACGCCGATCCCGGCGGCCTCGGCCAGCTCAAACGCCGCCAGCGCCAGACCGCCATCGGTCAGATCGGCGGCGGCTTTCAGCACCCGGCCATTGGCGCGGATGAATTCGCCATGCTTGCGTTCATCGGCCAGATCGACCGGCGGCGCATCGCCCGCCTCGATCCCGAAGGCCTCGGCGGCCAGCGCCGATTGCCCCAGATGGCCATGCGTCACGCCGATCACCAGCGCGATATCGCCCGCTTCCGGCAGCCCGCCGATCAGATCATCGAGCGATTTCAACAGGCCCACGGCGCCGATCGTCGGCGTCGGCAGGATGCCCGACCCATCGGTTTCGTTGTAAAGCGAGACGTTGCCCGAGACGATCGGGAAGTCGAGCGCCCGGCAGGCCTCGCCGATGCCTTTGATCGCGCCGACGAACTGGCCCATGATCTCGGGCTTTTCCGGGTTGCCGAAGTTCAGGTTGTCGGTCGTGGCCAAGGGCAGCGCGCCCACGGCCGAGAGGTTGCGATAGGCTTCCGCCACCGCCTGCTTGCCGCCCTCGAACGGGTTGGCTTTCACGTAACGGGGCGTCACGTCGCTGGTGAAGGCCACCGCCTTGTTGGTGCCATGGATCCGCACGACGCCCGCGCCCAGACCCGGACGGCGCACGGTGTCGCCCATCACCTGGGTGTCATATTGCTCGAAGACCCAGTTCTTCGCGGCATAGTTCGGCGAGCCGATCAGCGCCTTCAGCGCGGCAATCGGGGTGATCTCCGGCAGCGCGCCCAGCGGCGCGGCGGCGGGCGTTTCCACCCAGGGACGATTGTATTCCGGCGCCGCCGAGGAGAGTTTCGACAGCGGCAGATCGGCCTTCACCTCATTGCCATGCAGGATCAGGAAGCGGTCCTCGGCGATCGTCTCGCCGACGATGGCGAAATCCAGATCCCATTTTTCAAAGATCGCCCGTGCCTCGGCCTCTTTCTCGGGCTTGAGCACCATGAGCATGCGTTCCTGAGACTCGGACAGCATCATCTCGTAGGCGGTCATGTTCTTTTCGCGCTGCGGCACGGCGTCAAGGTTCAGCTTGATGCCAAGCCCGCCCTTGTCGCCCATCTCCACCGCCGAACAGGTCAGGCCCGCGGCGCCCATGTCCTGAATCGAGATCACCGCATCGGTCTGCATCAGCTCCATGCAGGCTTCCATCAGGCATTTCTCGGTGAAGGGGTCGCCGACTTGCACGGTCGGGCGTTTTTCTTCGATCGTGTCGTCGAATTCGGCCGAAGCCATGGTGGCCCCGCCGACGCCGTCGCGGCCGGTCTTGGCGCCAAGGTAGACCACCGGCATGCCGACGCCCGAAGCGGCGCAGTAAAAGATGTTGTCGGTCTGCGCGAGGCCCGCGGCAAAGGCGTTCACCAGACAGTTGCCGTTGTAGCTTTTGTGGAAGCGCACTTCGCCGCCGACATTCGGCACGCCAAAGCAGTTGCCGTAAGAGCCCACGCCCTCGACCACACCCTTGACCAGATGCGGGGTTTTCGGGTGGGAGGGCACGCCGAAGGACAGGCTGTCCATCGCCGCGATCGGCCGGGCGCCCATGGTGAAGACGTCACGCAAAATGCCGCCGACGCCCGTCGCCGCGCCCTGATGCGGTTCGATGTAGCTGGGGTGGTTGTGGCTTTCCATCTTGAAGATGATCGCCTGCCCGTCGCCGATATCGACGACGCCCGCGTTCTCGCCGGGGCCGCAGATCACCTGCGGGCCGGTGGTGTGCAGCGTGCGCAGCCAGACCTTGGACGATTTGTAGGAACAATGCTCGTTCCACATCGCCGAGAAGATGCCCAGCTCGGTAAAGCTCGGTTCCCGGCCGATGATCTCGAGGATGCGCTGATACTCATCCGGTTTCAGCCCATGGGCGGCAATCAGGTCGGGGGTGATCTGCGGCTCGGTCATCGGCTCCTCCGGCATCGGCTTTGGCTTCCCTTAGAACATCGGGGCCGGTCGGGGAAGGGGCCTGCGCGCTGCGGGGGCGGATTTTGCCGCGGCCGTCGCAAGGCGATACAGCCAGAGCGCGAGAGCGGTGCAAAACGACGCGGAGCGGTCGGAAAACGCCGCTTTTACCCGAAGATAAAAAAAGGGCCGAGACAAGCTCGGCCTTAGTCCAACAGGGAGGTAGAAGGTGATGCGCGTTTCCGCAACTCATCGCCTTCGAAGCCCGATTTATGGGCAGAATAAGAACGGTTCAAGGAGAATCATGCTGCGAGTGCAGCATGGCAGCTATGCGTTGCGCGAATGTCTGATTTCGCTTGCCGGTTGCGTCTGCCCCGGGATCAGTCGACGGCGGCGTCGCCGGTCTGGGCGCGGCGATAGGCAAGGATCTCTTCCTGCACGAAATCGCGGAAGGCATTGACCCGGCGCGAGGAGCGCAACTCCTCGGGATAGGCAAGGAAAACGGGCACTTCGACCGACTCGACCGCGGGCAGGACACGTTCCAGATAGGGGAAATCGGCGGTCAGGTAATCGGGCAGCACGCCGACGCCGATATGGTTCAAGACGCCCTGCAGCACGCCGAAATAATTGTTCACCATCAAGGTGGACGGCACGCCATGCGCCATCACGCTTTGGGTCAGCTGGGCGCCCGCCTGCACCTGCGGCGTGGCGGGGTTCTGGCAGATCAGCCGGTGTTTCGCCATGTCCTCGATCCGCTCGGGCCGTCCGGCGCGGGCGATGTATTCGGGCGTCGCGTAAAGCCGCATGCGGATGTTGATCAGCCGCTTGCGGATCAGGTCGGCCTGGGCCGGTTCCTTCATCCGGATCGCCACATCGGCCTCGCGCATCGGCAGGTCCAGCACCCGTTCTTCCAGCAAAAGGTCGATCTTCAGATCGGGATAGCGGTCGTAAAGTTTCACCAGCCGCGGCGCCAGCCACATCGTGCCGAAACCGACCGTGGTCGTCACCTTCAGCTCGCCGAAGACCTCTTCCTCGCTGTCGCGGATGCGCGCGGCGGCGGCATCGAGCTTTTTCGCCATCGTCGAGGTGGCGTCGAACAGCAGTTCGCCCTGTTCGGTCAGGATCAGGCCGCGGGCGTGACGGTGAAAGAGGGTGGTGCCCAGCGATTCTTCCAGCGCCCGGATCTGCCGGCTGACGGCCGATTGCGACAGGTGCAGCGCATCGCCCGCATGGGTCAACGACCCGGCATCCGCCACCGCGTGGAAGATGCGCAACTTGTCCCAGTCCATGCCGTTCACGACGTCACCTGTTCATACCTGTTCTGCATCGGCTGCATACCTAAAACGCGGTCTCTTCACAAATGGCTTTCGGTCAAATTCGCTGTTAGCGCGTAAACTTTGTTGTCGCAGCGACTTTTGTGCATCCACGCAGAGGCGGCGGCCCGGCCCACTCGCGCAATAGGCGTTTATTTCCGCGCCCGAGAGGCTTAGAACCATGGAAAGCGCGGTTCAGGCGCAAAGGGTGGAGAGGCAGGCATGGCAGTTGGTGTTTTCGACAGTGGTCTGGGCGGTCTGACGGTCTATGAGGCGGTCTCGAAGCGGCTGCCCGAGGTGGCCTTTGTCTATTATGGCGACAATGCCCATGCGCCCTACGGCGTGCGCACCCCCGACGACATCTACAACCTGACCTGCCGCGGCGTCCAACGGCTGTGGGACGAGGGCTGCGATCTGGTGATTCTGGCCTGCAACACGGCCTCCGCCGCGGCGCTGAAAAGGATGCAGGAACATTGGATCCCGAAGGACAAGCGGGTTCTGGGCGTCTTCGTGCCGCTGATCGAGGCGCTGACGGAACGGCAATGGGGCGACAACAGCCCGCCGCGTGAAGTGGCGGTGAAACATGTGGCGCTGTTCGCGACGCCCGCGACGGTTGCCAGCCGGGCGTTCCAGCGCGAACTCGCCTATCGCGCCATCGGGGTCGATGTCGAGGCGCAGCCCTGCGGCGGCGTCGTCGATGCGATCGAGGCGGGGGACGAGATTCTGGCCGAGGCGCTGGTGCGCTCGCATGTCGAGGCGCTCAAGCGCCGGATGCCGCACCCCGAGGCGGCGATCCTGGGCTGTACCCATTACCCCTTGATGCAAAAGACCTTTCAGGAGGCCCTGGGGCCGCAGGTCAAGGTTTACAGCCAGGCCAATCTGGTGGCCGAAAGCCTGGCCGACTATCTGACCCGCAAGCCCGAATTCCTGGGCCCGGGCACGGTGTCGAAATTCATCACCACCGGCGATGCGGCCTCGGTTTCGATGCATGCGACGCAGTTCCTGCGCCACCGCATCAGCTTCGAGGCCGCCTGAGGCTCAGCCGAAGCGGTTCGGCCCCGGCGTGCCGCGCGAACACATGAACACCAGCATCGTGATGCTGTAGCCCATCATCAGCAGGAACAGGATCCCGAAAAGGCCAAGCGCCGTCGCATCCGGCGGGCTTCCGTTCGCCTGAGCTGCGGCGGCAAGAAGGCCGATGAGAAGGCCGACCGGGATGAACGCCAGATAGAATCCGCCGACCCACCAGCCCGAGCGGTCGGTGTCATGCAGTCGCCGCACCGTCACCGAGAGCGAGGGCAGAAAGGTCGCCAGCGAGACCAGGCCGCTCAGCGCCGCGCCGTCGCGGCCCATCACCGCTTCCAGAAAACCGCCGACAAAGCCCAAAAGCAGGCAGAACAGGAAAAACCACCAATATTCCGAGCGGCTTGCCCGGCCCCGGAAGGTGACATAATTCTGGAAGCAGACCTTGATCGCCTCGGGGAAGCTGCGCGCGGGGGCGGCACCCGAAGCGGCTGCGCCATAGGATCCGGCCCCCGGATAGGCTGCGCCCGGATAGCCCGTCCCGCCAAAGGCGGCGGCGCCCGGCATCGCGGGCGGTCCGGCCGGCGGCGGCGCTGCCGGGGCAAAGGGCTGGGGTGCAAAGGCGAAATGCCGGTCTGCCCGTTCCCAATTCGCCATCCCGCCGGACCAGACCAGCGTGTCGGCCTTGACCCGTCCGGCCCGGATCAGATCGCGGATCACCAATTCGTCCACCGGGCCTTCGCTCTTGCCCGCCCATGCGTAATGCCACGCCTTCGCCATGAAACCCTCGCGCAAACTTTGCTTGCGTGGCACCTTAGCCTGAGGCAGGACGGGGCGACAATTGCGGAGACGAAAATGACCCAGAAAATCGCCATCCTCGGGGCTTCGGGCTATACCGGCGCCGAGCTTGCCCGCATCATTGCGACCCATCCCGAGATGGAGATCACGGCGCTCTCGGGCGACCGAAAGGCCGGGATGCGCATGGGCGAGGTCTTTCCGCATCTGCGTCACATCGGGCTGCCCGATCTGGTGAAGATCGAGGAGATCGACTTTTCCGGCATCGATCTGGCCTTTTGCGCGCTGCCGCATGCGACCAGCCAGGCGGTCATCGCCGAATTGCCGCGGGATCTGAAGGTGGTGGATCTCTCTGCCGATTTCCGGCTGCGCGACGCGGCCGAATATGAAAAATGGTATGGCAAGCCGCATGCGGCGATGGATCTGCAGGCCGAGGCGGTCTATGGCCTGACCGAATTCTACCGCGAAGAGCTGAAAACGGCGCGGCTTTGCGCGGGCACCGGCTGCAATGCCGCGGCGGGGCAATATGCGATCCGCCCGCTGATCGAGGCGGGTGTGATCGATCTGGATGAAATCGTCATCGACCTGAAGGCAGGGGTGTCGGGGGCCGGACGCTCGCTGAAGGAAAACCTTTTGCATGCGGAACTTGCGGGCGGCACCATGCCCTATTCGGCGGGCGGCAAGCATCGGCATCTGGGCGAATTCGATCAGGAATTCTCCAAGGTGGCGGGGCGGCCGGTGCGGGTGCAGTTCACGCCGCATCTGATGCCCTTCAACCGCGGGATTCTGGCGACCGTCTATGTCCGCGGCACCCCCGAAGACATCCATGCCGCGCTGGCCAGCCGCTATGAAAACGAGGTTTTCCTGGAGGTGCTGCCCTTTGGTCAGCTGGCCTCGACGCGTTCGGTCGCCGGGTCGAACTTCGTGCATCTGGGCGTGATCGGCGACCGGCTGCCGGGCCGCGCGGTGGTGACCGTGGCGCTCGACAACCTCACCAAGGGCTCTTCGGGGCAGGCGATCCAGAACGCCAACCTGATGCTGGGCCTGCCCGAAACCCTGGGGCTGATGCTGGCCCCGGTCTTCCCGTAACGCAGGGGCAGGACGATGAGAAACCTGAAGAAAACGCGGCGCATCCAGATTCTGCTGGTGGCGGGCGGGGCGCTTGTGCTCTCGACCGCGCTGATCGGCTACGGCATGCGCGACGGCATCAACTTCTTCCGCGCCCCCTCGCAGATCGTCGCCGAACCGCCCGCCGCGGGCGAGGTGTTCCGGCTGGGCGGTCTGGTCGAAGCGGGCACGCTGGTGCGCGGGCAGGGCGAGGAGATCACCTTCAAGGTCACTGATGGCGGCGCCTCGGTCCCGGTCACCTTCACCGGCGTGCTGCCCGACCTCTTTGGCGAGGGCAAGGGGATGGTCGGCACCGGCGAGATGGTCGAGGGCACCTTTGTCGCCCGCGAAATCCTGGCCAAGCATGACGAAAACTACATGCCCAAGGAAGTCACCGAGGCGCTGAAGGAACAGGGCGTCTACCGCGATCCGGCCCAGCCCGAGGGCTGAGCGCTCCGGTTTCGGATCGTTAACCTGATTTCGCCACCCTTTGCACTCAGCCAAGGGGGATCGGATGAGATCTGTCTACGAGATTGCCAAGGAAATCGTCGCCCGCGAGGGGGGCTATGTGAACGACCCCTCCGACCCCGGGGGGGCGACGAATTACGGGGTGACGCTGGGCACCTTGCGGCGGCTGGGCCTTGATCTGAACCGCGACGGGGTGGTGAGCGCGCGCGACCTGCGGCTTGTTTCCCCCGATCAGGCGGCCGAGATCTATGTCAGCCAGTATTTCAAGGCGCCGAAACTGGATCAGCTGCCCGCGGTGGTGCAGGCCCCGGTTTTCGACATGCAGGTGAATGCCGGGGCGCATGCGATCCGCATTCTGCAGGAGCTGTTGGGCCGGATGGGCCATCCGGTCGCCGTCGATGGCGTGCTGGGGCCGCAGACGATCGCGGCGGCGCAGGCGGCGGCGGCGCGGGATCCGCAGCTTTTCGTCGATGCCTACGGGATCGCGCGGCGGAATTACTACTACGATCTGGCGGATCGCCGCCCGGCGAGCCGGAAATATGCGACGACGCGGGCGGGCGGCAAGGGCGGCTGGATCCTGCGTGCCGAGGCCTTCATCTCGCCCCGCTTCCATCTGAGCGCGGCGCAGCATCGGGCACGGGTGGCGGCATGGGGCTGATCGGGACGATCCTGGGCTCGCCCGCGGCGACGGGGGCGATCGGCACGGCGGTCACTTCGGTGGCCGAGGTCTTCACGCCGAATGCGACAAAGAAGATGGAGGCCGCCGCCGCGGCCTGGCAGGCGGCGCTTGCGGAACACGGGGCCGAGTTCCAACATGCAAGGCCGGGGCTGTTCGACCGGTTCGTCAACGGGTTGAACCGGCTGCCGCGGCCGATGCTGGCGCTCGGCACGCTCGGTCTTTTCGTCTATGCGATGATCGACCCGACGGGGTTCGAGACGCGGATGGTCGGGCTGAATGCGGTGCCAGAGCCGCTCTGGTGGCTTCTGGGCGCCATCGTCGGCTTTTACTTCGGCGCGCGGGAGTTTCATTACAACCGCATCCGCAGCACCCCCGCCCCGGTGCCGGTCGGCCCCGCCGAGGACAATCCGGCGCTGAGCGAATTCCTGTCGAAAGGGGATGCCGGGGCCGCGCCTGCAGCGTGATCAAAAGATCCGGGTGGGCCGGTCAAAGACCTTCCGGCCCCTCGGCGCGGCGACCGGCTTCGCCTTACTCCCGCCGGCCGGCGAAGCGTTTCGCCCAGTCTTCGCGCTCTTCGTCGGTGATCTTGCGGAACAGGTTTTCGGGCACCGCAAAGGCATGACCTTCGGGCAGGCTGCGGATGGCCGCATCCAGATCTTCGGGCCAAGTCCAGTCGTCGCAGTTCAGCGCCGTCATGATCGCCTGCGCCGCATCCGGAATGAAGGGACGCGAGAGCACGGCATAAAGCCGGATCAGGTTGAGCGCGAAGGCGATGATGCCCCGCGCGGCGGCCTCGTCAGTCTTCACCACGCTCCAGGGCGCGGCGGCCTGCAGATATTCGTTGCCCAGCACCCAAAGCGCGCGCAGCTCCTCGGCGGCGCGGCGGACGTGGATCTCGTCCATCGCCTTTTCATAAGCCGCCAGCCCGTCGCGGAATTGCGCCATCAGCGCGGTTTCCCGTTCGGTCAGCACCACCGTCGCGGGCATTTCCGTGCCGAATTTCGAATTGCAGAACTTCGTCACCCGGCTGACAAGGTTGCCCAGAACATCGGCCAGATCCTTGTTCACCGAGGCCTGGAAATTCTCCCAGGTGAATTCGGCATCCGCACTTTCGGGCGCGTGGCTGAGCAGCCACCAGCGCCAGTAATCGGACGGCAGGATGCCAAGCGCCTGATCCATGAAGACGCCGCGCCCGCGCGAGGTGGAGAACTGGCCGCCGTCATAGTTCAGATAGTTGAAGGACTTGATGTAATCGACCAGCTTCCACGGCTCGGCCGAGCCAAGGATGGTCGAGGGGAAGGACAGCGTGTGGAAGGGCACGTTGTCCTTGCCCATGAACTGGGTATAGGTCACGTCTTCCGCGCCCTGATCAAGCCGCCACCAGCGCGCCCAGTCGCCGCCGGTCTTCTCGGCCCATTCCTGCGTGCCCGCGATATATTCGATCGGCGCATCGAACCAGACATAGAAGACCTTGCCCTCCATCCCCGCCCAGGGGGCGCCGTCGAATTGCGCGGGAACGCCCCAGCTCAGATCGCGGGTGATGCCGCGGTCCTGCAGCCCCTCGCCATCGAACAGCCATTTCTTCGCGATCGAGGTCGAGAGCACCGGCCAGTCGGTCTTGCTGTCGATCCAGGCGGCCAGCTTGTCCTTCATCGCCGATTGGCGCAGGAACAGATGCTTCGTCTCGCGCATTTCCAGATCGGTCGAGCCCGAGATCACCGAGCGCGGATTGATCAGATCGACCGGGTCAAGCTGCTTGGTGCAATTGTCGCATTGATCGCCGCGGGCGCTTTCGAAACCGCAATTCGGGCAGGTGCCCTCGATGTAGCGGTCGGGCAGGAAGCGGCCGTCGGTCACCGAATACATCTGTTTTTCGGTGACTTCGCGGATCAGCCCCTGATCGGCCAGCGCCTTGGCGAAATGCTGGGTCAGGGCGCGGTTCTGCGGGCTCGAAGACCGGCCGAAGTGATCGAAGCTCAGCCGGAAGCCGCCCGCGATCGCCGCCTGCACGTCATGCATTTCCGCGCAATAGTCGGCGACGGGCTTGCCCGCCTTGGCCGCGGCCAGTTCCGCGGGGGTGCCGTGTTCGTCCGTGGCGCAGATGAACATCACCTCATGGCCGCGTCCGCGCAGATAGCGCGCGTAAAGATCGGCCGGCAGCTGGCTGCCCACAAGGTTGCCCAGATGCTTGATGCCGTTGATATAGGGAATCGCCGAGGTGATGAGATGACGCGCCATGACCCTTGCCCGCTTGCCGCAACTGCAGCCCTTTAGCGTGGCGGGCCGTCGCTGGCCAGAGGCTTTCGCCCTTTTGACCGCGTGACCTGCGACAGTCCGTCTTATGGACCGACACAATCTCGTGCTTGCGGAACTGAACGAAGCAGTGCACAGCTTAGACGTGTGGCGGCCCCTCCCCGTCACCATGCAGCGGACTCCAGAATGGACTATTCCTGGCCCACCCGCGGGGCGCCGGAAGATGGCGTCGTCGCAATCGATGCGCAGGGTCGCATCGATTATCTGAACGCTGCGGCCGCGGCGCTCTTCGGCTATGTCCCGGAGGCGCTGCTGGGCCAGCTTCTGGAAGTTCTGATCCCTGAACCGCAGGCCGCTGTCCATGCGCGATTGCGTCGCGCCTTCGCCGCGGGCAAGGCGCCGCTGGCGATCGGGCGGATGCGCGCGGTGCGGGGGCGGCGCCGCGACGGCAGCGAGATCGCCCTGCATGTCATGCTGAAACGCGACGCCGATACCGGACGGGTCTTCGCCTTCGTGCATCCGCTTGAACGGCCAAGCCGCGGCGGGGGCGGGGGCCGCGAGACGGGCGAGGATCCGCTGACCGGGCTGCCGGACCGCCGCGCGCTGCGCCGCGATCTGGATGCGATGCTGACCGGTGCCGATCCGACGCAGCCGCAGGTCTGCCTGCTGTTTGCCGAGATCGACCCTTTCGCGGGCAACCGCGCCGCCGTCGATCCCGCCCATCACGACGCGCTGATGCGGGCCTGCGCCGACCGGCTTGAACGGCTCGAAACCGAGGCGATGCAGCTTTATCGCTCGGGCGAGGATGGGTTCGTGTTCCTGATGGTGCAGGAGACGGGGGCGGCGATGCCCGGGCCGCAGCTGGCGCGGGTGATGGCGGCGCTGCGGGCCCCGTTCGAGATCGGCGGCCAGCCCCTGCATCTGGAATTCGGCATCGGCCATGCCTGCGCGCCCGAACATGGCGCCCATGCGGGCGAGCTGATCGCCAATGCGGCGCTGGCGCTGGCGGCGTCAAAGGCGGCGTTCAACCGTCCCACCGGCTATGACGAAAGCCTGCGCAGCCGGGTCGAGCATCGGCACCGGCTGTTGCGCGATCTGCGCGCCGCGGTCGAACGGCGCGAATTCGAGCTGTTCTACCAGCCGCAGGTCGATCTGATCAGCGGCGAGATCGTGGCGCTGGAGGCGCTGTTGCGCTGGCATCACCCGGAATGGGGGCTGCTTCTGCCGGGCGCCTTCATGGAGGTGCTCAGCGCGTCGGAGCTGTCGCTGGCGGTGGGGGACTGGGTCCTGCGCGAGGCCTGCACCCAGGTCGCGATCTGGAACCGGCACCGCAAGACGCCGCTGACGGTGGCGGTGAACGTCTTCCCGCGCCAGTTCGACCGCGACATCCTGCCCGCGGCGATCACCCGGGCCCTGGCCGAAAGCGGCCTGCCGCCGCGGCTGCTCGACATCGAGATCACCGAGAATATCGTGATCGACCCCGCCACCCACAGCACCGAAGTCTTCGAGGCGCTGACCGCGACCGGGGTGGCGCTGGTGCTGGACGATTTCGGCACCGGCTATGCCTCGCTCACCTGTCTGGCCCGGCATCCGGTGCACAAACTCAAGATCGACAAAAGCTTCGTCGCCGGGCTCGACACCGGCCCCGGCTACCGGGCGATCCTGAAATCGCTGCAGGCTCTCGCCGGGACGCTGGGGCTGGGCACCGTGGTCGAGGGGGTGGAGACCGCGGAAACCGCGGCGCTGATGCGCGATTTCGGCTTCGCGGTCGGGCAGGGCTTTTTCTGGAACCGGCCGATGGCGCGCGAAGACTGCGCCCGCGCGCTGGGAATTGTCGGGCAGGTGGTGGAGGCCTGGGCGTGATTGTTAATTGAGCGGCCGATCAAAAACGACTTCTTGAACGGCAAAAGCGACAAAATTCTTGATGTTTTCCCGGCGCTGCAACAGGGTGCAGGCGAAAGTGATTCGATCACAGAGGTTCGGGGGAAGGTCTCGCAATGCATACGGAAGCGATTGCCCGCAGCTACAAGCGCTGGGCGCCGATCTACGACAAGACTTTCGGCAAGATCACCCATGCCGGGCGCCATCATGCCGTGCGCGAGGTGAACGCGACCGGCGGCGCGGTGCTGGAGGTGGGGATCGGCACCGGCCTTGCGCTGGATCTTTATGAACCCTCGAAGGTGGCGGTGACCGGCATCGACCTGTCGCCCGACATGCTGGCCAAGGCGCAGGCCCGGGCCGAGGCGCAGGGGCTGCGCAATGTCGCCGGGCTGCATATCATGGATGCGCGCGAGCTGGCCTTTGACGACGAAAGCTTCGATCACGTCGTCGCGCTGCACATCATGTCGGTGGTGCCCGAGCCGCGCCGGGTGATGGCGGAAATGGCGCGGGTCTGCCGCGTCGGCGGCACGGTGCTGATCACCAACCATTTCGCCCGCGAAAAGGGCGGCTGGGGCGTCGCCGCGAAACTGGCCGCGCCGATGGCCGATGCGCTCGGCTGGCATTCCGATTTCGCCCGCGCCGAGGTGATGTCCGAGCCGCGGCTGAAACTGGTCGAGGAAACCCGCCTGCCGCCCTTCGGCCTGATGACCTTCCTGCGCTTCCGCCGCGTCGCGTAAGCCCCGGCCCTGCTCTCAGGGCAGGGCCAGGATCACATGGCTCGACTTGATCAGGGCAGTCGTCTCCACGCCGGGATGCAGATCCAGCATCTCGGCGCTGTCGCGGGTGATCGTGGCGGTGATCGTCTTGCCGCCGCCCAGATCCAGCGTCACCTCGCTTGAGAGGGGGGCGTCGATCCGCTCGATCACCCGGCCGCGCAGCCGGTTGCGCACCGAAAGCCGTTCCGGCACGCCCGCCCCCGCCAGCAGGACGAAGTTCGACTTCACCAGCGCCAGCACCTCGGATCCCGGCGCCAGCCGCATCTCGGCCGCCGAGCGCGCGGTGATCACCGCCGTCAGATCCTGCCCCTCGCCCAGCCGCATCCGCACCTGCGCCGCCACGTCATCGGCCGCCACCGACCAGACCTTGCAGGCCCAGGCATTGCGCGCCGAGGTCCGCAAGGACAGACCCCGCAGCACCTCGGCCGGATCAAGGTTCAGGCTTTTCTCGAAGCTGCTCAAAAGCTTGGCCACGCCCGCCTCGATCGCGCCATAGGCGGCGATCAGCTTTTCGCCGGCAGGGGTCAGCACCGCGCCGCCCCCCGCCTTGCCGCCCGGCGCCGCCGTGACGACCGGCGCCGCCAGCAGGTTGTTCATCGCCTGCACCCCGTCCCAGGCCGCCTTGTAGGACAGCCCGACCTCGCGCGCCGCCGCCGATATCGAGCCCGTGCGCCCGATCGCCGCCAGCAGCGCCACCCGCTCCGCCCCCATCCGCGCGCCCGTCCGTTCCAGCACCAGCGCCCCGCGCACACCGTCCGTCATCGCCGCCTCCCGTTTCGTTGCCGCCATTGTGGCGCAAACCGGCCCCGGGGGCCACTGCGGCTTGCGTCTTGCCGACTCATGATCCGCGCCGAAATCGGCAAATCCGTTCGCGCGGCGCCCAATTCATGGGCAATGTTCCGAAATCAGCCCGTTTTCGCATCACTTGGCACGGGATATGAGGCCGCGGGTGATAACGCCGCCGCGCATGTCCGACAAGCCTCTGCCCTTCCGGAAAAACCATCGCTATTAGTCGGGTCTATATAACGATCCACCTTCGGACCCTGCCATGAACGAACAGCCCCTCATCGCCGCCCTGAGCCTGCAACGCGCGGGGGCGCCGCGGGTGGGCGGCGACCGGATCCGGCTGCTGGAAGCGATCGCCCGTCACGGCACCATCGCCGGTGCCGCGCGCGAAGTGGGCCTGTCCTACAAGACCGCCTGGGATGCGGTCGGCACGCTGAACAACCTGTTCGAACAGCCGCTGGTCGAGGCCGCGCCCGGGGGCCGCACCGGCGGCAATGCCCGCGTGACCGAGGCGGGGCAGGCGCTGATTGCCGGGTTCGGTCTGCTGGAAGGCGCGCTGACCAAGGCGCTGGGCGTGCTCGAAGGCGGCGTCAGCGCGCCGGAAAAAGCCCTCAACACCTTGTGGAGTCTGACGATGCGCACTTCGAACCGCAACACCCTGCGCTGCACCGTCACCCGCGTCACCCTTGGCGCGGTCAATGCCGAGGTGGAACTGGCGCTGACCGATGGCCACAGCCTGACCGCGGTGATCACCGAACGCTCGGCCACCGAAATGGGCCTGGCCCCGGGGGTCGAGGTCTTCGCGCTGATCAAGGCCAGTTTCGTGATGCTGGCCGCGGGCGGCGATCCGGGCCGGATTTCCGCCTGCAACCGGCTGACCGGCATCGTCGCCGCCCGCACCGACGGCCCGGTGAACACCGAGATCATCCTGGATCTGGGCAATTGCAAATCGATCACCGCCGTCATCACCCATACCAGCGCCGATGCGCTGGGCCTCGCCCCCGGCGTGCCCGCCACCGCGCTGTTCAAGGCCAGCCATGTCATCCTGGCGATGCCCTGAACCCGCTTCTCCCGTTGAACGAAAGGACACCGACATGACCCAGTTCCCGCAGACCCTGCGCGCAGGTGCGACCGCGCTTGCCCTCGTGATGGGGCTTGCCCTGCCCGCCGCCGCGGGCGAGGTGATCGCCGCCGTCGCCGCGAACTTCACCGAACCGGCCAAGGAAATCGGCGCCCTTTTCACCGAAAAGACCGGCCATACCGTCACCTATGCCTTTGGCCCCTCGGGGCAGTTCTACACCCAGATCACCCAGGGGGCGCCGTTCGAGGTCTTTCTTTCGGCCGATGCGTCGCGCCCGAAAAAGGCGGTCGAAGAGGGATACGCCGTCCCGGGCAGCGATTTCACCTATGCGGTGGGCAAGCTGGTGCTGTGGTCGGCCGATCCGGCCCGGGTCGATGACAAGGGCGCGGTGCTGAAAACCGATCTCGAACATGTGGCGATCGCCGATCCGAAATCCGCCCCCTATGGCGCCGCCGCGATCGAGGTGATGCAGAAGCTTGGCGTCTACGAGACGCTGGAACCGAAGCTGGTCACCGGCAAAAGCATCAGCCAGGCTTACGAATTCGCCGCGACGGGCAATGCGCCGGTGGGTTTCGTCGCCTATTCGCAGGTGATCGGCAAGGAGGGCGGGTCCAGCTGGATGGTGCCGCAAGATCTCTACAAACCGATCAAGCAAGACGCGGTGCTGCTGAAGACCGGCGCCGAGGATGCGGCGGCGAAAGCCTATCTTGATTTCCTGAAGACGCCGGAGGCCTTGGAAATCATCAGGAAATACGGTTACGTCACCGAATAAGGCTGATGACGGAGGGGATTCTGTTCGACGCGGCGATGCTGACGACACTGGCGCTGACGCTGAAACTGGCGACGGTGACGACAGTGCTGCTGCTGGCTCTGGGAACCCCCCTTGCCTGGTGGCTTTCGCGCGGCGGCGGTCTTTGGAAAGAGATCGTCGCCACGCTTGTCTCCCTGCCGATCGTGCTGCCGCCGACGGTTCTGGGCTTTTATCTGCTGATCGCGATGGGGCCGAATTCGCCCTTGACCGATCTTCTGGGCTTCAAGCTGTCCTTCACCTTCGCGGGGCTGGTCGTCGGCTCGGTCATCTATTCGCTGCCCTTTGTCGTCAACCCGATCCGCAACGCCTTTGTGGCGATGGGGCCGCGCCCGATGGAGGTGGCGGCGACCTTGCGGGCCTCGCCGCTCGATGCGTTCTTCACCGTCGCGCTGCCGCAGGCGGCGCCGGGGCTGATCACCGGGGCGATCCTGGGCTTTGCCCATACGGTCGGCGAATTCGGCGTCGTCTTGATGATCGGCGGCGGCATTCCGGGGCGGACCAAGGTTCTGTCGGTCACCATCTTCGACTATGTCGAGACGCTGGAATGGGACAAGGCGCATGTGCTGGCGGGGGGCATGCTGGCGATGTCCTTCGTGGTGATCCTCGCCATGATGCTGATCGAGCGCCGCTACGGCACCGGGGCGCGGCGATGATCTCGGCGCGGTTCTCTGGCCGTCAGGGCGATTTCACCCTTGATGCGGCCTTTGACGTGCCGGGGCAGGGGGTGACGGCGCTTTTCGGTCCCTCGGGCTGCGGCAAGACGACGGTGCTGCGCTGCATGGCCGGGCTGACGCGGCTGCCGGGCGGGCATCTGGTGGTGAATGGCGTGACCTGGCAGGAGGGGCGGCAGATCACCCCGCCGCATCGCCGCGCGGTGGGCTATGTGTTTCAGGAAGCAAGCCTTTTCACCCATCTTTCGGTGCGCGAAAACCTGGTCTACGGGTTGAGACGTGCCCGCGGTCCGCTGCGGATTTCCGAAGCCGAGGTGACCCAGCTTCTGGGCATCGACCCGCTGCTGCGCCGCCCCACCGCGACGCTCTCCGGGGGGGAACGGCAGCGCGTCGCCATCGGCCGGGCGCTGCTGTCGCAGCCGGAACTGCTCTTGATGGACGAGCCGCTTTCCGCGCTGGACCGGATCTCGCGTGACGAGATCCTGCCCTATCTCGAACGGCTGCATGCGAGTTTGCAGATGCCGGTGATCCTTGTCAGCCACGATCTGTCCGAGGTCGAGCGCCTGGCCGATACGCTGGTCTTGATGGAGGCGGGCCGGGTCCGCGCCGCCGGGCCGATCGCCGCGATGCAGGCCGACCCGAACCTGCCGCTCATCCACCGCCCCGATCTGGCGGCGGTGATCGAGGGGGTGGTGATCGCCCTTGATCCCGCCTATGGGCTGAGCACGCTGCAGGTGCCGGGCGGGCGGATCGTCGTGCCGGGCAACCTGGGTCCGATCGGCGCGCGGCGGCGGCTGCGCGTGCCTGCGACCGATGTCAGCCTGGGCCGTCATGCCCCCACCGACACCACGATTCTGAACGCCCTGCCCGCGGTGATCCTTGGCGCCGAGGCCGCCGAGGGCTATCAGATCACCGTGCGACTGGCGCTGGGCGCATCGGGCGAGGGCGCGAGCCTTCTCGCCCGCGTTTCGCGCAAGTCCTTTGACTTGCTCGGGTTTCAGCCCGGGGAACAGGTGGTGGCGCGGCTCAAGGCGATGGCGCTGAGCGCGCCTGCGCAAACCGGAGGGTAGGGGATGTTCCTGATCGACGACACCGCGCTGATGGCGCTCATTCGCGAAGACGTGCCCGCGGGCGATCTGACGACGCGCAGTCTGGGGCTGGCCGCCGAGGCGGGCGAGCTGACGATGCGGGCGCGCGGGGCGATGACCGTCGCCTGTTCCGAAGAAGCCGTGCGGATCTTGCAGCTTCTGGGCGCCGAGGCCTGGATCGCCACCGCCTCGGGGCGGCAGGTCGAGGGCGGCGAGATGCTGCTTTTCGCCCGCGGACAGGTCGAGGCGCTGCTGGCGGGCTGGAAAGTGGCGCAGAATCTGATCGAATGGGCTTCGGGGCTGGCGTCCTCGGCCACGGCGATCGTCGCGGCGGCGCGGGCGGTGAACCCGGCGGTGACGGTGGCCTGCACCCGGAAATCGGTGCCGGGCACCCGGGCGCTGTCCTTGCGGGCGGTGACTGTGGGCGGTGCAACGGTGCACCGGACCGGGCTTTCGGATTCGGTTCTGCTTTTTGCCGAACATCGCGCCTTTGGGGGCGCGGATGCCTTGGCGGCGCAGATCGCCCGGCTGCGCGCCAGCTGCCCCGAGCGCAAGGTGGTGGTGGAAGTGGCCGATGTTGCCGAGGCCTTGGCGGCCGCACAGGCCGGGGCCGAGGTGCTGCAGCTGGAAAAATTCCCGCCCGAGCAGGTGGCGGCGGTCGTGGCCGGGCTGGGCCCCGACTGGCGCGGCCATGTTGCGGCGGCGGGGGGCATCACCGCGGCCAATGCCGCGGCCTATGCGGCGGCGGGGGCGCAGGTTCTGGTGACCTCGGCCCCCTTCACCGCGCCGCCGCGCGATGTCGCCGTCTGGATCGGCCCGGCCTGACCCTTACGCGGTGATGGCTTGTTTCTGGGTCATTCTTTCGCGGTAAAGCGCAAGGATGGCGGGTTCGATGTAGTCGTGGGCCCAGCTGTCGCGGGCGGTGATGCCGGCGCTTGCCAGGCCCTCGCGCGGGCAGTCGCCGATCTTGGCCACCAGAACCGTGTCGATCCCGTCAAGCGCCGCGATGACGCGGTCAAGACGGTCTTCCGCGCCGCCGCCGTCGACGCAATAGTTGTCGCAGCGGCGGTGAAAGGCGAAGCGGACGCCCGTGGCATCGACCTCGAAGACCTGGAATTCCGTCGCATGGCCGAAATGCTGGTTGATCCGGCCGCCGCCCTGGGTCGTCACCGCGACCAGAAGTTTCGGCGAGCTGGCCGCGCAGGCCGCCTCGGTCGCGGCCTGGGCGGCCTCGGCGGCGGCGCGGCGGTCTTCGCGCTCGGCGCCCACCCAGTCGCGATAGGTTTCGCGCGCGGCGGGATCATAGACCGGCGCCTCGGGCACGAGGTCCAGGGTGAATTCCTGACCCCGATCCTCGCCCAGAAGCCCCACCGCATCGGCGCGGCACTGGCGGCAGTGCTTCATCAGATTGGCCCCGCCCGCGCAGGCCTCCTGCACCGCCAGAAGCTCGGCCGCCGTCGGGCCGCGCTGCCCGGTCAGGCCGAAATGCGTGCCATGTTCGGGCGCCGAAATCAGCGGCATGATGTTGTGCAAAAACGCGCCGCGGCGTTTGACCTCGCGGTTCACCTCCAGGAGATGCGCGTCGTTGATCCCGGGGATCAGCACCGAATTGACCTTGACCAGGATGCCGCGCGCGACGAGACCATCGAGCGCCGCCATCTGCCGTTCATGCAGGATGCGGCTCGCCTCGACGCCATAGATCCGTTTGCGGTTGTAAAAGATCCAGGGGTAGATCTTTGCCCCCACCTCGGGGTCGATCATGTTGATGGTGATCGTCACGTGATCGACATTCATCTCGACCAGTTCATCGAGGTGATCGGGCAGGGCGAGCCCGTTCGAGCTCAGGCACAGCTTGATGTCGGGGATCTGCGCCGTCACCAGCCGGAAGGTTTCCTTCGTCTTCAGCCAGTCATAGGCGCTGTCGCCCGGCCCGGCGATGCCCAGAACCGAGAGCTGCGGCACCTCATTCGCCACCGCAATCACCTTGCGCGCGGCCTCCTCGGGCGTCAGCCGTTCCGACACGACACCGGGGCGGCTTTCGTTCGAACAATCGTATTTGCGGTTGCAGTAATTGCACTGGATGTTGCAGGCGGGCGCCACCGACACATGCATGCGGGCGAAATAATGATGCGCCTCTTCGGAATAGCAGGGGTGATCCTTGACCTTGGCCCAGGTCGCCGGGTCCATGTCTTCGGGTTTTTCCTTGCTACCGCAGCCGGTTGCCGATCCGGTCGCGGAACAGCCGCCCGCGGCCAGCGCGGCCGAGAGGCTCTCCTTCGAGCCGATCGCCAGGGTGCCAAGGGCCACGACATTGTCCGACATGCTGCTCTCCGTTCTGGTCCCGCTTGGGTCATCAGGGATGCAGCAAGAACCGTGCCAGGCCCGCGGCGGGGCGATTGGCACAAAACCTGCGCTTTTGTCGGGAATGCGACAGGCGCGCAAACAAAAACCCCGGCCGAAGCCGGGGTCCGTCGCGTCTTCCAAGCGCCCTCAGATCTTGCGCAGCTCGATCTCGAATTTCTGCAGCGCATAGGCGATCTGGCGCGGGGTCATGCCCAAAAGCCGCGCCGCCTTCGCCTGCACCCAACCCGCGCTTTCGAGCGCCCGCAGCAGCTCTTCGCGGCTCAGCTGCGCGGTCTTGGTGCGCAGCGGCACCTCCTCGCGCGGCGGCGCTTCGGGCGCGGGCTCGGGCGCAGGGGCGGGTTCGGGCGGCGGCGCGCTCACCCGGACCGTCGGCGTGATCACCCGCCCCACCGCCAGCCCGCCGATCGGCGAGGTGCCGTCCTGCAGCCGGAACAGTTCCGCCGAAAGGCAGGCCCCCTGCCGACAGGCCAGTTCCTCGGCCAGAACGATCGCCCCATCCGAAAGCGCCGCGGCCCGGTTCACGCAGTTTTCCAGCTCGCGCACATTGCCCGGAAACTGGCAGCGGCAGATCTGGTCAAAGGCATCGGCGGCGAATTTGACATTGGTGGCGTTCTGCTTGTTGAACCGGTCCAGGAACAGCTGCGCGAGCGGCTTGATGTCGCTCTTGCGGTTGCGCAAGGGCGGCAGCACGATCGGCACGACGCAGATGCGGAAATAAAGATCGGCGCGGAACTGGCCCCGCGCGACGGCGTCTTCCAGGTCGCGGTTCGTCGCGGCGACGATGCGGGTATCGACCTTGATCGTCTTCGCGCCGCCGACGCGCTCGAACTCGCCCTCCTGCAGCACGCGCAGCAGTTTCGACTGAAAGGCCGGGCTGATCTCGCCGATCTCGTCCAGAAACAGCGTGCCGCCATCGGCCAGTTCGAACCGGCCCTTTTTCAGCGCGGTGGCGCCGGTGAAGGCGCCTTTCTCATGGCCGAAAAGTTCCGATTCCAGAAGGGTTTCCGAAAGCGCGGCGCAGTTGACGCGGATGAACGGGCCTTTCGCGCGGGGGCTTTGGGCGTGCACGGCGCGGGCGAACAATTCCTTGCCGGTGCCGCTTTCGCCGCGCAGCAAAACCGGCATCCGGGTGGAGGCGACGCGCTTGATCTGCGCCACCACCTCGGCGATGGCGGGGCTGGAGCCGACGATGCCATCGAGGCTGACCGGCGCCGCCGGGCCGCGCTGTTCGGTGACGGTCTGCAGCATGCGGCGGGTGTCTTCGAGCGCGCGTTCGCGGTCGCGCGCGATGCGGCGGCGAAAGCGCAGCGCCTGTTCGAGGAGCGAGGCGACCATCGTCAGCACCCGCACATCGGCATCGGAAAAGCCCGACCGGTTGTGGTCATGGCTGCGATAGGCGGCCAGGACGCCGAGGACGAAATGGCTGCGTTCGGGGTCGCGCAGCGGCACGGCGATCAGCGTCTGGCCCGCGTCGCGCAGCCGTTTCGGCACCGCCTCGGCGCCGAATTCGGCGGCCAGATCAAAGCTGACGAAAGGCACGCCGGAGCGAAAGACGATCCGCGCCACGGCATCGGGCAGCACATCCGCGGCGGGGGCCTCGGGGCTGCGCTGAAAGGCCGTCGCGGCGATGACATAGGGGTTCACCCCCGCGCCCTCGCCCGGCTCGGCCAGAAGCGCCAGCACCCCATGGCGCAGATCGAGGAAAGACGACAGCACGTTGAAGATCTGCGGCACCTCCGCCACCGGATCCGGCGCCGCCGCAAAGGTCTTCGCGATCTCGTAAAGCGCATCCAAGGCAAGGCGGTCGGCCGTGGCCCGCGCCGAGCGATGTCTTGCCTGCGGTTGGGGGACGAGCCGGTCCCGGATGTCGATCATCACTGTTCTCCCTCGCTTGCCCGGCGCCGGGGGATCAAACGACGATCACCCCCTCCCATGGGGTGCCGCAGTCTGCGCTGCGTGGATCGTTCGATCGCGGTTGGGTGCCGTGGCGGACATGTCGAGACTTGGTCAAGCTTGCGCCCGGATGCACGGCGCAAACAGTCTCAGGTGCCAATATGTCGCAACTTGGGGGTGATTGAGGCTTCGTTAAGATCAACTTTGAGGCGGGAATGGCCGGAGCGCCGAAAAAAATGGCGCTTCCGGTCTGGCAGAGGTCGCGTTTCGCAGACTCAGCGCGCGGCGGCGGCGCGGCGACGCTCGTAGGAGGAGGCAAGGCCCAGCGTCGAGCGGTATTTCGCCACCGTCCGCCGCGCGATCCGCAGCCCGGCGCGTTCGGCGAGCGTCACGATCGCATCATCCGACAGCGGGTTTTGCGGATCTTCGCCGCCCACGGTGCGCTGCACGAAATCAAGGGCGCTGTCGCGCGACACCGCCTCGCCACCGCCCTGGGTCGAGACCGCGCGGGAAAAGAACGCCCGCAGCGGCAGCGCCCGGGTCTGGGTCTGGATCATCCGCCCCGAGACCGCGCGCGAAATCGTCGAGGCATGCAGGCCCAGTTCCGAGGCCACATCCTCCAGCGTCAGCGGCACCAGATGGGCGGGCCCCTTGTCGAGGAAGGCCGATTGCCGCGCCACCAGCACGGCGGCGGTGCGCAACAGCGTATCGCCGCGTCGCTCCAGCGCCTGCGCCAGCGCCCGGGCCTCGGCCAGCGCCTTGCGCCGTTCCGCGCGCGCCTTCGCATCGGCGGTGCCATCGGCGAAACGATCTTCGCGCACGGTGATCGTGGGCGAGGTGGCGCGGTTGAGTTCCACCGTCCAGCCCTCGGCGCCGCGCACGGCGATCAGATCGGGCGGGAAAACGGGCGTCGGCTGATGGTCGAAAGCAAGCCCCGGCTTCGGGTTCAAGTGCCGGATCTGCTTGATGATTTCGGGGATGTCGCCGATGTCGCAATCGCAAAGATCGGCCAGATCGGACAGCCGGTTTTCCGCGATCAGCCGAATGTTGCGGATCAGCGTTTCGACTTCCCAGGTCAGGATGTCGGCCTCGCGCGCCTGCAGGATCAGGCAATCCGACAGGTCGCGGGCGAAAAGGCCGGTAGGCTCGAAGCCCTGCAGGACCGCCAGCATCGATTCGGCGCGCGAAAGCGACACGCCCGCCGCCAGCGCGATGCTGTCGAGGCTCTGGCCCAGCCAGCCGCTCGGCTCCAGCGCCTCGGCAAAGCGCAGCGCCAGCAGCCGGTCGGGGGTCTCGGTGAAGGCCATCTCGATCTGATCGACCACATGGGCCATCAGGCTGGGCTTGTGCGCGGCCACCGCGGCCACGGCGTCGAAATCCTCGCCGCCGCGGGCGATGAAGGCGGGCGGGGCGCGGTAGGTCAGAAAGGGGTTCGATGTGGCCTGTTCGGTCAGATGCTCGGACAAATCCTGCGACGACATGCCAAGGATGGCGAGGGAATGGAGCATCTGCCCCGCCATCTGCATCGTCTGTCTTTGGGAAAGCGTCTGCGCGAGTTCCATGGGGACAACCTATCTCAAACTCGGGTCATTGCGTGGGGCGGCAGGGCGCCGCAGGTGAAGAAAGGGTCAGGTGCCGAAATCCGCGCCGCGCCACCCTGGGTTGTGCCGTGTTTTTGGGCGGGGCGGCGGGCGATCATCTCAGTGCCGGATCTCGGGGACGACCCGGACCGGGCGGCCCAGGGTTTCGATCAGCTGGTGTTGCACCGTGGAAAGCGTGCGCGCCGACATCATGCAGCCCGCGCAGCTGCCCGAAAGCCGCACCTGAACGGTGGCGCCGGTGAGGCCGATCAGCTCGATGTCGCCGCCGTCGCGCTGGAACATCGGGCGCATCTCGGCGATCAGCTCGGCGACGACCGCGGCTTCTTCCTCGGGCGGAAACAGCGGCGCGGCCGGGGGTTTCGGGGCGGCGATCTCTCCGATCCTGACGAAATTCGCAAGGAAGGCGGCGGTGTCGGGGGCCTTGCCGCCCGCGGCCTGCCGGGCGGCCAGGGCCGCGGCGGCGGGCGGTGCCTGGGGCCGCGGCAGCGCGGTGTCCAGCGTCAGGCTTTCGTCGAAGAGATCCTTCATCGCATCCCCCTTTTTGATCGGTTGAGGCTTCAGAAATGATCCAGCAAGAAGCGTGCCAACCGTAACGGGCCCCGCAAGCAAGCTTCAGGCCCACATTGGGGGATTTGCGACAGACATTGTTGTAAATGCGGAAAATCGGGTCGGGGGCGGTGGACCTTGCCGAACGTCGGGCCGAAACGAAAAAAGCCGGCAGTCGAAACTGCCGGCCCAGGTCGAGAGAAAGCGTGCTCAGCGGGTCAGATCGAAGCTGATGTCGGTCTTGCCCCAGTCACCGGCGCGGGCGTCGGCTTTGACGAAGATCGCGTCGAGGATCTTGACCAGAACCGTCAGGCCGCCCTGATAGCCCCAGGTCGGGAAGCGGTGGTGGTGGTGACGGTCGAAGATCGGGAAGGTCAGACGGATCAGCGGGATGCCGGTGTCGCGTTCCAGATATTTGCCGTAGGACGAGCCGATCAGGAAATCGGTCGGTTCGGTCATCAGGAAGCTGCGCATGTGCCACAGATCCTTGCCCGCCCAGACCTGACCCTGCTTGCCGAAGGGCGAAGCGGCCAGAACTTCTTCCATCTGCTTGGCCCATTTCTTCGAGCCGTTGGTGGCGAGGCAATGCACCGGCTCGCCGCCCATCTCCATGATGAACTTCGCCATGCCCAGAACGAAGTCCGGGTCGCCGAAGATCGAGAAGGTCTTGCCGTGCAGATAGGCCTGGCTGTCCGCGATCGCGTCGACCAGACGGCCGCGTTCCAGCTTGATGCTGTCCGGGATCGCCTTGCCGGTCAGTTCCGAGACTTTCATCAGGAAGCTGTCGGTGGCGGAAACGCCCATCGGATAGTTGAAGACGGCGGTTTCCTGACCAGTCGTTTCGACATATTCGAGCGTCTTCGGCGTGCACCATTCCTGCATCGAGAGCGTCGCCTTGGCGTTCACCGCGGCTTTCGCGTCTTCGAGTTTCGTGCCGCCCGCATACATGCGGTAATGCCCGTCCGAGGGGGTGTCATAGACTTCCGACACATCCGACAGGAAGGTGAAGCTGACGCCCATCGTATCCAGCAGGCGCTTGATTTCGCGGTTGTTCGCCACGGCGTAACCGTCGAAGCCCGGGATGATGTTCAGGCTGTCATTCGCCACGCGCTCGGCCCCGGCCCAGAACAGCGACAGGATGCCTTTCTGGGTGTTGTCATAGCCGTCCACATGCGAGCCGACAAAGGCCGGGGTGTGGGCGAAGGGCACCGGGAAATCGACCGGCACGCTTTCGGCCTCTTTCGCCTTGATGATGAACGAGCTGAGGTCGTCGCCGATGACTTCGGCCATGCAGGTGGTCGAAACGGCGATCATCTTCGGCTTGTAAAGCGCATAGGCGTTGGCCAGGCCCTCGACCATGTTGGTCAGACCGCCGAACACCGCGGCATCTTCGGTCATCGAGGACGACACCGCCGCCGAAGGTTCCTTGAAGTGACGCGACAGGTGCGACCGGTAATAGGCCACGCAGCCTTGCGAGCCATGCACGAAGGGCAGGGTGCCTTCATAGCCCTGCGCGGCAAAGACGGCGCCGACCGGCTGGCAGGCTTTCGCCGGGTTGATGGTCAGGGCTTCGCGGGCGAGGTTCTTTTCGCGGTATTCCCAGGACGCCGTCCAGTCGCCGATCTGGGCGAGGGTTTCGGCGGAATGGCCGCATTCGAAGGTCGCCTTCTTGTTGGCGAGCATCTCTTTGTATTCAGGCTCGAAGAACAGTTTCGAGTGGTCGAGCACCTTGTCAGCCGACTGGGGCATGGGTCAATTCCTTGTCAAAGGCCGTCCGCATTCCGGGACGCACCGACGGGGGGAAGGGAGGGTGGGGGCGGCAGTGCACCGCCCCCCTTGGGCTCACTCGGCGGCGATGGGGGCTTTGTCCCAGGGCGCGTCGAACAGGCCCCAGACGGGGTTGTTGATCGCCATGTCCATGTCGCGCGCGAAGATCGCGAAGCCGTCGTAGCCGTGATAGGGGCCCGAGTAGTCCCAGCTGTGCATCTGACGGAACGGAATGCCCATCTTCTGCACCGGATACTTTTCCTTGATGCCCGAGCCGACGAGGTCGGGGCGGATCTTCTCGATGAACTTCTCCAGCTCGTAGCCGGTGACGTCATCATAGATCAGCGTGCCTTCCTTGACGTAATGGCCGGTGCGCTTGTAGTCGTCGTTATGGGCGAATTCATAGCCCGTCCCGGCGATCACCATGCCCAGATCGTCATAGGCGGTGACGACGTGGCGCGGACGCAGGCCGCCGACGTAAAGCATCACCGACTTGCCTTCGAGCCGCGGCTTGTACTTGGCCAGGATGCCATCGACCAGCGGCCGGTATTTGGCGATGACCTTTTCGACATTGGCCTGGATGGTCTCGTCGAACTTGGCGCCGATGGCGCGCAGGCTGGCTTCGATCTGGGTCGGGCCGAAGAAGTTGTATTCCATCCAGCCGATCGAATACTTTTCTTCCATGTAGCGGCAGATGTAGTTCATCGACCGGTAGCAGTGGATCAGGTTCAGCTTCGCCTTCGGCGCCCGTTCCATTTCCGCCAGCGTCGCATCGCCCGACCAGCAGCCGATCACGTTCAGACCGATTTCCTCGAGCAGGATGCGCGAGGCCCAGGCGTCGCCACCGATGTTGTAGTCACCGATGATGTTGACGTCATAGGGGCCGGGCTCGAAGGCCTTGGTCGCTTCCGACTCGGGCTGCTCGAAGATCCAGTCGCGCACGGCGTCGTTGGCGATGTGGTGGCCCAGCGATTGCGACACACCGCGGAAACCTTCGCAACGCACCGGAACGATGGTCTTGTTGATTTCCTTGTTCTTCTTCTTCGAAACGGCCTCGATGTCGTCGCCGATCAGGCCGATCGGGCATTCCGACTGGATCGTGATCCCTTTCGACAGCGGGAACAGTTCGTTGATCTCGTCGATCGTCTTTTCCAGCTTCTTGTCGCCGCCGAAGACGATGTCCTTTTCCTGGAAATCGGTGGTGAACTGCATCGTCACGAAGCTGTCCACGCCGGTTTTCCCGGTGTAGTAGTTGCGGCGCTGGCTCCACGAATAGTGGCCGCAGCCGACCGGGCCGTGGCTGATGTGGACCATGTCCTTGATCGGACCCCAGACCACGCCTTTCGAACCGGCATAGGCGCAACCACGAATGGTCATCACGCCCGGGACCGATTTGATGTTCGATTTGACGGTGTCGCATTTCGACGCGATGCCGGTGACGGCGTCGGCGTCTTCGCTGGTCGCACCGGCCACCGAGAGGTGTTTGGCGCGTTTCTTCTGAGCTTTCGCCGGATAGGCTTCGAGAACTTCCGCAATCAGGTTCTCGAGGTCTTCCGGGCCGCCCGCGTGATCTTTGGCCATTCTTTTGGCTCCCTCACTTCAGGTTTCGAAAAGGTGGGCAGGCTGCCCACCTGAACTGTCAGGCCTCAGGCCTTCATCGCGGCTTCCATCTCGGCGATCTGCTTTTCGCGATCTTCTTCCGATTGCATGATGCCGAAATCCATCAGCATCTCTTCCAGCTCTTCCATCGTGATCGGGGTCGGGATGACGCCCTTGCCCGAGTTCTCGTGGATCTTGCGGGCCAGTTCGCGGTATTCCTGCGCCTGGCTGCAGGTCGGATCGTATTGGATCACGGTTTCGCGGCGCAGTTCGGCATGTTGCACGACGTTGTTGCGCGGCACGAAGTGGATCATCTTGCAGCCCAGCTTGGCGGCCAGCGCTTCGGCCAGTTCCAGCTCGCGGTCGGTCTTGCGTTCGTTGCAGATCAGCCCGCCCAGACGCACGCCGCCCGAGTTCGCATATTTCAGGATGCCCTTGGCGATGTTGTTGGCGGCGTAAAGCGCCATCATCTCGCCCGACATGACGATGTAGATTTCCTGCGCCTTGTTTTCACGGATCGGCATGGCGAAGCCGCCGCAGACCACGTCGCCCAGAACGTCATAGGACACATAGTCCACATCGTCATAGGCGCCGTTTTCTTCAAGGAAGTTGATCGCGGTGATGACGCCACGGCCGGCGCAGCCAACCCCCGGCTCCGGACCGCCGGCTTCGGTGCATTTGATGCCCTTGTAGCCGATTTTCACGACGTCTTCGACTTCCAGATCTTCGACCGAACCGGCCTCGGCGGCCAGGTGCAGCACGGTGTCCTGCAGCTTGGTGTTCAGGATCAGACGGGTGCTGTCAGCCTTGGGGTCGCAGCCGACGATGAGGATCTTCTGACCCATCTCGACCAGCGCGGCGAGGGTGTTCTGCGAGGTGGTCGACTTGCCGATACCACCTTTGCCGTAGAAGGCGATCTGACGGAGTTTGCCCATGTGTGGCTCCCTTGGGGGTTGGTGCTTCACGAATATCGAGACGGTTCCTAACCGGGCTCACAGCTTCTACAGCAGCCATCGTGCCAACCGGAATTTTCGCAAATAATGACGCGAAATCATGGTGTTGAAGGTTTTGTTCGAAATGGAACAAGGCCGACAAATTGTAGGGCCTGCGGTGTCGGGCGGGGTTTTGTCGGGCCCTCTGTCGGGAGGAAATGAAAAACCCCGCCAGCGCGGCGGGGTTTTCCGGTCCTTGCGGCGGTTTCAGACCGAGCCGCCGGGGGTGCCGGTGAAATGCACCATCACGTCTTCATCGCGCGGGATGAACTGGCAGGCCAGACGGAAGCGCGGCGGCAGGTCGCTGACCTCGGCCGCCTCGATCTCCTCGGCGGTGATCATCTGCAGCTCTTTCAGCCGCGCCTTCTCCTTTTCGGTCAGCATCATCGCCATCGCGGGCTTGTTGTCGAGATGGGTGACCTCGATCAGACAGGAGGCGCAATCGCCGTCGCCGCATTCGAACGGGATCGGGATCGCATGTTCCTTGGCCAGCGCCAGGATCGTCGCGGTGTTGCCCGCCACCGCGTAGATGGTCTTGTCCTTCTTCATGATGGGCGACGTAAAGGTGATGTTCGGCATCGCAGTCCTCTTTTCTGTCGTTGAGGGAAAGATCCCGAAAACCGCGCAGCAAGGGCCATGCCAGCGCCGCCGGGCGGGCTTGCCGGGGGGCGGGCGGGGGCCTAGCCTTGGCCCTGTTCCTCTCCTGCGCCAAGGTCCGATGCCCCCGCCCCCGCCCGCCTCTTCCGACTGGATTTCCCGCCTCGAAGGCGGTCTGCGCCGCCGCTACGCCGCGGGCGAGACGATCGCGCGGCCGGATGCGCCCTCGGACCGGCTGATCCTGATCGAAAGCGGCACGGTGCGGCTGAGCCTGACCGGGGCCGGGCGCGAGGTGACGCTGGCGCAGCTGCGCAGGGGCGGGCTTTTCGTCACCCACACCCGGGTCTGGCTGGTGGCGGCCGAACCCGCGCAGGTGCTCAGCTGGCCGGTGGCCGAGATGCTGGATCTGGTGGCGCGGCACCCGGACCTTGGCGTGGCCGCCTTTCGCGAGGTGGGGCAGATCCTGCGCGGGGCCCTTGATCTGATCGAGGATCTGGCCTTCCGCCCGGTCGAGGCGCGGCTGGCGCGGCATCTTCTGGCCGAACGCGCGGCGCAGGGGGCCGACACGATCCGGCTGATCGGCCCGACCGAGGCCCTGGCCACCGCGCTGGGCACGACGCGGCAGACGCTGTCGACGCTGATCAACCGGCTGATCCGCGCGGGTGTCCTGTCCCGGCCGGGGCGGCATCAGCTCTGCCTGCACGATCCGGGCCATCTGGCGCGGCTGGCCGAAGTGTCATCCGGCTGACAGAAATTCCGTTTGGCCGGGCCTATGAAACAAGCCGCAATAGCCGAGGACCCCGCGATGAACGACCAGACCCCCGACCGTTACGTGACCTTCATGGGCATCGCCTGTGACACGAATGCCGACCGCCTGTGCGAGATGCTGGCGGCGCGGATGGCGGGCAATGACTCGCGCTGGGTCGCCTATTTCGAGAAGAAACTGGCCGAGAATGCGCAGATGGGCCACGACCGGCTGCGGTTCATCGGGGCGCAGGTGAATGCGCTGATGTCCTTCTTCGAAGAGGAAGACGACGAAGCGGCCTTGGCGCTGCTCTGGCATATCGAGCATCACTGCCTCTGACCGGGCGGGGATGTTTCCCCGGGGCCGCGGGGCGCAAGGGCGCCCGACCGCGGCGGCCTCAGCGGGCGAGCCCGGCGTAAAGGCGGGGCAGGCGTTCGGGCAGGCGCTCGACGCGGTCGAGGATCTGGTAGCCGCGCGGCCCGAAGATCTGCGCCACATAGGCATCCGCCTCGGGATCAAGGCTGAGGCAGAAGGGCAGCACGCCCTGCCGCGCCAGCGCGGCCACCGCGGCGCGGGCGTCGTGACGCAGATGCGCGGGGGCGCGTTCGTCGATATCGGCGGGCGCCCCGTCGGTCAGCACCAACAGCAGCTTGCGCGCCGCGCGCTGCTGGCCCAGATGCCAGCCCGCATGCCGGATCGCGGCGCCCATCCGGGTGGAAAGCTGCCCCTCCATCCCCGCCAGCCGGGCCTTGGGGCCGGGCCCCCACACCTCGGCAAAGTCCTTGAAACGCTGATAAAACACATTGTGCCGCCCGTCCGAGCAAAAGCCGTGCAGCGCGAAAGGATCGCCGACGCGGTGCACCGCCTCGGCCAGCAGCACGGTCGCTTCGCGGGTCAGATCCAGAAGCCGCCTGCCCCCGGGCCCCGCCGGATCATTGGTCGAGGCGGACAGATCGAGCAAGAGCAGCACCGCCACATCTCGCGTGACCTGACGTTGCCGCATCATCACCCGCGGGTCGGGCTGACGGCCCAGCCGCAGATCGACCGCCGCACCGATCGCGGCGTTCAGATCCAGCTCGTCGCCGTCTTCCAGCCGCCGCACCCGCTGCACGCCCTGCGGCTGCAGCGCCTCCAGCACCCGGCGCATCCGCGCCAGAACCGGGCGGTGCGCCTGCAAGATCGCCTCGGTCAGGTCCGGATCACCGGGGCGGGGGCGCTTGTCATGCACCGTCACCCAGTCGGGCCGGTCGAACCCGCTGCGGTGGTCGTATTCCGGATACCGGCGTGGCGGCGCGACGGGCGGGCGCCCCTCGCGCGCGTTGAAGCTGCTGCCGGCATCGTCAAACAGCTCGGTCGCGCAGACCAGGATTTCCTGCGCATCGTCCCCCGCGGTTTCGACCTCGACCTCGTTCACCAGCTCGGAAACCGAGACATGACGGCGGATCTGCGCGGGCGGTGCCACCCCGTCCGACCAGTCGCTTTCGTCGCCTTCCCACAGCGCGCGGTTGTCATCGCGATAGGGCAGGGCGGGCGTGGGCAGGCGCGGATCAAGCCGCGCGGCCAGCGCAAGGCCGATGCGCAGCGCGGCCATCTCGTCGGCAAGATCGGCCCCGGCCAGCGCCGCCCGGGCCCAAAGCGCGTTCGGGTCGGTTTCCGGCGTCGCGGGCAAAAGCAGCGCGCGGGCGATGCGGTCGAGCGGCCCGGTGCCGGTATGAAACCGCGCCCAAAGCGGGCCAAGCCCCGGAAAGCGGGCAATCGCCAGCGCCTCGGCCCTTGCATCCTCGATCAGCCCGATGCAGGCGCGCTGATGCAGGTTCAGCCCCTCCATCAACAGCGGCCCCCGCCGCGCCGCCAGATGGGCGGCGGCATGGGCGGCGGCGGCGCGGTAAAGATCAAGCCCCGTCGCGCCCTGCGTATCATCCCAGGCATCGGGCAGATGGATCACCCCGGCTTCCAGACAGGGCCGCAGCCCCTCGCGCGTCTCGAAATCGCCCGAGGTCGGGCGCATCGGAAAATCCCGCCCCCAAAGCGCACGCAGATAGGCGCCGATGCGGCGGTGGATATCGACGAACAGCACGCCCTTGCGTTCGCGTTGAAGCACAGCCTGCGCCTCGGCGCTTTCGAGCGCAAAATAGCGCGCCTGTTCGGGGTAATTCGTGCGGTGCATCTCGGCGCCCCACAGCGCCCAGCGGCGCAGACCGCCCAGCGTCAGCACGGCCAGAAGCCTGTCGAGCTGATCCAGCATCGGCCGCACCCCCCGCGGCGCCTGCGCCAGCAGCAGATCCAGAAACCCCAGATAGGCGCGGAACAGATCGGCATCGCCCAGCCGCCGCGCGGCGAGCGGCGCCGTCGCCAGAACCCGCGCGATCACCGCGCCCGAGGTGCGCGCGGCCATCGCCAGACAGGCGCGCAAAAGGTCCGGCAGAACGTCTTCCCCCAGATCGCGGGCGACGGGCAGGGCCGCCTCGGCCCAGGCCTGCACCGCCTCGGCGCCCTTGCCGCTGCGGGAAAGCGCCGCCGCGCCCTCGTGCCAGACCGCGCGGCCCTGCGCCGAAAGCGCCCGCGCCGCCTCGGGGGCGAGGCGCGTCAGGGCGTCCTGCGCCGCATCGGGCAGGGGCTCGGGGGCAAGCGGGGCGGACATGGCGGGCCTCAGAAATAGGTGGTGACGGCGGCGTCAAGCGCGTCGCGCATGTCGGGATCGTCGGTGATCGGGCGCACCAGCGCCATCCGGCAGGCGGCCAGCGGCGCCACGCCCTGGGCGATCAGCCCGCCCGCATGCACCAGCATCCGCGTCGAAATCCCCTCGTCAAGGCCGTGCCCCTTGAGGTTGCGCGCCCGTTCCGCGATCGCCACCAGCTTTTGCGCCAAGGCCGGGTCGATGCCGGTTTCATGGGCGACGATCTCGACCTCGACGCCATGCTCGGGCCAGGTGAAATCGAGCGCGCCGAAGCGTTGCTTCGTCGATTGCTTGAGATCCTTCATCAGCGCCTGATAGCCGGGGTTATAGCTGATCACGAGCTGGAAATCCGGGTGGGCGCGCAGCAATTCGCCTTTCTTTTCAAGCGGCAGCACGCGGCGATTGTCGGTCAGCGGGTGGATGGCGATGGTCGTGTCCTGCCGCGCCTCGACCACTTCGTCCAGATAGCAAATCGCGCCATGCCGCGCGGCAAAGGTCAAGGGCCCGTCCTGCCAGCGCGTGCCCGTGGCATCCAGCAGGAAGCGCCCGACCAGATCCGAGGCGGTCATGTCCTCGTTGTAGGCGACGGTGACGAGCGGCTTGCCCAGCCGCCAGGCCATGTGCTCGACGAAACGGGTCTTGCCGCAGCCGGTCGGGCCCTTGAGCATCACCGGCATCCGCGCCGCATGGGCGGCCTCGAACAGCGCGATTTCATCGGCGACCGGGCGATACCAGGGCTCGGCCGGAATGCGGAAAGGCTGGGTGGGATCGGTCATGACAGCCTCGTGGATGGGGAAAGGGGCCCGCCGCAAGGAAGGTCGCGGCGGGCCGTGAACCGCCGCCAGGAGGGGAGGGGCGGCGGGCAGGGTGTCGGCTCAGACGGCGGTGCCGCGATAGACGATCATGTTGGCGCCCTGGCTTTGGGTGAAATTGTCATAGCCGATCAGCCGGACATGATGGCCGGGGTTCGCTTCGTGACAGGCTTTCAGCTCGGCCAGGATCGCATCGACATCGGTTTCGCCGAACATCGGCAGTTTCCACATGTACCAATAGATCTGCGCGGCGAAGTCGGGTTCGGTATGTTCGATCCCCGGGTTCCAGCCGTTCTTCACGATCCACTCGACCTGACGACGGATCTCGGCCTCGCCCATCGGCGGCAGATAGGAAAAGGTGCCCATCTTGCGGCTTTCCGGGCGCGAGAGGCGGGAGGGGTAGTCCTGAACGGTGCTCATCTGATGTCCTTTCGGGCCGGTCTCAGCGGTGCTGCACGTCGAGCTTGTCGACGGTGTCGAATTCGAACTTGATCTCTTTCCAGGTCTCCATCGCCATGCGCAGCTCGGGGCTCGATTGCGCGGCCTTGGTCAGGATCTCCTTGCCTTCCTTTTCCAGATGGCGGCCCTCGTTGCGGGCCTGCACGCAGGCCTCCAGCGCCACCCGGTTCGCACAGGCGCCCGCGGCATTGCCCCAGGGGTGGCCCAGCGTGCCGCCGCCGAATTGCAGCACCGAGTCATTGCCGAAGATCGAGACCAGCGCCGGCATGTGCCAGACATGGATGCCGCCCGAAGCCACCGGGAACAGCCCCGGCTGCGGCCCCCAGTCCTGATCGAAAAAGATCCCCCGCGACCGGTCGGCCTTGATGAAGCGATCGCGCAGAAGGTTGATCCAGCCGATCGTCGCCTCGCGGTCGCCCTCGAGCTTGCCGACGACGGTGCCCGAATGCAGGTGATCGCCCCCCATCAGCCGCAGGATCTTCGCCAGCACCCGGAAGTTGATGCCGTGATTGGGGTTGCGGTCCATCACCGCATGCATGGCGCGGTGGACATGCAGCAGCATCCCGTTCTTGCGGCACCAGCGCGACAGGCTCGTATGCGCCGCCCAGCCGACGGTCAGATAATCCGACATGATGATCGGCGTGCCGATTTCCTTGGCGAATTCCGCGCGTTCGTAGATCTCCTCCATCGTCCCGGCGGTGACGTTCATGTAATGGCCCTTGCGCTCGCCGGTTTCGGCCTCGGCCTTCTGGATCGCCTCCTGACAGAACAGGAAGCGGTCGCGCCAGCGCAGGAAAGGCTGGCTGTTGACGTTCTCGTCATCCTTGGTGAAATCCAGCCCGCCGCGCAGGCATTCATAGACCGCCCGGCCGTAGTTCTTGGCCGCAAGACCCAGTTTCGGCTTGATCGTGCAGCCCAGCAGCGGGCGGCCGTATTTGTCCAGAAGGTCGCGCTCGACCTTCATCCCGTGCGGCGCCCCGGGGCAGGTCATCACGAACCAGAGCGGAAACCGCACGTCTTCCAGCCGCAGCGCCCGCACCGCCTTGAAACCAAAGACGTTTCCGACGAGCGAGGTGAAGACGTTGACGACCGAGCCTTCCTCGAACAGGTCCATCGGATAGGCGATGAAGGCATAAAAGGCCTCGTCGCTGCCGGGGACATCCTCGATCGCATAGGCGCGGCCCTTGTAGTAATCGAGATCGGTCAGAAGGTCGGTCCAGACCGTCGTCCAGGTCGCGGTGGAGCTTTCGGCGGCGACGGCGGCGGCGGCTTCCTCGCGGCTGACGCCCGGCTGCGGCACCACCTTGAAGACGGCCAGAATGTCGCTGTCCTTCACCTGATATTGCGGTTCCCAATAGATCGAGCGGTAGTCTTTGACACCGGCGTCATAGGTCTTGGCGGCCATGGTTCCCTCGTTGGTTGGCCCGTTTGGCGGGGCTTGCGGGGACTATGCGGCCTTGCGGGACTTTACAAAACTGAATAGTTTTTAGTGATGAAATAGGGAAAAGCTTATCATGCGTTGCACGCTTCGCCAGTTGCAGGTCTTTGCCGCGGTGGCGCGGCACGCCAGCTACACCCGCGCCGCCGAGGAATTGCACCTGACCCAGCCCGCGGTCTTCACCCAGGTCAAGCAGCTCGAAGACGCACTCGGCGCCGTGCTGCTTGACCGGATCGGCAAGCGGCTTTTCCTGACCGAGGCGGGGCAGGCGGTGCTGGCCACCGCGCGCGAGACGCTGGAGGGGATCGAGCGGCTGGAGATGCAGCTGGCCGATCTGCAGGGGCTGCGGCGAGGGCGGCTGCGGCTGGCCATCGTCTCCACCGCGCAATATTTCCTGCCGCGGCTTCTGGGCGCCTTTTGCACCGAAAACCCCGGGATCGAAGTGGCGCTGACCGTCACCAACCGGCAAACGGTGATCGCCCGTCTGGCCGCGAACGAGGATGACCTGTGCATTCTGGGCCAGCCGCCCGAGGGGCTGGATGTGGTGGCCCGCCCGATTGCGCGCAATGCGATCCTCGTGCTGGCGCCGCCGGGCCATCCGCTGGCGGGCGTGACCGCGGTGCCCTTTGCCGCGCTGGCCGAGGCGCCCTTCATTCTGCGCGAGCCCGGGTCCGGCACCCGGGCTGCGGCGGAAAAGTTCTTTGCCGAGAACGGCATCCGGCCGCAGGTGCGGATGGAGCTGGGCTCGAACGAGGCGATCAAGGCGGCGGTGGCGGCAGGGCTGGGCCTGGCGATCCTGTCGCAGGACACGATCACGCTGGAGGCCGAGACCGGGCGGCTTGCGGTGCTGGATGTGCAGGGCTTTCCGCTGCTGCGGGTCTGGAACGTCGCTTATCCGCGCGGCAAGCATCTGTCGGTGGCGGCCAGAGCCTTTCTGGCGCATCTGGCGGCGGGCAGCGCGGGCCCGAGCTGACGCGCCGCCTGGCCCGCTTGCGAAAACACCGGTTTCATGCTAGCCCCAAGCCACGGTCGGCAGTTCACCGAGGCGTCGCTGTCCCGCAAGGGAAGCTAAACCTGCCCGATTTCCCGTGACAGACCCGGCTTCCCGGGGCCTTGTCGCAAGTCAGCGACCAGCGATGGATCGACGGCCCCCGAGGAACGATCATGCCGAGACAGTCCATTCCGCTTGCCATCGCGGATCTTTCGCAATTTTCCCGTGCCCTTGGCGCGCAGCTGGCCGTCCGCCCGGACAGGGCCCCCTCGCATCTGAGCCTGCTGAACATGCTGGCGCGGGCGGCGGGGTTTCGCAACTTCCAGCACCTGCGCGCGGGCGCCGTGCCCGCGGCCGACCCCGCACCGCCGCCCGCGGCCGCGCCCGAACCGGTCGATCTGCGCCGCATCGCCAAGGTGGCGGGGTTATTCGATGCCGAGGGGCGGCTGAGCCGCTGGCCCTCGAAACGGGCGCAGCAGATCCTGTGCCTTTGGGGGCTGTGGGCGCGGCTGCCCGCGGCGACGCCGATGTCGGAACGCGAGATCGGCGAGCGGCTCAGGGCGCTGCATCTTTTTGGCGATCCGGCGATCCTGCGCCGCGATCTGGTCGATCTGGGGCTGTTCCGCCGCGATCCCGACGGGTCGAATTACCTGCGGCTGGAACAGGCCCCGCCCGCCGAGGCGCGGCTTCTGATCCGCGACCTGGCGCCGCGCAGCCGCCCTTAACGGCCGTAAAACCGCCGCCGCGCCTCGGCCTCGATGTCGAGGCGCAGCTGCAGATCGGCCAGAACCCTGGCCTCGCGGCGGCGGTCCTCTTCGGTCGGGGCCGCGCGCAGCTTTTCGGTCTGCGCCTCGACCGCCTTGCGCAGCTCGATCTCGCGCGGCAGCGCCCCCGCCTCGGCCATGATGCGAAAGCCGATGGCATCGGAGCTGCCCGCATTGTCTCCCATGTTCAGGGGCTTGCCCGCGCCGCGCAGGTTTTCGAACTGCCCCTCGGCCTGCGCCTTCAGGATCTGCCGTTCCGCCATGTCGGAAAATTTCATCCCTGGACTCCTTGCGGACGGGCGATCAGCCCGCGTTCGATTTCGGTGAAAACCGGCCAGAACAGCGCCAGCCCCGCCGGGCCGCGCGGGCCGAAGGCGGTCAGCGCCCCGGTGATCATCAGCGCCGCCGGAAGCGGGTCCAGATCGGCGCGAAAGACGCCCTGCGCCCGGCCAAGGCCGAGAATCTCGGTGTAACGGCCGCACCAGCCGCGGGTGAACTCCGCGATCAGCGCGCCGATCTCGGGCTCTGACGGGGCGATCTGCGCCAGCTGCGCGAAACAGGCGGCCAGTTCGGGACGGTCGCGCAGGCTGTCGTGATAGGCCTGCACCTCGGCGCGCAGCTGATCCCGCGCCGGTCGGGCGGGGTCGGGCGCGGGCGGCAAAAGCGCGCAAAAGGCCGCGCGCGTCGTTTCGGCCACCAGCCGCAACAACCCGGATTTGGTGGCGACATGAAAGTGCAACGTCGAGATGTTGATGCCGACGCGGGCCGCCACATCGCGGGTGCGCAGCGCCGCCGCCCCCTTTTCCAGGATCAGAGCTTGTGCCGCCGCGGCGATCATCTCGCGTCGCCTGTCCTGACGCAGATAGGGCTGGAGAGGGGTCTGTTCGGTCATGACTCAATCATATGATTGATTTCGGCAAAAGGCAACCCCGCGCCGGACCATTCCCAAAGCGCCTTCGAGCGGGGCAGGCTTGCCCGAATAACGGGCAGGCGCGGGGTTCTTGCCTGCATCCGCGCACAGAGGCGGGCGCCGCCCTTGGATCGGTGTCCTTGTGCGGCGCAGCCTGTCGTTATATGGAATCACTATATAACGGAGTCGGTCATGTTCGGCGATGATCAGGTCGAGGCACTCGAGCTTGGGCAGGCCAGTCCCGAGGACGAATTCGGCCAGTGCTTCACCGGCGAATGCCGGGTGAACCTGCTGCCGACGCTTTACCGGCTCAATGCGGTGATTTCGCAATCCCCCGACCCGGGCGAGAGCCTGGGCATGATCCTGAAGACGATGCGCAGTGAAATGCGGATGGAGCGGGGCACGGTGTCGCTGATGGACCGCCGCCGCGGCCAGGTCTTCATTCATCAAAGCTTCGGGCTGACCGCGGAAGAGGAAAGCCGCGGCGTCTATGCGATGGGCGAGGGCATCACCGGCAAGGTCGCTGAGACGGGGCGGGTGATCATCGCGCCGCGGCTGCACGAGAGCCCGGATTTTCTGGATCGCACCGGGGCGCATGCCGGGGAATCCCGGCGCAGGGTCGCCTTCGTCTGCGTGCCGATCATGCTGGGCAAGCGGGTTCTGGGCACGATCGGCGGCGAGCGCAGTTACCTCAACCAGCGGCTTCTGAAGCAGGATGCCGAATTTCTGGCCGCCATCGCGCTGATGATCGCGCCGACGGTCGAGCTTTACCTGATCGCCAATGTCGAAAAGCTGGAACTGGAACGCGAGAACCGCGAATTGCGCGATGCCCTGCGCGAACGCTTCAAGCCCGGCAATATCATCGGCAATTCCAAGGCGATGATGGCCGATGTCTATGATCTGATCGGCAAGGTCTCGAAGACGCGGGCGACGGTGCTGATTTTGGGCGAAAGCGGGGTCGGCAAGGAACTGGTCGCCTCGGCCATTCATTATTCCTCGGACCGGGCGGCGAAACCCTTCGTGCGCTTCAACTGCGCCGCGATCCCCGAGACGCTGGCGGAAAGCCTGCTTTTTGGCCATGAAAAGGGCGCCTTCACCGGGGCCCTGGCCAGCCGCAAGGGGCTGTTCGAACAGGCCGATGGCGGCACGCTGTTTCTGGACGAGCTGGGGGAACTCAGCCCCTCGGTGCAGGCAAAGCTGTTGCGGGTGCTGCAAGATCGCACGCTGGAGCGGGTGGGGGGCAGCACCCCGGTTCAGGTTGATGTGCGGGTGATTGCGGCGACGAACCGGGAACTGGTGCGGATGGTGGCCGAGGGGCGGTTCCGCGAGGATCTGTTTTACCGTCTCAACGTCGTGCCGATCACCGTTCCGCCCCTGCGCGAGCGCGGCTCTGACATCATCCTGCTTGCCGATCATTTCGTCGCCAAGGCCTGCAAGGCGATGGAAAAATCGGTCAAGCGGATCTCGACGCCCGCGCTGAACATGCTGATGGCCTATCACTGGCCGGGCAATGTGCGGGAATTGGAAAACGTGATCGAGCGGGCGGTGATCCTGTCGGATGACGAAGTGATCCACGCCTGGAACCTGCCGCCCTCGCTGCAGACGGCGCGCGAAAGCGGCACGACGCTGGGGCTGGGGCTGGAGGAAAAGGTGCGTCTGGTCGAAAGCGAAATGATCGTCGAGGCGCTGAAGACGACCCAGGGCAATATCGGCCAGGCGGCCGAGCTTTTGCAGGTCTCGCGCCGGGTGCTGGGCCTGCGGATGGGGCGGCTCGGCATCGACCCGCACCGGTATCGCGCTTCGGCCTGATCGACGGCCAATGACCGAATACCGGCCCCGCTTCGGCGGGGCTTTTTCTTTGCGGCAGCCCGTTCGGAATTCCGTTTACCGAACGGTAATCGGTTACATAACGGTAAGGAGTTCCTGTCGGGCGACGGGGCGATGATTTCCATTAATATCATATGGTTGAGCGGGCATTTCGCCCCGAAGCCGCCTTGGCACGGGGGCTGCTCTATAGGGTTCAGACGGATGCGAAACGCCGTCGCAAGACATCCCTTCCCAAGGAGCGACCCATGACCCGCAAGATCGCCATTTACGGCAAAGGTGGTATCGGCAAATCGACGACCACCCAGAACACCGCCGCAGCCCTTGCCTTTTTCCACGAAAAGAACGTCTTCATCCACGGCTGTGACCCGAAAGCCGACAGCACCCGGCTGATCCTGGGCGGTCTGCCGCAGCAGACGGTGATGGACACGCTGCGCATCGAGGGCGCCGAGCGCGTCACCGTGGACAAGGTCGTGAAGACCGGCTTCAAGGACATCCGCTGCGTGGAATCGGGCGGGCCGGAGCCGGGCGTGGGCTGCGCCGGTCGCGGCGTCATCACCGCCATCGACCTGATGGAAGAAAACGAAGCCTACAGCGAAGACCTTGATTTCCTGTTCTTCGACGTGCTGGGCGACGTGGTTTGCGGCGGCTTCGCCATGCCCATTCGCGACGGCAAGGCGGAGGAAGTCTATATCGTCGCCTCGGGCGAGATGATGGCGATCTATGCCGCCAACAACATCTGCAAGGGTCTGGCGAAATACGCCCGGCAATCGGGCGTGCGTCTGGGCGGGATCATCTGCAACAGCCGCAATGTCGATGGCGAAAAGGAATTCCTTGAGGAATTCACCAAGGCCATCGGCACCAAGATGATCCACTTCGTGCCGCGCGACAACATCGTGCAAAAGGCCGAGTTCAACAAGCAGACCGTGACCGAATTCCAGCCCGAGGCCAATCAGGCGCAGGAATACCGCGAACTCGGCCGCAAGATCATCGAGAACGAGGATTTCGTGATCCCGAAGCCGCTCGCCATGGATGAGCTGGAAGCCATGGTCGTCAAATACGGCCTGATGGACTGATCCTCCGGGGCGCCGCGCCCGGCGCCCTTTCCCCGAATTTCCATGGAGTTAGGCCGATGCCCTACCATGAGTTTGAAGTCTCGAAATGCATCCCCGAGCGGCGCGAGCACGCGGTGATGAAGGCGGCGGGCGAGGATCTGACCTCTTGCCTGCCGAAAGGCTACCTGAACACGATCCCCGGCACGATTTCCGAACGCGGCTGCGCCTATTGCGGCGCAAAACACGTGATCGGCACGCCGATGAAGGACGTGATCCACATCTCCCACGGGCCCAATGGCTGCACCTATGACACCTGGCAGACGAAGCGCTACATCTCGGACAATGACAACTTCCAGTTGAAATACACCTTTGCGACCGACGTGAAGGAAAAGCACGTCGTCTTCGGCGCCGAGGGGCTGCTGAAGAAATCGATGCACGAGGCCTTTGACGCCTTCCCGAACATCAAGCGGATGACGGTCTATCAGACCTGCACGACGGCGCTGATCGGCGATGACGTCGATGCCATCGCCAAGGAAGTGATGGAAGAACGCGGCGATGTCGATGTGTTCGTCTGCAACTCGCCCGGGTTCGCGGGGCCCAGCCAATCGGGCGGTCACCACAAGATCAACATCGCCTGGCTGAACCAGAAAGTCGGCACGGTCGAGCCGGACTACCTAGGCGAACACGTCATCAACTACGTGGGCGAATACAACATCCAGGGCGACCAGGAGGTGATGATCGACTATTTCAACCGCATGGGCATTCAGGTGCTGTCGACCTTCACCGGCAACGGCAGCTATGACAGCCTGCGGATGATGCACCGCGCGCATCTGAACGTGCTCGAATGCGCGCGGTCTGCCGAATACATCTGCGACGAACTCCGCGCCCGCTACGGCATTCCCCGGCTGGATATCGACGGCTTCGGCTTCGAGCCGCTCGCCAATTCGCTGCGCAAGGTCGCGCTCTTCTTCGGCATCGAGGACAAGGCCGAGGCGATCATCGCCGAGGAATATGCGAAGTGGAAGCCGCAGCTGGACTGGTACAAGGAACGGCTGAAGGGCAAGAAGGTCTGCCTCTGGCCGGGCGGATCGAAGCTCTGGCACTGGGCCCATGCGATCGAAGAGGAAATGGGCCTCAAGGTCGTGTCGGTCTATACCAAGTTCGGCCATCAGGGCGACATGGAAAAGGGCGTCTCGCGTTGCGGCGAGGGGGCCTTGGCGATCGACGACCCGAACGAGCTGGAATCGGTCGAAGCCATCGAGATGCTGAAGCCCGACATCATCTTCACCGGCAAACGCCCCGGCGAATTCGTCAAGAAACACGGCGTCCCCTATCTGAACGCCCATGCCTATCACAACGGGCCTTACAAGGGCTTCGAGGGCTGGGTCCGCTTCGCTCGCGACATCTACAACGCGATCTATTCGCCGATGCGGCAGCTGGCGGCGCTGGATATTTCCGCCCCCGATGCGGCCATCACCTCGGGCTTCCGCACCGCCAAGATGAACGCCGATCTGACCGTTTCGGATGAGGTCAAGTTCAGCGAGGTGCTGCACGAATACACCGGCAAATACGACTCGATTGCCGAGATCCGCGCCCGCAATCAGGCCTATGCCGCCGAGCAGAAAGCGCTCCGCGACGCCGTTCAACCTGCCGCCGAATGAGGGACAGATGACCGATATCAGCGAAAAACTCGATCCGCTCGTCGATTACATCATGAAGAACTGCCTGTGGCAGTTCAACTCGCGCGGCTGGGACCGGCTCAAGCAGAATGCCGGGATCCTGTCGCAGACCTGCGAGATCCTGTGCGGCGAGGAGCCGGTGCATGAAACCGCGATGGACCGCTGCTACTGGGTCGATGCGGTGATCCTGTCGCGCGCCTACAAGGCCCGCTTCCCCTGGCTGATGGCCATGACCAAGCCCGAGATCAAGAGCCTGTTCAAGGCGTTGCACGAGAAGATCGACCATCTCACCGTTCACGGCTCGCTCAATACCGAGCTGACCGTCCCGCATTATTGAAAGGAAGACCCCAATGACTTGCCAGGTCACCCAGAAGGCGCGGGAAGGCACGATCAACCCGATCTTCACCTGCCAGCCCGCCGGGGCGCAATTCGCCTCGATCGGGATCAAGGATTGCATCGGCATCGTTCACGGCGGCCAGGGCTGCGTGATGTTCGTGCGTCTGCTGATCTCGCAGCACATGAAGGAAAGCTTCGAGATCGCCTCGTCGTCGGTCCATGAAGATGGCGCGGTCTTCGGCGCGCTCGACCGTGTCGAAACCGCGGTCGAGGTGCTTTTGACCCGCTACCCCGATGTGAAGGTGGTGCCGATCATCACCACCTGCTCGACCGAGATCATCGGCGACGACGTGGACGGGCTGCTTTCGAAACTCGAAGACGAGTTGCTGCCGACCAAATTCCCCGGCCGCGAAGTGCATCTGCTCACCGTGCATTGCCCGAGCTTCGTTGGCTCGATGATCACCGGCTATGACAAGGCGGTGCATGATTTCGTGAAGAAATTCGCGACGAAGGACGAGCCCAGCGACAAGATCAACCTGATCACCGGCTGGGTGAACCCGGGCGATGTGAAGGAGCTGAAACACCTTCTGGAGGTGATGGAGGTCAAGGCGAACGTGCTCTTTGAAGTCGAAAGCTTCGACAGCCCGCTGATGCCCGATCTGGAACACCATTCGCACGGCTCGACCACGATCGAGGATCTGCGCGACACGGCCAATGCGAAAGGCACCATCGCGCTCAATCGCTATGAAGGCATGAAGGCCGCCGATTACCTGAAGAAGAAGTTCAAGGTTCCCGCGGTGATCGGGCCGACCCCGGTCGGCATCCGCAACACCGATGCCTTCCTGAAAGCGGTCTCCGAGATGACCGGCCAGCCGATCCCGGCGCAGCTGGTCAAGGAACGGGGCCTTGCGCTCGATGCCATCGCCGACATCGGCCACATGTTTCTGGCCGACAAAAGGGTGGCGATCTATGCGAACCCCGATCTGGCCATCGGCCTGACCGAGTTCTGCCTTGACCTCGAAATGAAGCCGAAACTGCTGCTTCTGGGCGATGACAACTCGGGCTATGTGAAAGACCCCCGCGTGCTGGCGCTGCAGGAAAACGCGCCGGATCTGGAAATCGTGACGAACGCCGATTTCTGGGATCTGGAAAGCCGCATCCAGCAAGGGCTCGAACTCGATCTGATCCTCGGCCATTCCAAGGGCCGGTTCATCTCGATCGACTACAAGGTGCCGATGGTCCGCGTGGGCTTCCCGACCTACGACCGGGCAGGGATGTATCGCCATCCGGTGCTGGGCTACGGCGGGGCGATGTTCCTTGCCGAAACCATGGCCAACACGCTTTTCGCCGACATGGAGGCGAAGAAAAACAAGGAATGGATCCTCAACGTGTGGTGACGGCATCGCCGCGCAACCTGCCGGGCCGCCCCGTGGCCCGGCCTTTTCCCTTTCGCGTCAGGAGCTTCCCATGCAGATCGCGGTTTTTCTGGACGACACCGGCCAGCCCGTCAGCCTGAACGCCCCGGGTCGGCTGGTCCTTTACGAGGGCAGCGGCGATGACTGGCGGCTTGTCGAGGACTGGCCGCTGGAATTGCCGCGCGCGGGCGGCATCGCGGCCCTGCGCGCCGCCGTCGAACGCATGGTCTTCGCGCTTGCCCCCTGCACCGTGCTGATCTCGGCCGAGGTGCGCGGCTATGTCTATTCGCTCTTGCAGGAACAATACGGCTTTTCCGTCTGGCGCTCGACCGGGCCCGTCGAGGCGATGCTCGCCTCGGTCTGCGTGGGCGAGGAGGAACGGGCGCGTGAGGCCGCCTGTTGCGACACGAAACCCGAGGCCGGTTGCGGCAGCTGCGGCAGCAAGGTCACCGCGATTTCCCCGCCGCCCGAGGTGCAGGCGGAAGACCGCCCCGACGGCAGCCGCTTCATCGATCTGGCCGCGACGCTTGCCGCCGATGCGCGGCACAATTCGCGTTCGGTCCTGGGGCCGGTCCTTGCGGCCGAACCGTTCCGCCCGCTCTCGATCCGCATGGATCATCAACCGCGCTGGTTCGCCCGCACCCTGCGCGCCATGGGCCTGCGCTTCACCGAAGACCGCCGCGAGGGCGCGCTATTCGTGACCGTCACCTTGGAAAAGGAACTTGCGCAATGAAACAGGTGCTTGTTTTCGCTTACGGACTGGATCTGCACCCCGAGGAGATCGGCAAGCTTTGCCCTTCGGCCAAACCCCTCGCCCGGGCCAGTGCGCGCGGTTGGCGGATCGGGTTTTTCGGCCATTCGCGGGTCTGGGACGGGGCCGAGGAAAGCCTGATCCCCGATCCCGACGCCCATGTGCCCGGCGTGATCTATGCGCTGGCGCCGTCCGAGGCCGAGATGCTGGAGGCCGCGCGCGGGGTCAAGCTGAACGGCACCGGGCGGTATTTTCACACCCCCATCGATGTCGTGACCGAAGATGGCCTGTCCCTGGGCGCGGTGGCGCTGATCAAGACCGAACGGCGGGCGGAAAGACCGCCCAGCCGCCCCTATCGCGACCGCATCGCCGAAGGGGCGCGGCTGCACGGGCTTGACCCCGATTACATCGCCGCGCTTGCGGCGCTGCCCGCCACCGAGCCCGCCTATCCGGTGCCGATGGCAATCCAATTGCCGATCTTTGCCGGCTCCTGCTGTTGAAAGGAAAGATGATGACCGAGACCCAAGCGCCGACCGAGCGCACCCGCCTGAAGCGCTACCATTGGCTGGCCGCCTATGACCGCGCCACCATCGATGCGATCATCGATGCCGCGCTGGTGTGCCAGATCGGCTATGTCGTCGAGGGCGCGCCGATCGTGACGCCGACCTGCCACTGGCGGATGGGCGATCACGTCTATTGGCACGGCTCTTCCGCCAGCCGGATGCTGCGCGCTCAGGAAAGCGGCGTGCCGGTCTGTTTCTCGGTCACGCATCTGGACGGGGTGGCCTTTTCGCGCGCGGCCTTTGATCACAACATCCTGTATCGCTCGGTTATGGCATTCGGCAAAACCGAGCTGGTCGAGGGCGCGGACAAGAAGACCGCGCTGGAAGCTTTTGTCACCCGTCTGGCGCCCGGTCTGTGGGACTATGCCCGCCCGCCGACCGAACAGGAATGGAAAGCGTCAAAGGTGATCCGGATGAAGCTGGACGAGGTCTCGGCCAAGGTCGCCGCGGGCCTGCCCGAGGAAGACGAAGCCGATCTGGCGCTCGATCTCTGGGCCGGGCATGTGCCGGTGCGGATGGTGACAGAGGCCCCGGTGCCCGATCCGAAACTGCGCCCCGGCATCGCGATGCCCGATTTCGTCCGCGCCTTCGGGCTTTGAGGGCCGCTGCCTGGCGCGGCGCAGCGGGTTGATCCTCAGCCGCCAGGCTTCTTGCGTTTCTTCGGTGCCGCCACCGGCGCGGGCGGCATCCAGCCCAAGCCCGCCGCGGTCGTCAGCTTCGGCGTGTAATCGGCGCTGATCCAGCCCTTGTAGCCCGCCGCCGCAAGCTGGTTCAGGAAACCGGCCACATCGACCCCGTCCAGGCCCGGCTCGGCCCGGTCGGGCGCCGAGGCCAGCGCAACATGGCGCAGATCGGCGCCGAAGCGTTCGGCCACCGCCGCGGGGGCATCGCCCAGGGCCACGGCCGTCGCGGTATCCAGACACAGGCCCAGATTGTCCGCATCGACCTCGGCCAGCAGTTCGGCCAGCTGATCGTAGCTTTGCAGAAAACTGCCCCCGGGCCGCGGCGCCAGGGTGAAGACGCGCCTCGGCGCCTCGGCCACGGCCCAGCGCAGATTGCGCAGAAGCGTCCCGGTGTCGCCTTCGGGCCCGGTCAAAATCTCGATCGCGCCGGGTTTCAGCACCTCGGCATAGCGCAGCATCCGCTTGAAATCGCGCTGAAACCGCTCCTCTCCCCCCGGTGTTGCGGCAAAGCCCGGGGGGGCGCCGGTGTAATTCGGCGGCGGCGCCTGCATCGCCGCAAACATCAGCCCCGAGAGCACCAGCCGGTCGCGCAGATCCTGCACCGGCCCGTCATAGGGCGAGGCGAGGCTTACCCCCGCAAAACCCGCCGCCTGCGCCGCCGAAAACCGTGCCGCAAAGGGCAGTTCCTGAAACAGCACCGTCAGATCGGCGGCCAGTTTGATCATGAAATCTCCGCCATCCGCTGGATCGGAAAGAACACCCCGCCCGAGGTCAGCCCAAGCCAGTCCTCGCCCGCATGCGGGCCGGGCGCGGCCAGATCGACCAGCCGGTAAAAGGTCTTGCGGTCGATCCGCGCCTCAAGGCCCCGGCGCACATGCAGATAGGGCCGTGGCTCGCCATCCGCCGCGATCTCCACCCGGATCGGATGGTCCGGGCCTGCCACCACCTCGTCGCCCACATTGGTCACGAAGCGCAGATCCCCCGCCTCGGCGGTGCAATCGACGGCAAGGAAGGGCGCGTCCTGCACCCGGATGCCGACCTTTTCGACCGGGGTCACCAGATAGAACCTGCCGTCTTCCAGCTTCAGCACCGATGCGAAGAGCCGCACCAGAGCCTCGCGGCCGATCGGCGTGCCCAGATAGAACCAGGTCCCGTCGCGGCGGATCTCGATGTCCAGATCGCCGCAAAAGGGCGGGTCCCACAGATGCACCGGCGGCGGCCCCTTGGCCCCGGCTTTCGTCACGGCTGCGGCGATCCCCTCGGCACTCGGCGGCTTCACGGCGATTTGTGGCGCGGCTGTCTCGGTCATCTTCTCTTTGTGGTTGGGCTGCGGCGGTTTATCTGTTTCTCTACCCGTATAACGCGCAACCGGAGCCCTGTCATGACCGAGACCGATACCCTTCTGGCCGAGATCGAGGCTCTGGGCAGCAAACTGGGCGCCGCCCGTGCCTCGGTGAACCGCCGCTTCATCGGGCAGGAACGCGTGGTGGAGCTGACCTTGGCCGCGCTTTTGTCGGGCGGGCATGCGCTGCTGGTCGGCCTGCCGGGGTTGGGCAAGACGATGCTGGTGGACACGCTGGCCACGGTGATGGGCCTTGCCCCCGCCCGCATCCAGTTCACCCCCGATCTGATGCCCGCCGACATTCTTGGCTCCGAGGTGCTGGAAACCGCCGCCGACGGCAGCCGGGCGTTCCGGTTTCTGGAAGGGCCGATCTTCTGCCAGCTTCTGATGGCCGACGAGATCAACCGCGCCAGCCCCCGCACGCAATCGGCGCTGTTGCAGGCGATGCAGGAACGCGAGGTGACGGTGGCGGGCGTGCATCGGCCGCTCGGACCGCCCTTTCATGTGCTGGCGACGCAAAACCCGATCGAGCAGGAGGGGACCTATCCCCTGCCCGAGGCGCAGCTGGACCGCTTCCTCGTGCAGGTCGATGTCGACTATCCGACCCGCGCCACCGAACGCGACATTCTTCTGGCCACGACCGGGGTCGAGGCCGCCCGCGCCATCGCCGTCTTCACCCCGGCAGAGCTGATCGCGGCGCAGCAGCTGGTGCGTCGCATGCCGGTCGGCGATCGTGTGGTCGAGGCGATCCTGGATCTGGTCCGCGCCTGCCGCCCCGGCGAGCCCGAGGCGCTGCCCGTCATCCGCGACAGCCTGGCCTGGGGCCCCGGTCCGCGCGCGGCACAGGCGCTGATGCTGACGGTGCGGGCGCGGGCGCTGCTCAATGGTCGTCTGGCGCCGGGCATCGACGATGTGGCGGCGCTCGCCCGTCCGGTGCTCAGCCACCGCATGGCGCTGACCTTCGCCGCCCGCGCGCGCGGCGAAACCCTGTCCGCGATCATCGCCCGCGCCGTGACCGAGGTTCTGGGGACCGAAGCCGAGGCCGCCGCGTGAGCGACCCCCTTCCCGATGCGGCGGCACGCGATCTGCGCCGGGCCGCCGAGGCGGAAGCCGCGGCCCTGCCCGCGCTGCTGATCGCCGCCGAACATCTGGCCAACACCGTGCAGATGGGCGGCCATGGGCGCCGCCGCGCGGGTGCGGGCGAGGAATTCTGGCAATACCGCCCCGCCCATTCCGGCGACGAGGCCCGTTTTGTAGACTGGCGCCGCTCGGCCCGGTCTGACGCGCAATTCGTCCGCGACCGCGAGGCGCAGCTGGCGCAATCGCTCTGCCTTTGGGTCGATCCGGCGGCTTCGATGCGCTTTTCCGGCGCCGAGACCGGCCGCAAGGCCCGGCCCGAGAAACAGACCCGCGCCCGGCTTCTGGTGCTGGCGCTGGCGATTTCCGCGCTGCGGGCGGGGGAACGGGTGGGGCTTGCAAGCCCGCTGGCGCCGCCGCGGCCGGGCAGGGCGCAGCTGCTGACGCTGGCACAGGCGCTTTTGGCCGAAAGCTCGGCGCAGGACCATGTCGCCCCCGATCTGTCGGCCGTGGCGCCGCAGGCGCGGCTGGTGCTGCTGTCGGATTTCTTCGCCGATCCCGCGGCGCTTGAAGCCGCGCTTGCGGGCGTGGCCGGGCGCGGCGTGACCGGCGTCCTGCTGCAAGTGCTGGATCCGGCCGAGGAAGATTTTCCCTATGACGGCCGCACCGTCTTCACCTCGATGGCGGGCGGGCTGCGGTTCGAAACCCGCGAGGCGGGCGATCTGCGCGCCCGCTACCGGGCACGTCTGGCCGAGCGGCGCGACCGCATCGCCCGCATCGCCGAGCGCGCGGGCTTCGCCTTTTCCAGCCACCACACCGGCGTCCCGGCGCAGGCGGCGCTTTTGTGGCTGCATGGCGCGCTGGCGGGGGGCTGGCGATGACGATGCTGGGCCCGCTTGGCTTTACCGCGCCGTGGTTGCTTCTTGGCCTTGTCGCGCTGCCGCTGCTGTGGTGGCTGTTGCGCGCCACGCCGCCCGCGCCGGTCCGGCGCCGCTTTCCGGGCGTGGCGCTGCTGCTTGGCCTGACCGATGCGGCGGTGCAGGCCGAGCGCACGCCCTGGTGGCTTCTGGCGCTGCGGATGTTGGCGCTGGCCGCCGCGATCTTCGGCTTTGCCGGGCCGGTGCTGCATCCTGCGCCGCCTGATCCCGCGCGCGGGCCGCTTTTGATCCTGGAAGACGGCAGCTGGGCCTCGGCCGCGGATTGGCCGCGCCGGACCGAGCGGCTGGCCCGCGCCCTGACCGAGGCTGCCGCGGCGGGCCGTCCGGTGGCGCTGATCTCGCTGGCCGATCCGCCCCCGGCGCCGCCGCCCTTTGGCGATGCTCGCGATCTGCTGGCCGGCCTGCCCGGGGTGCAGCCGCAAGCCTGGGAGCCCTCGATCGACCTTGATCCGGCGGCGATCCTGCCCGCGGGCCGCCATGACACGCTTTGGCTGTCGGACGGGCTCGCCCGTGCCAGCCGGGCGCCGCTGACGCGCGCGGTGCAGGCACAGGGCGCGCTGACGGTCTGGCAGCCTGCCGCGCCGGTGCTGGCCCTTGGCGCGGCGAGCGTGGAAGGCACCAAGTTGCATCTACCGCTCTACGCCTCGGCACCCGTCAGTCGCACGTTTGAAATCGCCGCGCTGGGTGCCGATCCCTCGGGGTTGGAACGCGAGCTCGCCCGTCAGCCGGTCACGCTGCGCGATCAGGCGCAGGCCGAGGCCGTCTTCGATCTGCCGCCCGAATTGCGCAACCGCATCACCCGCTTCGAGATTTCCGGCCTGCGTTCGGCGGGGGCCGTCAGCCTGACCGACGATGCGCTGAAGCGGCGCAAGGTGGCGCTGATCTCTGGCAGTTCCGCGCGCGAGGGGCTCGAGCTGCTGGCCCCCACTCATTACCTGCATCAGGCGCTGGCGCCCTCGGCCGATCTGATCGAGGCAACGCTGGCCGATGCCCTGCCGGTGCAGCCTGATGTGATCATTCTGGCCGATGTCGGCGAGGTGGCGGAAACCGCCGCCTTGCAGGGCTGGGTCGAAAAGGGCGGCATGCTGATCCGCTTTGCCGGGCCGCGGCTGGCGGCGGCCGATAGCGCGGCCGATCCGCTGTTGCCGGTGCGGCTGCGTCAGGGCGGGCGGTCGGTCGGCGGCACGATGAGCTGGGGCGCGCCGCGCAAGCTGGCCCCCTTTGCCGGGACCTCGCCCTTTGCCGGGCTGATCCTGCCCGACGAGGTCACCGTGCGCGAACAGGTTCTGGCCGAGCCCGACCCCGATCTGGGCGCGCGCACCATTGCCGCGCTGGCCGATGGCACGCCCTTGGTCACCCGCAAGGCGCTGGGGCAGGGGGCGGTGGTGCTGTTTCACGTCACGGCGAATGCGGAATGGTCGAACCTGCCGCTCTCGGGGCTGTTTCCGCAGATGCTGGAGCGGCTTTCCGTCTCTGCCCGGCCCGTTGCCCCCACCGCCGAGGATCTGGCCGGGCAAAGCTTCACCCCGCGCAAGCGTCTGGACGGGTTCGGGCTTTTGACGCCGACCGAGGCCGAGGCGGGGGTGAGGGGCGAGGATCTGGCCGAGGGCCCGCCCGGCCCCGATCTGCCGCCCGGGCTTTACGCGACCGAGGATCAGGTTCTGGCGCTGAACGCGCTGCCGCGCGGACGGCAGCTGGCGCCTGCGCTCTGGCCCGCGGGGGTGACGCGCGAGGGCGAGACCGCGCCGAAGCAGAGGCCGCTGGCCGGGCTGGCGCTGGCCGCGGCGCTGATGGCGCTGATGGCCGATATTCTGGCGACGCTGGCGCTGTCGGGGCGGCTGCGCGGCCCGCGCGCGGCGGCGGTGATCGCGCTGGCCGTGCTGCTGCTGCCCAGCCCGCCGCAGGCGCAGACGATGCCCGGGCCCATGTCCGAGGCGCGGGCGATCGAAGCCGCGTCGAACGTGGTTTTCGCCACTGTGCCGAGTGGCGATGCGGGGGTCGATCAGGTCGCGATGGCGGGGCTGCGCGGGCTGGGCCAGACCCTGACGCGGCGCACCACCGTCGAGCCGTCCGAGCCGATGCAGCTCGATCTGGAAGCCGATGATCTGGCGCTGTTCACGCTGATCTACTGGCCGGTGACCGAGACCGCGCCGACGCCGTCGCCCGCGGCCTATGCGAAACTGAACCGCTATCTGCGCGGCGGCGGCATGATCCTGTTCGACACCCGCGACGCCGATCTGGCGGGCTTCGGGGCGGCGACCGGGGCCGGGCGGCGGCTGCAGGCTTTGGCCGCGCCGCTCGACATTCCGCCGCTGGAACCGCTGCCCGCCGATCACGTTCTGACGCGCAGCTTTTATCTGTTGCAGACGATGCCCGGCCGCCATGACGGCCCGATCTGGGTCGAGGCCGCCCCCGTGGATGCCGAACAGGCCGAGGGGATGCCGTTTCGCAACCTCAATGACGGGGTGACGCCGGTGGTGATCGGCGGCAACGATTGGGCCGCGGCCTGGGCGGTTGATGACGTGGGCCAGCCGATGTTCCCGGTCGGCCGCGGTCAGGCGGGCGAACGCCAGCGCGAGATTGCCGCGCGGTTCGGGGTCAATCTGGTCATGCATGTGCTGACCGGGAATTACAAATCCGATCAGGTGCATGTGCCTGCGCTTCTGGAAAGGCTCGGGCAATGAACGGGGTTTCGGTCGTCTTCGCGCCGCTTGTGCCCTGGCCGGTTCTGGCCGGGCTTGCGGCGCTGGCCGGGCTGCTTTTGGCTTTCGCGCTTTGGCGCGGGCTGAAAGGCTGGGCGCTGCGGGGCTTTGCGGCTTTGGCGCTTTTGGGCGGGCTGGCGCAGCCCTCGGTCCAGCACGAGGACAAGACGCCGCTGTCGGATATCGTGCTGCTCGTCGATGACCGCTCTGCCTCGCAGCGGTTGTCCGACCGCGGCGCGCAGACCGATGCGGCGCTGGCGCAGCTTTCGGCTGCCATCACCGCGCTGCCGAATACCGAATTGCGCCGCGCCACCGTGCCCGACGGCGCGCAGAATGCGGGCACGCAGCTGGGCGCGGTTCTGTCCGAGACGCTGGCGGCCGAGCCGCGCGGGCGGGTGGCGGGGGTGATCTTGCTCTCGGACGGGCGGCTGCACGACCCCGAAGCGCTTCCCGATCTGCCCGCGCCGCTGCATCTTTTGCGCACGGGGCATGCCGGTGACTGGGACCGCAGGCTGGTGATCGAGACCGCGCCCGCCTTTGGCATCCTCGGCGAGGAAACGGTGATCCGCCTGAAGGTCGAGGATAGCGGCGCCGTGCCGCAAGCGGCCGGGACCATGGCGCGGCTGACGATCTCGATCGACGGGGCGGCGGCGCAGGACTACCCGGTGATGGTCGGGCAGGATCTGGAGCTGCCCTTGAAGCTGGAGCATGCCGGGCAGAACGTGGTGCAGTTCCGCCTTGATCCCGCGCCGGGGCAGCTGACGGACCGCAACGACAGCGCCGTGGTCAGCATCAACGGCGTGCGCGACCGGCTGCAGGTGCTTCTGGTCTCGGGCCAGCCGCATGCGGGCGAGCGGACCTGGCGCAACCTTCTGAAATCCGATGCCGGGGTGGATCTGGTGCATTTCACCATCCTGCGCCCGCCGGAAAAGCAGGATGGCACGCCGGTGTCGGAACTGTCGCTGATCGCCTTTCCGACGCAGGAGCTGTTCCTCGACAAGATCGACGAATTCGATCTGATCATCTTCGACCGCTATGCCGAGCGTGGCATCCTGCCCGCCGCCTATTTCGAGAATATCCGCGCCTATGTCGAACGCGGCGGGGCGGTGCTGGTCTCGGCCGGGCCGGAATTCGCCACGGTGGAAAGCCTGTGGCAGACGCCCCTGGGCGATATCCTGCCCGCGCGGCCGACCGGGCGGGTGCTGTCGGCGGCCTATCTGCCGCGCCCGACCGAATTGGGGTTGCGCCATCCGGTCACTGCGGGGCTGACGGGGGCGCCGCCGCCCGCGGGAGAGGCGGGAGAGGGCCATTGGGGCCGCTGGCTGCGGCAGATCGAGCTGACCGGCGCCCGCGGCGAGGTGGTGATGAAGGGCGTCGGCGAGGCACCGCTGCTGGTGCTGGACCGGGCGGGCAAGGGGCGGGTGGCGCTTCTGGCCTCCGATCACGCCTGGCTTTGGGATCGCGGCTACGAGGGCGGCGGGCCGCAGCTGGAACTTTTGCGCCGCATCGCGCATTGGGCGATGAAGGAGCCCGATCTGGAAGAGGAGGCCCTGCAGGCCGAGGTCGAGCCGGGCAGCCTCTCGGTCACGATCACCCGCCGCACGATGCAGGACAGGGCCGACCCGGTGCAGATCACCAGGCCCGATGGCACGGTCGAAAGCCTGCCCCTGTCGCAGGTCGAGCCGGGGCGGTTCGCCGCCCTCTGGACCGCCCCCGCCGAGGGGCTTTACCGGCTGAATGCGGACGATCTGGAGCGCGTGATGGTGCTGGGGCCTGCCAGTGCGCGCGAATATGAAACCCCGGTCGCCTCTGGCGAAGCGCTGGCGCCCCTGATCGCCGCCTCGGGCGGCTCCGAGACGGCGCTGGAAGAGGGTATCCCCGATCTGCGGCAGGTGCGGCCGGGCCGCGTCGCCGCCGGGCGCGGCTGGATCGGCGTCACCCCGCGCGAGGTCACGGCCACGACCGACATCCGGCTGACGCCGCTTTTGCCGGGCTGGGCCTGGCTTGCCCTTGTTGCGGCGGCCATCACCGCCGCCTGGCTGATCGAGGGGCGGCGGCGGGCGGCTCAGCCCAGCTGATCGGCCAGGCAGCGCAGGAACAGCGCGGCGCCGACGGGGATCAGGCTGTCGGGGAAATCGTAATCGGAATTGTGCAGGCTGGGGCTGGCCTCGCCCGCACCCAGAAGCAGCATCGCCGCGGGGGCCAGCGCGCCGAAACGGCCGAAATCCTCGGAGGCGCGCATCGGCACCTCCGTGTCACCCTCGGGGATCGCCTCGGCCGCCAGTGCCGCGCGCAGGACCGCCACCGCCTCGGGCGCATTGGTGCAGGCGGTGAAGATGTCGTGATACGAAAGGCTTGTGCCCAGCCTCTCGGCGGCCTCGGCCACCGCGGCTTCGGTCGCGGCGACCAGCGCGGCCATGCCCGCATCGGTCTGGGTGCGCAGCGTCGCCCAAAGCTCGGCCTCGGCGGGGGCGATGCCGAAGGCGGGCTCGCCCAGCCGGGCATGGGTGACGGTGACGAGCGAAAACGCCGGATCGGTGACCGGGCCGCCCTTGCCCAGACCGGGCAGCCGCGCGATCAGCTGCGCCAGCGCCGGGCCCGGCGAAAGCCCCGTCTCGGGCTGCGCCGCATGGGCGGTGCGGCCGGTCAGCCGGATCCGGATCCCGCGGGAGGCGCAATTGGCAGGCCCGGGGCGCACCACCGCCTGCCCCAGCGCCAGACCGGGGTAATTGTGCAAGGACAGCGCCAGATCGGGGCGGATCTGCGCAAAAGCCGGATCGGCGATCACCGCCGCCGCCCCCGATCCGTCCTCCTCGGCGGGCTGGAACAGCAGCACCGCCCGGCCGCGCCGGGGTTTCTGCCGCGCAAGCCCCCGGGCGACGCCCGCGACAATCGCCATATGGCCATCATGCCCGCACAGATGCGCCTTGCCCGGCACGTCCGAGCGATGCGCGACGGTGCCGGTCTCAAGGATCGGCAGCGCATCCAGCTCGCAGCGGATCAGCACCGTCGGCCCGGGCTCAGCCCCCTCCCAGATCGCCGCGACGCCATGGCCGCCCAGCCCGGTCAGAAGCCGGTCGGGCCGGGATTTCATCAGCTCCGCCACGACGGCCCGGGCGGTCCCGGCCTCCGCGCCCGAAACCTCGGGCGCGCGGTGCAGCGCCTGGCGGAAGGCGGTCAGCGCGATCACGTCGGAATTGCTCAGCCGCGTCCGCATCAGCGCAGCCCGATCTCGGCCAGAGCTGCCTGCAGATCGCCGGGCAGGGGCTCCTCCTGTCCGCGCCCGGCCGCAAGATCGCGCGGCGCCTCGGTCGCGGGGAAATAGCGCCAGCCCTGAAACGGCCGCCGCGGCACGGCATCGGTGCGGATCACCGCCGGATCCAGCACCAGCGCGCAGCGGGCGACGCCATCGGCGCCGGTCACCGGCTGCAGATCCAGGATCGGCTGCCGCGCCAGGATCTGCCCCTTGATCACCCAGTAAAGCGAGCCGCCCGCCAGAACCTCTTCGGCGCGCTTGGGCCACATCCGCGTCACATGCCGCGCCGGGCCGGTGCCGAAATGCGCGCGCTGCCAGTCGGTCAGATCCTCGACGCTCTCTGCGCCAACACAAAGCTTGAGGATATGCAGCGGTTGTGTCATTGCCTTCTTTCCTGTCCCCGGCGCTTTGATCATTCGATCAAAAACGCTACAAGTGGTCTTCCGTTTCCCGTCACACCACAATATAGAGTGCGTCGCCCGAGGGCAACGCGGTTCACCCCGACGTTGACCCACTGCCCTCGTCACCGTATCTTTAACCCTCTTTCCGCCCGCCGGTCGCTGCCAAAGGATGCCTCATGACCCGTTTTGCCGCCCCCATCGCCGAACAGATCTGGGACATGAAATACCGGCTGAAAGATGCCGACGGCCTGCCGCTGGATGCGTCGGTCGAAGACAGCTGGCGCCGGGTGGCCCGCGATCTGGCCTCGGTCGAAGCCGATCCGGCGCATTGGGAGCCGAAATTCTACGCCGCGCTGGAAGATTTCAAATTCCTGCCCGCGGGGCGGATTCTGGCGGGCGCGGGGACCGGCCGGGCGGTGACCCTGTTCAACTGCTTCGTCATGGGCACGATCCCCGATTCGATGGCCGGCATTTTCGACATGCTGAAGGAAGCGGCGCTGACGATGCAGCAGGGCGGCGGCATCGGCTATGATTTCTCGACGATCCGGCCGCGCGGCGCGGCGGTGAAGGGGGTGGCGGCCGATGCCTCGGGGCCGCTGTCCTTCATGGATGTCTGGGATGCGATGTGCCGCACGATCATGTCGGCGGGCTCGCGCCGCGGCGCGATGATGGCGACGATGCGCTGCGACCATCCCGATATCGAGGCCTTCATCACCGCGAAACAGGATTCGGCCCGGCTGCGGATGTTCAACCTCTCGGTGCTGATCACCGATGCTTTCATGGAAGCGGTGAAGGCCGATGGTCCGTGGGAGCTGGTCTTTGACGGCAAGGTCTATCACACGCTGAACGCCCGCGATCTGTGGAACAAGATCATGCGCGCGACCTATGATTTCGCGGAACCCGGGGTGATCTTCATCGACCGGATCAACGCGATGAACAACCTCGCCTATCTGGAGCAGATCGCGGCGACGAACCCCTGTGGCGAGCAGCCGCTGCCGCCCTATGGCGCCTGTCTGCTGGGCTCGGTGAACCTCGCGCGGCTGGTCACGGCGCCTTTCACCGATCAGGCCCGGCTGGATCTGGCGGCGCTCGATGAGCTGGTGCGGACCTCGGTGCGGATGATGGACAATGTCGTCGATGCCAGCCGTTTCCCGCTGCCGCAACAGCAGGCCGAGGCCGCGAACAAGCGCCGGATCGGGCTTGGGGTGACGGGGCTGGCCGATGCGCTTTTGATGCTGGGGCTGCGCTATGGCGACGACAAGGCCGCGGCGCAGACCGAAGCCTGGATGAAGGCGATTGCCCGGGCGGCCTATCTCGCCTCGGTCGATCTGGCGCGGGAAAAGGGCGCTTTCCCGCTCTTCGATGCCGAGAAATATCTGAGCAGCGGCAACATGCTGCAGATGGACGAGGATGTGCGGCAGGCGATTGCCACGCATGGGATCCGCAATGCGCTGCTTACCTCGATCGCGCCGACGGGGACGATTTCGCTTTATGCGGGCAACGTGTCTTCGGGCATCGAGCCGGTCTTTGCCTATGCCTATACGCGCAAGGTGCTGCAAAAGGATGGCTCGCGGACCGAGGAAGAGGTGGTCGATTACGCGGTGAAGCTGTGGCGGGACATGAAGGGCGACGTGGCGCTGCCCGCGTATTTCGTCAACGCCCAGACGCTGGCGCCGATGGATCACGTCAAGATGCAGGCGGCGGCGCAGAAATGGATCGATTCGAGCATCTCGAAAACGATCAACTGCCCGGTGGACATTTCTTTCGACGATTTCAAGGATGTCTACATGGCGGCCTTTGAAAGCGGCTGCAAGGGCTGCACCACCTACCGCCCGAATGACGTGACGGGGTCGGTTTTGACGGTTTCGGAAAAGTCCGAAAAGACCCCCGAGACCGACAAGGGCGCCGAGGTGGTCTATCTGACCGAACCGCTGGATCGGCCCGCGTCGCTGGAGGGGGCGACCTACAAGCTGAAATGGCCGGGCTCGGAACATGCGATCTACATCACGGTGAACGACATCGTGCAGGGCGGGCATCGCCGTCCCTTCGAGGTTTTCATAAATTCCAAGAATATGGAACATTACGCCTGGACGGTGGCGCTGACGCGGATGATCTCGGCGGTGTTCCGGCGCGGCGGGGATGTGAGCTTCGTCGTGGGCGAGCTGAAGGCGGTCTTCGATCCGCGCGGCGGCGCCTGGATGGCGGGGCAATACATCCCGTCGATCCTGGCGGCGATCGGCGGCGTGATCGAGCGGCATCTGGTGGCGACGGGCTTCATCGCAGGCGAGGGGATGGGTCTGAAAAGCGATCCCCGCGCCGAGGTGATGGAAATGGGCGAGCCGCCGAGAGGAGAGGCCTGCCCGTCCTGCGGCAGCTACGCGCTGCGCAAGGTGGAAGGCTGCCTGACCTGCGCCGACTGCGGCCATTCGAAGTGCTCGGGTTGAAAACGCCTTACAAATCTCGATGCTCAGATAAATTGACCACTCTTGTCCACTGAGCGCGCCCTATCCCGCCGACTGAAACGTCGGCGGGTTTTCTTTTTGGTCGACGCCTTCCTTGAAAAAACGTTTTTAAATCAATGATCAGAATCTCTTGCAGTTGTCGTCGTCTCTGACCTTTTCCCCATTTCCCGCTCACCAACCGCACCAACTTTTTCTTCCAGGAATCCTTCAAGATGTAAGTCTCTGCCCGCAGGGCGGGAGGCGAAGACAGATCTCCTTTTCTGTCTCATGTCCGAGGCTCCCAGCCGGAAGCCGGGGGATTCGCCGGAAACCATATTCCTCGCCTCTCACCCTCAACGCAGCGAAGGACCTGCGTCTGCCGGGCCGCACCTTCCGAACGTGATCCGGCGCGGGGGAATGACGCTGTGACGGGGGCTCAGGACAGGAAGGGCATCTCGATGCCGAAGGCGCCCAGAAGCAGGACCATGTTGAGCGAGAGCACGAGGCAGGCGCCCAAGGCTGCCGCCGCCTGAACCTTGCGCGCTGGGACGAAGGCGCCCATCACCTCGGGCTTGCGGATCAGCCACAGCAGCGCCAGCATCGGCACCGGCAGGGCGATCGAGAGAACCACCTGACTCATCACCAGCGCATCCGTCGCATTCGCGCCCGAGGCGACGACGACGAAGGCGGGCACCATCGTCACCGCGCGGCGCAGCCAGAGCGGCAGGTTCACCCGCAAGAAGCCCTGCATGATCATCTGCCCCGCCATCGTGCCGACGACCGAAGACGAGATCCCCGAGGCGATCAGCGACAACAGGAAGGCCGAGGCCGCAAAGCCGCCCAGAAGCGGGGTCAGCGTGTGATAGGCGGTCTCGATTTCCGCCACCTCGGCATGGCCGGTGTGAAAGGCCGAGGCCGCCATCATCACCATCGCCATGTTGATCAGCCCCGCCCCCGCCAGCGCCACGACCACCTCGATGTTCGAGATCCGCACCATCCGGCGCCGGTCGCTGTCATTGCCCAGGATGGCGCGGTTCTGCGTCAGGCCGGAATGCAGGAAGATCGCATGCGGCATGACCGTGGCGCCGATGATGCCGACCGCAATCGTCAGCGCCCCCGCATCGGGCAGGCTGGGCGTGGTCAGGCCGCCCACCGCCTGACCCCAGTCGATCGGCGCGATCAGCACCTCGGCCAGATAGCTCAGCCCGATCACGCCCACCATCGACCCGATCGCCAGTTCCATCGGCCGGAAGCCCTGCGCCTCGAACAGCAGGATCGCATAGGTGATCACCGCGGTCAGCGCCATGCCCCACAGAAGCGGAATCCCCAGAAGCAGCGAAAAGCCGATGGCGCCGCCCAGAAATTCGGCCAGATCGGTGGCCATCGCGGCGATCTCGCTGACCGCCCACATGACGAGCACCAGCGGGCGGGGCAAGTGATCGCGGCTGAGTTCCGCAAGGTTGCGCCCGGTGACGATGCCCAGCCGCGCCGAAAGCGCCTGAAACAGCATCGCGATCAGGTTCGCCATCAGCACGACCCAGAGGAGCGCATAGCCGTAGCCCGCCCCGGCCTGGATGTTCGTCGCGTAATTGCCCGGGTCCATATAGGCGACCGAGGCGATCACCGCCGGGCCGACAAAGGCAAGCATCGCCAGCGGGCCGCGCCGTTCGCCGCCGATCACCGCCGACATCGTGGCCCGCGCCCGCCCGGACATGGAGTTTTCGTGGATCATTCTGGCCCCCGGAACCTGTTGCTGCAAAGTGTAGCCTTGGCTATATTTCTGTCAAGCGGCTTCCCGGCCCGGAACGGCAGTTTCGCTTTGTCGCGCCGGGGGGCGTTTCCAAATCCGGGGCAAGGCGATAAAATGGCGGCAAAAGGACCCAAGATGCCCGAAGATACCCCGCCTGCCGATCTGACGACGATGCGCTTTTCCCGGGCCCGGGAGGCGCAGAGCATGGCGGTGCTGGAAGATTACGCCGAGATGATCGACGATCTGGCGCAGCAGCTGGGCGAGGCGCGGATCACCGACATTGCGGCGCGAATGGGGGTGACGCATCCGACGGCGACAAAGGCGGTGGCGCGGCTCAAGCGCGAGGGGCTGGCGGTGTCGCGGCCCTATCGCGGCGTGTTCCTGACCGAGCTTGGCGCCGAGATGGCGGCGCGGGTGCGGATGCGCCATCGCGTCGTGGTCGATCTGCTGATCGCCGTGGGGGTGCCCGCCGAGACCGCCGAGATCGACGCCGAGGGGCTGGAGCATCATGTGTCGGAGGCGACGCTGAAGGCCTTCGAGGCCTATCTGGCGCGGCGGGGCTGACGTCCTGCGTTTGTTCGGGCGGAGAAGGAAAGGCATCGCCTTTCCCCGCCCGTCACGATCCGGTGTCGCCAGGACCGTTTCCGCAAGTCTGACAGAGGCCAGCGCCCGCCATGGGCGGGGCGGGCGCTGGCCGAGTGCCTGATGCACTCGGCGTCCAGGGGGCATCTGGCGCGCCTGGCCTCGGCGATGGCCTTGGCCAAGGGATGCGTCACGGGCTGAACAGCGGGAAGCAGACGCCCAGCACCCAGGCCAGACACAGCCCAAGCCCAAGGCCCGCCACCGTCGCCCCGGAGCGCCGCGCGATCCAGCGGCCCATCAGCCCGTGGACAAAGAAGAACAGCAGCAAAAGCGGCAGCGCGATCAGAAGGAACATCAGCCGGTCGAAATCCAGTGCGGCAGCCAAGGCAAACGAGCCGAACAGGAACACCCGCCCGACAATCCGCCGCCAAAGCGCGGCATGCCCGGCCTCGGTCAGCTGCGCATCGGCGATCAGCGCGGGCACGGTGCCAAAGGCCAGAACCGCGATCAGCACCAGCCGCTCGGGCGAGGGCCAGTAGCTGGCGGCGTAGCGATCGAGCGCCAGGCCGAAGGCGCCCAGCCCCCAGATCAGGAACAGCCCCACCGGCAGCAGCGACAGCCCGGCGCGCAGATGCCGCCAGCCGCGCAGAAGCGTGATCTGCAAAAGCCCGTAACAGGCCAGATGCACCATCAGGTAATCGGCGACCAGAACCGGCAGGAAATCGATGCGAAACCGTGTCAGCACCACGGGCACGATCAGCGCGGGCAGGATCGCGGCGAGCAGGAACCGCCCGACCGGCACCGGCGCGGGATCGGCGCGTTTGGGCTGCAGCACCGCCAGCGGATGCACCGCCAGAACAAGGCCGATCAGCAGCACCAGGATCCAGACCCCCATCGACGAGACCGCGCCGCCGGACATGCGGGCATAGGTGGCGTCAAGCCAGTCCCGCGCCGCCACGACCGCGGTCGGGCTGTAGAGCACGCCCACATGTTCCACATGCGGGGCGACGACGGCCATCCGCGCGACCGGACCGGCGCTGGCCAGTTCGCCCTCGCCCTTGCCCGGGTCGACCTGATGCAGATATTCAAGCGCGAAGCCGCGCAGGCCCCCCTCCCATTCGCCCGAGATCACCAGAAGCCGCGGCGGTTCCGTGGCCGTGACCGCCTGCGAAAACATCGAGATCGCCACCACGGCATCGACCGGATGCCCGGCCGCGGCCTCCTGTCGGGCGGCGCGGACCAGAATGTCGGTCGCCATCGAATGACCCAGAAGCGAGACGCCGGGGGCGCCGGGCAGGGCGCGGGCGGCCGCGATCACCCGGCGGACCTCGGCCACCAGAAACACCGTCGTGCCGTCGATCTTCGTCACGTCGCCGCGCATCGGCTGCGGATTGCGGCCGTGCCCCTCGCTGTCGAAGGCCAGGACGCGATAGCCCGCCTGCGCCAGCCGCAGCGCATAGGCCTGCATGATCTGCCGCGATCCGGCGAAACCATGCGCGATGACGACGGCGGGGCCGGTCGCGCCGGGCTGTTCGTAAAGCGTCACCGGGGTCGTGCCGACCGTGAAATCGGTGATGGCAAGCCCGGCCCGGTCGCGCTCCAGCATGAAGACCGAGCTCAGGATCAGGACAAGGGCAAGCGCGAAAGTGGCCAGATGGCGGAGGGGATGACGCAACGGGAACCTCGGGACAGACGGATGCCGCTTAATGTGCGGCAAGATCCGCCCGGATCAAGGCGACTGATGGCCCCGAAAGTGCGATGCCCCGACCGGAGGATCGGGGCACCGCGTTCGCAGTTTTGGAGGATTGACGGGGACGTCGTCATTCAGCCGGATGAGCCGGCCCTCTCGCTGTGCCCGTCTTCCACAGCGAGAAAAGGATGCCTGCGGCAAGGATCGCGAAGGTGATGCCAAGCGACCAGGCCGGAGGGAATTTTTCCCAACCCAGCGCCGCGGCCACGAAGACCTTGGAGCCGATGAACACCAGAAGCACCGAGAGCGCGTATTTCAGATAGGCGAAGCGGGCGAGGATCGCGGAAAGCGCGAAGTAAAGCGCCCGCAGGCCGAGGATCGCGAAGATGTTCGAGGTGTAGACGATGTAGGGATCGGTGGTGATGGTGAAGACCGCGGGGACAGAGTCGACGGCAAAGACGAGATCGGCCAGCTCGATCATCACCAGCGCCAGGAACAGCGGCGTCGCATGGCGCACCAGACGGCCGGTTTTCGTGTCGGGCTCGGTGACGAAGAAGGCATGGCCGCGCGGACCGTCCGTCACCCGCAGGCGGCGGCGCAGGAAGCGGATCAGCCCGTTTTCGGTGATCTCGTGCTCCTTGTCGGCCGAAAACAGCATCTTGATGCCGGTCACGATCAGGAAGGCGGCGAAGACGTAAAGCAGCCAGTGGTATTCGGCGACCAGCGTCGCGCCAAGGCCGATCATCAGCCCGCGCAGCACGATCACGCCCAGAATGCCCCAGAACAGCACCCGGCGCTGATATTGCCGCGGCACGGCGAAGAAGCCGAAGATCAGCGCGATCACGAAGATGTTGTCGATCGAGAGCGATTTCTCGACCACGAAGGCGGTCAGATATTGCGCCGTCGCGGTGGCGCCCATCTGCCAGAAGACGAAGCCCGCAAAGCCGAGGCCAAGCGCGATATACATCGCCGAAAGCTTCAGGCTTTCGGCGATGCCGATTTCGTGATCGTCCTTGTTCAGCACGCCCAGATCAAGCGCGAGAAGGGTCAGGACAAGACTGACGAAAACCAGCCACATCCACAGCGGCTGGCCAAGAAAAGACAGAAAGACGAGTTCCACGGGGCGACCTCTTGCGGTTTGCCGCCGTCTGGTCGCCCGGCTGATGACAGACCATCTGCCGGGCACGACCATCGAGCGGGTGTCGATGCGGTCCGACATCACGTGGAAGCTTGGAGGAACTTCCGACGCCAGAGGGGCCCGGCCCGCTCCTCCTATTTTGGGCAGGGCAAGCAGGAGTTCAACCCCCCGGGTGCGACATTTTTTCCATTTTTTCGCCGGACGGTTTTCGGGCGACGCCGGGGCAGGTACGAATCCGGTGGCGCATGCCGCCACGCAGCGTTAAGAAGCCAAGGCCGGAGATCACGTTCCGGTGACCCGAGTCACAACTGCATGACCAAAAACGAATCCGAGATCCCCGAGCAGGGAGATCGCAGCCAGAGCCACGCCAAGACGGGACTCGCGCTGACCTCCCTCGCCGCGATCGGTGTCGTCTATGGCGATATCGGCACCTCTCCGCTTTACGCCTATCGCGAAGCGATGGTGGCGTCGGGCGCGCATGGCGGCGGCGTCGACCCCGAACATGTGCTGGGCGTGCTCTCCGTCATCACCTGGGCGCTGATCATCGTCGTCACGATCAAATATGTCATCATCCTGATGATGGCCGACAATGACGGCGAGGGCGGGACCTTCTCGCTGCTGGCGCTGGTGCAGCGCGCGATGGGGCGGCCGACGCCGATCGTGCTGGCGCTGGGCATGCTGGGGGCGGGGCTGTTTTACGGCGATGCCGCGGTGACGCCCGCGGTCTCGGTTCTGGGCGCGATCGAGGGGCTGAAGCTGGTCACCCCCGCCTTCGAGCCCTTCATCGTGCCCTTGGCCGTCGTCATCATCGTGTTTCTCTTCGTGTTTCAAAGCAAGGGCACCTCGGCCGTGGCGAAATTCTTCGGCCCGGTGATGATGGTCTGGTTCACCGCGCTGGCGGTGGGCGGCTTCATGAACCTCATTCAGGCGCCGGTGGTGCTTGAAGCGCTCAATCCGGTGCGCGCGGCGGAACTGGTGATGTCGAACGGCCCGCTCGGCCTTGCGATTCTGGGCGCGGCCTTTCTTGCGGTGACCGGGGCCGAGGCGCTTTATGCCGATCTGGGCCATTTCGGCCGCCGTCCGATCCAGGTGTCCTGGCTTTTCGTCGTGATGCCGGCGCTGCTTCTGAACTACTACGGGCAGGGCGCGCTTTTGATGACCAATCCCGGCGCGATCGAGAACCCGTTCTTCCGGCTTTATCCCGAATGGGCGCTTTTGCCGATGATCGTCCTGGCGGCCGCGGCGACGGTGATCGCCAGCCAGGCGGTGATTTCGGGCGCCTATTCGCTGACCCAGCAGGGCGTGCAGCTGAAGCTGATCCCGCGGCTGCGGATCCGGCAGACCTCGGAGACCCAGCAGGGGCAGATCTACATGCCCGAGGTGAACTTCTGGCTGATGCTGGGCGTTCTGATGCTGATTGTCGTCTTCGGCTCCTCCTCGGCGCTGGCGGCGGCCTACGGGATCTCGGTCACCGGCGAGATGTGCATCACCTCGATCCTGGTGATGGTGGTGGCGCGCAAGCTGTGGAAGATGCCGCTGGTGCTGGCGATCGGCATGATGGTGCCGTTCCTTGCGCTGGATCTGGTGTTCTTCGGCGCCAATTCGATGAAGATCTTCTCGGGCGGGTATGTCTCGCTGGCGATTGCCGGGGGCATGATCCTGCTGATGTGGACCTGGCGGCGCGGCGCGGCGATCATCCTCAAGCTCGAACGCGAAAACGACGTGCCGCTGGACATGATCTTCCGGCAGATGGATTCGAAATCGATCTCGACCGTGCCGGGAACGGCCATCTATCTGACCGGCACGCCCGACATGGTGCCCGCGGCGATGCTGCACAGCCTCAAGCATTTCAAGGCGCTGCACGAGCATATCGTGATCCTGACCATCGTCACCGAGGATGTGCCGCGCGTCGCCCCGGAAGACCGGGTCAACATGGAAGAGCTGAACGAGCGCTTCCGCCGGGTGGAGCTGCGCTTCGGCTATGCCGAGGAACCCGACGTGCCGAAGGCGCTTTTGCAATGCCGCAAGCTGGGCTGGAAGTTCGACATCATGGCGACCTCCTTCATCCTGTCACAGCGCTCGCTGAAACTGTCGGGGCAGCGGCGGATGCCCGCCTGGCAAAGCCTGTTCTTCTTCTACCTTGCCCGCAACGCGACGCGGTCGTCGGATTACTTCCGCATCCCGGCCTCGCGCGTGGTGGAACTGGGCACGCTCGTGAACGTGTGATGCGACCGCCCCCCGGGCCCGGCAGATCCCGGGTTGACGGGGGCGGTCAAATCCATTCTAACGCCCGCGGTCGATGGCGCCTCGCGCCAGGCGACCTGCCCGGTGCACCGCCTCTGGAGAGATTCCCGTGACCTCGCGTCTTGCGCTTGCCCTGATCACCGTCACTGCGCTGTCGGCCTGCGGGTCGAACAGTTCGTTCCGGCTTTATCCGCTGAGCGGGCCGATCGCCGAGCAGAACCCCTCGACGGCGATTCCGATCTCGATCACCGAGGACAGCGAGACCTCGGGGCAGATCTGGTTCAAGCTGCCGAAGCCGAACAAGACCAAATGCAGCGGCACCTGGTCGAGCGTGCAGCCGCGGGTGAAGACGCATGAACGCGGCCTGTCGCTGAAGCTCAAGGATCTGGGCGGCAGCTACAAGAATTCGACCGAGGATGTCGGCGGCGTCAACACCGGCGAGGTCTATGCCGTGTGCAAGGACGGCACCCGGCTGCAGGGGACCTTCATCATGGGCTCGGGCACGCAAAGCGGCACCGGCACGGTGACCGACACGCTTGGCAACAGCTACAAGCTGCTGTTCTGAGCCGCGCCTTGGGGGAAACCGTGATCCGGCCCTCGCGGCGGGATTGTTTTGAAAACCCGAAACGAATCAGTGCAAAACCTGCAAACTCTGCTATGCAGGGTGGAGCGAAGTTCTTCTGACCGCACCCTGTCTCCTTCATCGGCTTCAGTCTGCTTTTAGTCACGACCAAGCCGAGCTGCCGCATTCCGTGGGCAGCATTCCCATGAAGGAGTGATCACGATGGCCAATGGCACCGTGAAGTTTTTCAACCAGAACAAAGGTTTCGGTTTCATCGAGCCGGAAGGTGGCGCGCAGGACGTGTTCGTGCACATCTCGGCCGTGGAACGGGCCGGGATCTCGCGTCTCGTCGATGGCGCCAAGGTGACCTTCCAGATCGAATCCGGCCGCGATGGCCGCAAGTCGGCCTGCGACCTGGCTCTGGTCTGATCCGCAGCGATTGCGGCGACAGCCATGTCCCCCCCACGCAAGTCTCCGTCTCCCGGCCTGTTCCGGGAGATGCCCCTTGCGCCGCAGACGCTGCATGACAAGACGGCAGCCGCGGCGAAACTGATCATCGAGACGGAAGCCGTGAAGCGCGCGGATCGCACTGCCGCGCTCAAGGCGGCCCGTCTTGCGCGCGATGCGGCGGCCCTGCCGGACGCGAAGCCCGCCCGATGACCCCCTTGCCGTCCCGGGAAGCCCCGGCGCGGCGGAAAGACCTGAATGACGCATTCCCGATCTGCCCTGGGCCCCGCGCCCATGGCCTCGTTCCCGCGCAGCCACCCGGCCCAGACCGGCCTTGGCTGGCGGGACTTTTTCGAACGCCTGGGGCAGGGCACGCTGCCGCAAGGCCCGCGGCGGTCCGACCGTCCGGCGCCCGATCCGATCCGGTCCTTCAACGGACAGGCGATCCGACCCGTTTCCCGGTGACGGTATCGAGGCGGGGGCGGCGCTGCCGCCTCCTGCTTCTGCCGGGTTTCTCACCGGGAGGGGAAGCGGCGCAGCCCCTGCGCGGCTTCCGCCCTTTCATCGCAAGGAGTTTGACCATGGGCTATTCCACCCCGAAGAAACAACTGGATCTGAAGGAATTTCTGGCGCAGCCGGCAAAGAAGCCGGCCTATCGCAACGGTCTTTCCTTCCGCAAGCTCGGCACGCAGGCGCGCGGCAGCACCGTGCCCGCCGCGACGGCGCCGAAGGCCGCGGACGGCGCGCAGGAGAGCTGACGCCCCGCCCCGGTGACAGAGCGGGGTGCTTGTGCCTGCGGCCCGGCCATGCAAGGCTTGCCGCAGGAGGGCCCCATGCAGCGCATCACCATCACCATCGAAGACGATCTTCTGGCCGCGCTTGACGGGTTCATGGCGCGGTCCGGGGCCTCGAACCGCTCCGAGGCGCTGCGCGATCTGGTCCGCCGCGGCCTGGCCGAGGACACCCCCGAGACCGCCGAATGCGTCGGCGTGATCACCTATGCGCTTGATCCCGCGCAGCGCGATCTGGGCCGCGTGGTGCCCGAAAGCCGCCAGCGCCATCACGACACCACGATCGCCGCGCTGTCGGTGCCGCTGGATCATCACGCCGCGGTCGAAGTGGCGGTGATGCGCGGCACGGTCGGCTCGGTGCAGGCCTATGCCAATTCGCTGTTTCTGCAACGCGGCGTGCTGCACGGACAGACCGCGCTGATCCCGGTCAAGACCGAGATCGAGTTCCATCTGCACGGCACCCGCGCCCATACCCATGAACATCTGCGCGTGCAGGAGCGCTGGAAGCCCTGAGCCTCAGCGGCCGATCTTGCGCAGCACGCGTTCGAGCGCATCCAGAAACCGGGTCCGGTCGGCCTTGGTGAAGCCGCCGCCGCGGCCCTGCAGGAACGGATCGGCGGCGCGCAGATCGGCCATCAGATCGCGGGTGGCGAGCACATTGCCGATATTGTCCGCCGTCAGCGGCTCGCCGGTCGGGCGCAGCACCTGCGCCCCCGCCGCGACGCATTTCGCCGCCAGCGGAATGTCCGAGGTCACCACGACATCCCCCGGCCCGGCCCGTTCGGCGATCCATTTGTCGGCCTCGTCCGGGCCCTGCGCCACGATCACCGTCTCGATCAGCGGATGGGGCGAGGGCCGGATCCCGCCATTCGACACCACCACCATCCGGGTGCCATGCCTGGTGCCGACCCGCTCGATCTCGGCCTTCACCGGGCAGGCGTCGGCATCCACATAGATCGTCATGCCCCGGTTCCTTCCGCGGCGGGTTTGCGCCGCATCGAGTCGATCAGATGGCGCACCAGCTTCGAGCCGGTCGCATGCAGCGGAAAGGCCCGCCCCGAGCGGTGCCATTCGCCGATCAGCCCGTTGAACATCACCATCTGCGCCACCGCCGCCTCCTGCGGGGTCAGCGCATCGCTCAAAGAGCCCTCGGCATGGGCGCGTTCCATCAGCCGCAGCAGAAGCCGGTAGATTTCCGCATTCTTCGATTCGCGCCATTGCTCGGTGCCGTCGTTCGGCGTGCCCGAGATCAGAATCAGATGCAGCCGCTGCTGCACCGGATCGGATTCGATCGTCTGCAGATATTCCGCCCCGGTGACTTCCAGCACGTCCAGCGGATCATCGGGCAATTCGCCCGCCGCGGCGGTTTCGATCCGGCACAGCTGCGGGTCTTCGTAACGTTCGTAGATCCCGCTCAGGACATCGTTCTTGTCCTTGAAATGCCAATAGATTGCGCCCCGCGTCGCCCCCGCCTCGCGGGCGATCTGCTCCAGCGTCGTCTGCGCGATGCCGCGCGTGCAGAACAGCCGTTCCGCAGCGTCAAGAATGTTCTGTCGCGTCTGTTCCGCATCCGCCTTGCTGCGCCGCATCCGTGCCGTCTCCCCGATGGGCCCGCCCATCGCTCCTGCCGCCTTCTTTCGCCTTGGGCGATCCCGGTCAAGCCTTGCATCTGCCCTCTTTACAAACATACGCGCATGTATGTAAATCCGCAAGAAGCGGTCCGGTCGGTCGGGCCGGAACGGGAAGGACAGGGCATGGTGCGGATCGGGCGGCGGGGATTTCTTCTGGGGGCGACGGCGGCGCTGGCGGGCTGCGCGCAGGTCGATTACGCGGCCCCCGCGGCCAAGGTTCCGGCCACTTTCGAGGCGGCGGCGCCGGGGCGGGCGGCCGCGGGGCCGTGGTGGTCGGCCTTCCGCGATCCGACGCTCGATCAGCTGATCGCGGCGGGGCGGGCGCGCAACCTTGATGTGCTGCAGGCCATCGCCGCGATCGAGGAAGCCCGGGCCAGCGTCTCGGGCGCGGGCGCGGCGGATCTGCCGCAGGTCTCGGGCACGCTGAAGGACACGCGCGGCAACACCTCCGGCACCGGCATCGCCGAGTCGCGCTCGGGGGCGCTTGCGGTGGGCTGGACGGCGGATCTGTTCGGGGCGAACCGGGCCAATCGTGCCGCGGCCTCGGCGCGGCTGGATGCGGCCTATGCCTCGGCCGATGTGGCGCGGCTGGTGATGGAGGGCGCCATCGCCCAGGCCTATGCAGAGCTGCGCTATCAGCAGGCCTCGATCGCGCTGACGCGCAAATCCCTGGAAAGCCGTCGCAAAAGTCTGGAACTGACGCGGGCGCAGGTGGAAAGCGGCACGGCGGGGCGGCTTGAACTGCTGCAGGCGGAACAGCTGGTGGCCGAGGGCGAGGCGCAGCTGCCGGGCTACGAGACCGCTTTCGATCAGGCGCTGGTGACGCTTGCGACGCTGACCGCACAGCCGGTCTCGGCGCTGCGCCCGCAGCTGAGCCGGGGGGCGGGCCAGCCGCGGCCGCGTTTCAAGGCCAGCGTCGGCGTGCCCGCCGATGTGCTGCGCACCCGGCCCGACGTGCGTCTGGCCGAGCGCAACTATGCCGCCGCGGTCTATGATATCGGCGTCGCCAAGGCGGCCTTCTACCCTTCGGTCACGCTCTCGGGCTCGGTCACGCCGACGCATGTGCGCGACGCCAACACCATTCGCTATTGGGCGGTCGGCCCCTCGCTCAATCTGCCGATCTTCACCGGCGGCGCCAATCAGGCGAACCTGCGCGGCGCCGAGGCGCGGGCGGTGCAGGCGAAACTGGCCTGGGAAAAGGCCGTGCTGACCGCGATCGACGAGGTCGAAAGCGCGCTGGCCGCCTATAACCGCGATGGCCGCAACATCGCCGCGCAGACGCATCTGGTCGCGACCAGCGCCGAAACGCTGGAGCTTTCGCGCACCAATTATTCCTTGGGCGAGGGCGATTTCATGACTGTCCTCGATGCCGAACGCAGCTATCTTTCGGCGCAGCAAAGCGCTGCCGCCGCCGAATGGAGCCGCGCCGCCGACTTCATCACCCTCAGCATCGCCGCCGCGGGCGGCCTGCGTTGACCCCTCTTGCTTCAGACAGGTTTGCCATGTCGTTTCCGAAATCCCTTGGGCTTTTGCTGCTGCTTCTGCCCATGCCCGTCCTTGCGCAGCAGGCGCAGGGCCCGGCCCCCGTCACCACCGTCATCGCCCATGCGCAGGATCTGACGCTGAACGCCCGTCTGCCCGGCCGGATCAAGGCCTCGACCGAGGCGGAGGTGCGCCCGCAGGTCTCGGGCATCCTGCGCGGGCGGTTGTTCGAGGAGGGTTCGGTCGTGACCGAGGGCCAGCCGCTCTACAAGATCGAGGACGAAAGCTATCAGGCCGCGGTGGCGGCGGCGCAGGCCGCGGTGGCGCAGGCGAAAGCCTCGCGCGATCTGGCGGTTCTGGAAGAAAAACGCGCGGTCGAGCTTTTCGCCTCGCGGGCGGGCTCGGCGCAGAACCGCGATTCCGCGGTGGCGACGCGGGCGGCGGCCGATGCGGCGGTGCAGGCGGCCGAGGCGCAGCTGAAAAGCGCCACGATCGAGCTCGATCGCACCACGATCCGCGCCCCCATCGCCGGGGTGATCGGTCTGACCCAGGCGACGCCCGGCGCGCTGGTCGCGGCGCAGCAGGCCAGCCCCTTGGCGACGATCCGGGCGCTGGATCCGGTGCATGTCGACGTGACGCAATCGGCGACCGACATCCTGCGCCTGACCTCGACCGCCGAGGGCCGGGCGATGCGGGCCCTGGGCGAGGCCGGGCTGATCCTGGCCGATGGCACGGCCTATCCGATCAAGGGCAGGCTTGAAGCCGCCGAGCCGCGGGTGGAACCCACGACCGGCATGGTTACCTTGCGGATGAGCTTTCCGAACCCCGATCACATCCTTCTGCCCGGGATGTATGTCGAGGTGGACCTGCCGCAGGCGCTGGCGCGGGGCGCCTTTGCGCTGCCGCAAAATGTGGTGATGCGCGAGCCCTCGGGCGGGGCCTATGTCTGGGTCGTCGAAGACGGCAAGGTGGCGCAAAAGCCGGTCACTGTGGCGACGGCGCGGGGCTCTGACTGGATCGTGACCGGGGGGCTGAAAGACGGCGATCAGGTGATTTCCTCGGGCTTTCAGAAGACCGGACCCGGGGCGCCGGTGACCGTCGTTCCGGCGGAGGCGCAATAACATGGCGCGTTTCTTCATTGACCGGCCGATCTTCGCCTGGGTCATCGCGCTGGTGATCATGGGGGTGGGGGCGCTTGCGATCCTGCGCCTGCCGGTGTCGCAATATCCCTCGATCGCCTCGCCCGCGGTCGTCATTCAGGCGGCCTATCCGGGCGCTTCGGCGGAAACCGTCACCGATACCGTGGTGCAGGTGATCGAAAAGCAGATGACCGGCCTTGACGGGTTGCGCTATCTGAAATCCGACACCACCGCGACGGGCCGGGCCACGATCACGCTCACCTTCGCGCTCGGCACCGATCCCGACATCGCGCAGGTGCAGGTGCAAAACAAGCTGGCGCAAGCCGAGGCGAGCCTGCCCGAAGCCGTCACCCGGCAGGGCGTGACGGTCGAGAAATCGACGACCGGCTTTTTGATGGTGGCGGCGCTGATTTCGCCCGACAAGTCCCGGTCTTCGGTCGAGCTGTCCGATTACATGAACGCCTCGATGGTCGAGAGCTTCTCGCGGCTCAAGGGCGTGGGGGCGGTCACCGTCTTCGGCTCGGAACATGCGATGCGGATCTGGCTCGATCCGGGCAAGCTCAAGGCCTATGACATGGCGCCCGCCGCGGTGATCGCCGCGGTGAAGGGGCAGAATGCGCAGATCTCGGCCGGGTCGTTCGGGGCCTTGCCCGCGCCCGAGGGGCAGATGCTGAATGCCACGATCACCGCGCAATCGCTGCTGAAAACCCCCGCGGATTTCGAGCGTATCGTGCTGCGCGCCGATACCGATGGCGGGCTGGTCTTGCTGCGCGATGTCGCGCGGGTGGAGCTGGGCGCGGAAAGCTACGACATCAACGCCTTTTACAACGGCACCCCCTCGGCCGGGATGGCGATCCAGCTGGCTTCGGGGGCGAATGCGCTCGACACGGCGAAGCTGGTCAAGGACAAGCTGGCGGAACTGGCGCCCTATTTCCCCTCGGGGATGGAATACGTCATTCCCTATGACACGACGCCCTTTGTCACCCTCTCGATCGAGGAAGTGATCAAGACCCTGTTCGAGGCCATCGTGCTGGTCGTGCTGGTCATGCTCGTCTTCCTGCACAATCTGCGCGCGACGCTGATCCCGACGCTGGCGGTGCCGGTGGTGCTTTTGGGCACCTTTGGCGTGATGGCGGCCTCTGGCTTTTCGATCAACACCCTGACCATGCTGGCCATGGTTCTTGCCATCGGGCTTTTGGTCGATGACGCCATCGTCGTCGTCGAAAACGTCGAGCGGATCATGGCCGAGGAACACCTTTCCCCGCGCGAGGCGACGCGGAAATCGATGGGGGAAATCTCGGGCGCGCTGGTGGGGATTGCGCTGGTGCTCTCGGCGGTCTTCGTGCCGATGGCCTTCTTTGGCGGCTCGACCGGCGAGATCTACAAGCAATTCTCGGTCACCATCGTTTCGGCCATGGCGCTTTCGGTTCTGGTTGCGCTCGTCTTCACGCCCGCGCTTTGCGCCACGATCCTCAAACCCCATGCCGAGGCCAAGGGCGGTTTTGCGAACTGGTTCGGCGGCCATTTCGAGACCCGCTTCGGGCGGCTGACGCGCGGCTATGGCGGCATCACCCGCTGGGTTGTCGCCAATCCGCTCAAGGGGTTGGTCGTCTATGCCTGTCTGGTGGCGGCGATGGGGGCGCTTTATCTGCGCACCCCCACCGCGTTCCTGCCCGACGAGGATCAGGGCGTGCTGATGACGCTCATTCAGACCCCCTCGGGCACCACCGCGGCGGAAACGAAAAAGGTCGTCGAACAGGTCGAGGGCTATTGGCGCGCGGCCGAGGCGGACAATGTCGAGGCGCTGTTCTCAGTCGTCGGTTTCTCTTTCGCCGGTCAGGGCCAGAACATGGCGATGATGTTCATCAAGCTGAAGGACTGGGAGGACCGGCCGGGGCCGCAAAACGGCGCACAGGCGATTGCGGGGCGGGCCTTCGGGCCGCTGATGGGCGGCATCAAGGAGGCGATCGTGATCCCGATCGTGCCGCCGCCGGTGCTGGAGCTGGGCAATTCGAACGGCTTCACCGCCTTCCTGCAGGCGCGCTCGGGCCAGAGCCACGAAGATCTGCTGAACGCCCGCAACCAGCTTTTGGGCATGGCCGGGCAAAGCCCGAAACTGATGGCCGTGCGCCCGAACGGGGTCGAGGATGCGGCGCAGTTCCGTCTGGATATCGACTGGGCCAAGGCGGGGGCCGTGGGGCTGACCGCGGCGGATGTGGGCGATTTCCTGAACACGATCTGGTCTTCGGCCTATGTGAACGACTTCCTGCACGAAGGCCGCGTCAAGCGCGTCTATGTGCAGGGCGAGCCCTGGGCGCGCTCCACCCCGGCCGATTTCGCGCTCTGGCGGGTGCCGAATGCGAATGGCGATTTCGTCTCGCTCTCGACCTTTGCCACCGAGAAATGGGTCTACGGGCCGCAGCAGATCGTGCGCTATGACGCGCTGCCCGCGATGGAGATCCAGGGCTCGCCGGTGCCGGGCCTGTCCTCTGGGGCGGCGATGACGGAGATGGAGACGCTTGCCGCGCAATTGCCGCCCGGTTTCGCGCTGCAATGGTCGGGCCTGTCGCTGGAGGAAAAAGAGGCGGGCAACAATGCCATGGCGCTTTATGCGCTCTCGCTCGCCGCGGTCTTCCTGTGTCTGGCGGCGCTTTACGAAAGCTGGGTCATTCCGGTGGCGGTCATTCTGGCGATGCCGGTGGGCATCATCGGGGCGCTGATCGGTGCCTGGCTGGGCGGTCAGGCGAACGGGGTCTATTTCCAGGTCGGGCTGCTGACTGTTGTCGGTCTGACCGGCAAGAACGGCATCATGATCGTGGAATTTGCCCGCGACCGCATGCGGACCCTTGGCGAAGACGCGCTGACCGCCGCGGTCGAGGCCGCCCGGCTGCGCTTCCGTCCGATCCTGATGACTTCGCTCGCCTTCACCCTGGGCGTCGTGCCGCTGATCCTGTCGACCGGCGCGGGCGCGGGGGCGCGCGAGGCGATCGGCTACACCACGCTCTTCGGCACGCTGACGGGGACGGGGCTGGCGATCTTCTTCGTGCCGCTCTTCTTCCGGCTGACGAACGCGATGTTCACGCGGCGCAAGAGCCCGGCCGCCGCCTGAACATGGCCGGCAGGGGCGTTCCGGCGCCCCTGCCACCGCCGGTTCTTCCGGGCGCAAATCGCCCGCCCCGCCCGTCCGGCGGCATTGTGCGCTTGACGCCGCCCCGCCACAGGTGAACCCTACGGTTCAGAGTCGTTTCGGAGTTGAAGTCATGTCCTTGCCCGCCGCCTGCCGCCTCTCTCTTGCGCTGTTTCTGGCCCTTGGCCTTCCCGCGCAGGCGCAATCGCCCTTTGCCGGGCTTCTGGCGCGGATCGAGGGGGCGGGGGATCAGACCGGCGTGACCGCCTCGAACGGGCGGCTGGAGGCGCAAAGCGTCGATGTCGCCGGGAAATATGCCGGGCGGCTGACCGAGGTCACGGCCGCCGAAGGGCAGATGGTCGAGGCGGGGGCAGTGCTGGCGCGGCTTGACGACCGCGATGCGCAGGCGAAATTGCTGGCGGCCGAGGCGGCGGTGCTGCAGGCCGAGGCGGCCAAGGCGGGCGCCGAAGCGGCGGTGATGCAGGCGCAAAGCGCGCTCGACGTGGCGGTGACGACCCGGACCCGCGTCACCACGCTGCATGCCGAGGGCCATGCGGCGCAGGCGGTTTTGGACGATGCGGTGAACGGGGCAACGGCGGCGGCGGCCTCGCTCGCCTCGGCGCGGGCGCAGGTGCAAAACGCCACCGCGCTGATCGCCGCGGCCGAGGCCAGCCGCGAACAGGCGAAGATCGCGCTGGAAGATCTGGTGATCCGCGCGCCGATCCGCGGCCGGGTGCTCTACCGGCTGCACGAGCCGGGCGAGGTGATCGCGGCGGGCACGCCCGTGGTGACGCTGCTCGATCTGACCGATGTTTACATGGTGCTCTATCTGCCCGCGTCTGTCGTGGGGACCTTGGCGCTGAATGACGAGGCGCGGCTGGTTCTGGACCCGGTGCCGCAATATGTGGTGCCCGCGCGGGTCAGTTTCGTTGCGCCCCAAGCGCAATTCACCCCGAAATCGGTTGAAACCAGCACCGAGCGCGCGGACCTCGTGTTCCGCGTCAAGCTGGCGATCCCGCGCGATCTGCTCTTGCGCTTTGCCGACAGCGTCAAGGTCGGCGTGCGCGGCATCGGCTTCGTGCGCGCGACGCCCGACACGCCCTGGCCCGCCGATCTGGCGGTGAAGCTGCCCGAGTAGGCCGATGCAGCCCGTTGCCCGGCTGAGCGGCGTTTCCCATCGCTACGGCGCGGTGACCGCGCTTGACGCGGTGACGCTCGATATTCCCGTCGGCGTGATGGCCGGGCTGATCGGCCCCGATGGCGTCGGCAAATCGACGCTGATGGCGCTGGTGGCCGGGGTGCGGCGGGTGCAGACCGGCCTTGTCGAAAGCCTCGGCGGGTCGATGGAGAGCCGCGCCCATCGTGCCGCCGTCGCCCCGCGCATCGCCTATATGCCGCAAGGTCTGGGGCGGAACCTTTACCCGACGCTGAGCGTGACCGAGAACCTGCAGTTCTTCGGGCGGCTGTTCGGTCAGGGCGCGGCCGAGCGGGCCGAGCGCATCGCGATGCTGCTGGACGCCACCGGCCTTGCGCCCTTTCCCGACCGTCCGGCGGGCAAGCTCTCGGGCGGGATGAAACAGAAGCTGGGCCTGTGCGCCGCGCTGATCCATGACCCGGATCTGTTGATCCTTGACGAGCCCACGACCGGCGTCGATCCGCTGTCGCGGCGGCAGTTCTGGGAGCTGATCGCCCGGGTCCGCGCCACCCGGCCCGGCATGAGCGTGCTGACCGCAACCGCTTACATGGAAGAGGCCGACCGTTTCGACTGGATCGCCGCGATGGACGGGGGCCGGGTCATCGCCACCGGGGCGCCCGCCGATCTGCGCGCGCGGACCGGGGCGCAAAGTCTGGAAGAGGCCTTCGTCGCGCTTCTGCCCGAGGAAATCCGCGCCCGGCACACGCCGGTGCCGGTGCTGCCGCGCCCGGCAAATCAGGGCCGCATCGCCATCGAGGCCGAGGGGCTGGTGAAACGCTTCGGCGCCTTCACCGCGGTCGATCACGTCGGCTTTTCGATCCCCGAGGGCGAGATCTTCGGCTTTCTGGGCTCGAACGGCTGCGGCAAGACCACGACAATGAAGATGCTGACCGGGCTTCTGGACCCGACCGAGGGCACGACGAAGCTCTTCGGTCGCGAACTGGGCCGGTCCGACATGGCGGCGCGGCTGGGCATCGGCTACATGTCGCAGGCGTTTTCGCTTTATGGCGAGCTGACGGTGCGGCAAAACCTGATCCTGCATGCGCGGCTTTACGGCGTGGCCCCCGAGCGGCGTGCGGCCCGGGTGGCCGAGGTGATGGCGGAATTCGATCTGGCCGCGGTGGCCGAGGCGATGCCCGAAAGCCTGCCGCTGGGGCAGCGCCAGCGGCTGCAACTGGCCGTGGCGATGATCCACGAACCGCCGATCCTGATTTTGGACGAGCCCACCTCGGGCGTCGATCCGGTGGCGCGCGACGGGTTCTGGACGGTGCTGATGCGGCTCTCGCGCGACAAGGGCGTGACGATCTTCATCTCGACCCATTTCATGAACGAGGCGGCGCGTTGCGACCGGATCTCGCTGATGCATGCGGGGCGCGTGCTGGAGTTGGGCACGCCCGCCGAGATCGTCGCGCGGCGCGGCGCCGACACGCTGGAGGCCGCCTTCATTTCCGTGCTGGAGGCCGAGGGGGACGGCGACGATGCCCCGCCCGAGGCCCGGATGCCCGCCCCCGCCGCGGCGCCGAAGGGCAGGGGGCTGGCCGCCCTCACCCGGCTTTACGCCTATTCCTGGCGCGAGACGCTGGAACTGGCCCGCGATCCGATCCGGCTTTTCTTCGCGCTTCTGGGCCCCGTGATCCTGATGCTGGCGATGGGGTTCGGGATTTCCTTTGACGTCGACCGGCTGTCTTTCGCGGTGCTGGATCAGGATCAAAGCGCCGAAAGCCGCCGCCTGACCGAGGGCTTCACCTCGATCCCGCAATTCGCCGAAGCCCCGCCCTTTGCCAGCCCGGCCGAGCTGCCGGGCCGGATGGGGCTGGGCGGGCTGACGCTGGCGCTGGATATCCCCGAGGGTTTCGGGCGCGATCTGCACCGCGGCGCGGTGCCGGAAATCGGCCTGACCTTTGACGGCGCGATGCCGTTTCGGGCCCAGACCGCGCAGGGCTATGCCCTTGGCGTGCTGCAGGATTTCAGCGACAAGATCGCCGCCGAGGAAGGGATCGGACAGACCGCCAAGGTCGGCTTCGAGACCCGCTATCTCTTCAATCAGGCGTTTGAGAGCGCCAATGCCATGGTGCCTTCGGTGCTGATGCTGATCCTGATGCTGGTCCCCGCGGTGATGGCGGCGGTCAGCGTCGTGCGCGAAAAGGAAACCGGCACGATCGCGAATTTCCAATCCACCCCGGTCAGCCGGATCGAGTTTCTGGTCGGCAAGCAGCTGCCCTATCTGGCGCTGGCCTGGCTCAGTTTCTGGGTGCTGGTGACGCTTGGAGTGACGGTCTTTGGCGTGCCGCTTTCGGGCAGCCTGCCCGCGCTGGCCTTTGCGGCGCTGGTCTATGTCACCGCCACGACCGGCTTTGGCCAGCTGATCTCGGCCTTCACCCGGACGCAGGTGGCGGCGGTCTTTGCCACCGCCGTCGTCGCGATCATCCCCACGGTGAACTTTTCCGGGCTGGTGGTGCCGGTGTCGTCTTTGGGCGAAGGCGGGCGGATCTTCGGTCTGGCCTTTCCGGGCGCCTGGTTCCAGCCGGTCTCGGTCGGGGCCTTCCTCAAGGGCTTCGGCTGGCCCGAGGCGATGACCGCCGCATCCGTCCTTGGCCTTTTCGCGGCGGTCTATCTGGGGCTGGCGATCCTGTCCCTTCCCAAGCAGGAGCGGTGAATGCGCAGCCTTCGCAACATCCTTTGGCTGACCGGCAAGGAGCTGCGGGCGATCCGCACCGACCGGGTGATGCTGGTGCTGATCGCCTATGTCTTCACCCTGGCGGTCTGGCTGGTCTCCGACGCCGCCAGTACCGAGGTGGATCATCTGGCCACCGCCATCGTGGACGAGGACCGCAGCCCGCTCTCCGCCCGGCTGAGCGATGCGATCCGCCCGCCGCTTTTCGCCGCGCCGGTGCCGATGACCGCCGGGCAGGCCGCCGCCGCCCAACGCGCGGGCGAGGCGATCCTGGTGCTGACGATCCCGCCCGATTTCGAGCGCGACCTGCATGCGGGCCGCGCGACGACGCTGCAGATCCTTGTCGATGCGACGGCGGTGGCGCAGGCGGGCAATGGCGCCAGTTTCCTGCGCCAGACCCTGTTGCAGGAGCTTTCCGCCGCGCTGACGCCCGGGGCCGCCAGCGCCGATCCGGTCACCGTCGTCTTTCGCAACGCCTTCAACCCGAACCTGACCTCCAGCTGGTTCAGCGCGGTGATGCAGCTGATGAACAATGTCACCATCCTGATGCTGATCTTGTCCGGGGCCTCGATGATCCGCGAGCGCGAACATGGCACGATCGAACATGTGCTGGTGATGCCCGTCCGCCCGCACGAGATCGTCGCGGCGAAGATCCTCGCCTCGGGGGCGGTGATCCTTCTGGCCTCGCTCTTCAGCCTGGTCGTGGTGGTCGAGGGGGCGATGGGCGTTCCGGTGGCGGGCTCGCTTTGGCTTTATGCCGGGGGGGCGGCGATCTATGTGGTGGCGGTGGCCAGCCTGGGTCTGCTTCTGGCGTCGTTCACCCGGACGATGGGGCAATTCGGGCTTCTGGTCATTCCGGTGATCGTGCTGATGATCCTCTTGTCGGGGGGGATGACGCCGCTGGAATCGATGCCCGACTGGCTGCAGGGCACGATGCGGACGATTTCCCCGGCGACGCATTTCGTCATCTTCGCCCAGGCGGTGCTCTATCGCGGCGCGGGGCTGTCGCTGGTCTGGCCGGAAATGGCGGTGATGGCGGGCATGGCGGCGGTGGCGGTGACGATCGTTCTGGCGCGGTTTCGCAAGGTGCTGGCGGGCTAGGAAAGCCTGCTTTACCGGGCAAACCGATCCTTAACGACTTGCCGTTACTGTCGGCCCAAACCCTTCGGGAGGGCCGCATGACCATTCTCGTCATTGATGACGAAGCCGCCGTTCGCGACGCATATCGCCTTTTGTTTTCCGGCACCGTTTCATCCCGCCCCGTTTCGCGCGCCGATGCCCTGGCCGAGGAGCTTTTCGGGGCCGCCGTGCCGCAGGCCGCCCCGGGGCCGAGCATGGGATTCGAGATCAGCCTTGCCGCGCAGGGGCTTGAAGGCGTCGAACTGGCGGCGCGGGCGCTGCAGGAGGGCACGCCCTTCAAGGTCGCCTTCGTCGATGTGCGGATGCCGCCGGGGATCGACGGCAAGGAAACCGCGCGCCGGTTGCGCGCGCTTGATCCCGATCTGAACATCGTCATCGTTTCGGCCTGGTCGGACCATTCGGTGACCGACATCACCGCCGTGGCCGGTCCGGCCGACAAGATCTTTTACATCTGCAAGCCCTTCGAGCCCGACGAAGTGCGCCAGATGGCCCGGGCGCTCAGCGAAAGATGGGACAATGACACCCGGCAGCTGATGTTCCTGCGCGCCAAGGTCGCCGAACTCGCCGCCAGCGAGGCCCGCGCCCAGCACATGGCCAGCCATGATTTCCTGACCGGGGCGGCGAACCGGATGGCGTTCCAGAACCGGCTGATCGAACGGCTCGAGGCCGGGACGAACGATCTTTTCGTCGCCTTCCTCGATCTCGACCATTTCAAGCATGTGAACGACACCTTCGGCCATGATGCCGGGGACGAGGTGATTCGCATGGCCTGTGCCGCCTTTGTCTCCCGCGCCCCCGCGGGGACGATGGTGGCACGGCTGGGCGGCGACGAATTCGGCGTGCTGCTGACCGGGATGGACCGGGAGACGGCGGTGGCCACCTGTCAGGGGCTTTTGGAAACCTGTTCGGGGGATTTCTCGGTCTTCGGCAATTCGGTCTTCATCGGCGCCTCCTGCGGGCTGGTCGACGGGTCGTGCCATCCCGGTTGCGACGCCGCCGATCTGATGCGCTTTGCCGATCTGGCGCTGTTTGCCGCGAAACAGGACGGCGGCCAGACGGTGCGGGTCTTCGACAAGCAGCTCGACGCCAGCCAGCAGTTCCGCCAGCGCATCGAGGCGGGGCTCTTCTATGCGCTCGCCAGCGAGGAATTGTCGATCCATTACCAGCCCATCGTCGCCTCGGACACGCTGGATGTGGTGGGTTATGAGGCGCTCTTGCGCTGGAACAGCCGCGATTACGGCACCGTGCCCCCGGGCGTCTTCATGCCGATCGCCGAGGAAAGCCCGGTGACGCTGCTTCTGGGCGACTGGGTGGTGGAACGGGTGCTGCGCGATGCCCGCGGCTGGCCGGGCCTGTTCACCGCGATCAACTTCTCGCCGCGGCAATTCCAGCGTCAGGATTTCGTCGCCCGCCTTGCGGCCGAGGCGCGGCAGAACGGCCTTGCCCCGGCGCTGATCCAGATCGAGGTCACCGAAACCACGCTGCGCGCGCATGCCCGGCAAAGCCGCAAGATCGTCGACGAGTTGCGCGCCCAGGGCTTCCGGGTGGCGATCGACGATTTCGGCACCGGCGCCTCCAGCATCGCCAGTCTGCAGGATCTGGCCGTCGACGCGATCAAGATCGACCGCAGTTTCATCGAGGGGATGGACCGCGACCGCCCCTCGGCCGCCATCGTCACCGCGCTGTCGCATCTGGCCGCCGGGCTGGGCCTTGAAATCGTCGCCGAGGGGGTGGAGCGGATCAGCCAGCGCGATGTGCTGCGCCAGCTTGGCTGCACGCATCTGCAGGGCTTCCTGTTCGGTCAGGGTCAGGCGGTGGACCGCCTTCTCTCCGCCTCCGGGGGGGAACCCGGCCGCAGTGCCGCGGGCTGAGGCCGGGGATGCGCCTGCGCCTGCTTCGCCTGCGCGCCAAAAGCCTGCGCGCGACCCTGATCTTCGATCTGACGGTGATCGGCATCACTGCGGCGGCGCTGTTTGCGGTGGTGCTTGGCGTGATGATCCGCAGCAGCTTCGGCGCGCTTGAAAGCGTCGAGATCGGCCGCGATGTCGACCGCGCCCGGGCGGCGCTGAGCGCCGATCTGGTCGCCAACGAGGCGCATGTGCTTGACTGGGGGCTTTGGGACGAGACCTTCTTCTATCTGCGCGCTTTCGATCGCGCCTATGAAGACCGCAACATCAATGCGATCTCTTTCGAAAATGCCGAGATTTCCTGCGCCGCCTTTCTGCGGCTGGACCGGTCCGCGCAGCGCGCCTTCTGTTTCGACCCCGGGACCGGGGCGCCCGACCCCGATCTGGCGGCTGCCGTCCTGACCGATTTCGACACGATGGCGCTGCAACCCTCGCGCGCGGGCAAGACCTCCTCGGCGGGGTATTGGCAGCAGGGCGGGCGCCTGTTCGCCGTCGCCAGCACCCCGGTGCGGCGCAGCGACGGCTCCGGCACCGCCGAGGGGCTTCTGGTCTTCCTGCATCTGATCGAGGCGGCGACCCTGTCCCAGTCCCTGCAGGTTCCGGTGCGGCTCGATTTCTCGGCGTTCTCGCCGGTGCCGGTGGTGGTCGGCGAGGAAGACGTTCTTGACGTCGCGGTTCCGGTGGCGATGGGCTCCGGCCCGCCGATGGCGATGTTGCGCTTTCAGCTGCCGCGGCTTGTGCTGGCGGCGGGGGAACGGCTGCGCGATCTGACTGTCCTTGCGCTGCTGGGCCTGCTGGCGGCGCTGATGGCGCTGCTCGGGCGGCGGCTGTCGACGCAGGTTCTGGCGCCGATCCTCGCCTTTCGTCAGCATGTGGTGCAGATCCGCCAGGCGGGCGAACTCGTCCCGATCGAGGGCCCGCCGCGGACTGACGAGATCGGCGCCCTGCACCGGGATTTCAACGAGATGGCGGCGGAGCTCGAGGCCCTGCGGCTGGCGCATGCCGAGCAGTCCTTCGCGCTTGGCCGCGAGCAGAATGCGACCGGGCTTTTGCACAATCTGCGCAACAGTCTCAGCCCGGTGCGGGTGATCCTGGCCGATCTGGAGCGGCATCTGCTGCCGGATCTGCCGCCCGAGGCGGGCCGGGCGCGTCAGGAACTGGCCGATCCGCTGACCGCCGACGACCGTCGACGGCGGCTTGTCGCCTATCTCGAGGCGCTTGATGCCGACCGTGACCAGCGCGGGGCCGAGGCGCGGGCGCTGTTGCAGGAGGCGGGACGCAGCCTGACCGAAGCGCTCGAGGCGATGCGGGCGCCGCGCGATCCGGCCCGGGTGAACCGCGACGAGGCCTGCGACCTCGGCCGCGCGCTTGGCCATGCCGCAACCGCGGCGCGGTTCGTCGAGGGGCCGAAGATCGATCTGTCGATCGATTGTCCGCCGGGGCTGCAGGTGCGCGGCAACCGGGTTCTGCTGGCGCAGATCCTGGAAAATCTGGTCGTCAACGCCACCGAGGCGATCGCCGCCAGCGGCCGGGCGCAGGGGCGCATCGCGATCAGCGTGACCCCGGCCGAGGACGGGCGGCGCTGCAGCGTCACGCTGGCCGATGATGGCGACGGCTTCGATGCCGCCACCGGCGCGCGGCTGTTCGAACGCGGCTTTTCCACCCGCACCGACAAGCACGGCGGGCTCGGGCTGCATTGGTGCGCCAACACGCTCTCGACGCTGGGCGGCGCCCTGTCCCTGACCAGCCCCGGCAAGGGGCTGGGGGCGGTGGCGCGTCTCGACCTGCCGCTGACCGAGGCCTCGGCCGGGCGGTTGCGCCCGGCGGGCTGAGCGCTCAGCGCGCCCCGGCCTCGAAGGTCTGCCAACAGATCGGCGTGCCGACGCTGACCCGGGCGGTCTCGGCCGGGACGAAGCCCAGACCATCGGCCTCGGCCAGCGGGAAAAGCGTGGCCGAGGTGCCCTCGCCCAGACGGTGCACCACCGGCAGGCCGTCGATTTCCCGGTTGCCCAGCCGGATCGGGAAGATCTCGGCCCGGTCCGGCTTGCGGGTCCAGTCGAAGCCGGCCCGCCCGGCACAGTGGAACAGCGGCGCCGGAACCGCCCCCTTCAGCCGGGCGATCTGCGCCGAGACGAAGAGCGTGAACCCGACCATCGCCGAGAACGGATTGCCCGGCAGGCCGGTCACCGCGGCATTGCCCAGACGGCCGAACATCACCGGCTTGCCGGGTTTGAGCGCCACTTTCCAGCCGTCGATCTGCCCGCCCGCCGCGATCAGGGCCGGGCGCAGGTGATCGCGCCCGCCCATCGACACCGCGCCCGTCGTCACGATCAGATCATAGCGCCCCTGCAGGCTGGCGAATTTCGCCACGGTCGCCTCGGCATCGTCGGGCAGGATGCCGTGATCGTCGACCTCCGCCCCGGCGCCCTGCGCCAGCGCGATCAGCATCGGCCGGTTCACATCGGGCATCGTGTCCCGTGACGCCGCTTCGGCCCCCGGCCGGTGCAGCTCGTCGCCGGTCGAGAGGATCGCCAGCCGCGGACGGCGCACCACCGCGACCTCGGCCACGCCGTTCGAGGCCAGAAGGCCGATGTGATGCGCCCGGATCCGGGTGCCGCGGCGCAGCAAAAGCCCGCCCAGCGGCTGTTCCGACCCCACGGCGCGGATATGCGACCCCGGCGCGGGGGCGGCGGTCAGCTGCACCTCGGCGCCGGTCTCGGTCACCTCTTCGACCGGCACGACGGCATCGGCGCCCGCGGGGATCTGCGCCCCGGTGAAAATGCGCAGCGCGGCGCCGTCGGGCAGGGGCGGCGCCTGCATCCCGGCCGCGACCGTGCCCGCGACGGGCAGCGTCAGAGCGGCGGCCAGATCGGCGGTGCGCAGCGCAAAGCCGTCCATCGCCGAGCGGGCGGCGCGGGGCAGGGCGATCTCGGCGCGCAGGCTGGTGGCAGAGGTGCGCCCGGCCGCCTGCGCCAGATCGAGGGTTTCGCTGTCGCCGATGGGCGCGACCAGACCGCAGGCCAGACGGCGGGCGGAATCGAGGTCGAGCATCGCGGATGCCGGGTGATCGAGTGCGGGCATCTGCCGTTCCTTTCGTGTCGGACCGGCCGTCGCTTGCGGGCGGTGGGCCGGAAAAAGCGGGGTGGAAACCATCCCGGTCGGGGCCCGCGGCGGGATCGGAAGCGAGGGGCGTCGCGCCGCGGCCCGGGCAGAGCATCGGACCCGCGTGGCGGAAGGTCAACTGGCTCCGCTTGCGATATTTTCTCTTCTCCCTGTGCGGGAAAAGCCGTGCCGGTGGTTGCGCCGATGTGCGCCGCTGCCTGCAATCGCGGCACTTCGCCTGCCCGAGCGCGGTTTTTCCGCCCCGTTCCGGGCTTGGCGCTTGCAAGCAAAATGCAATCGACGTCTTTGTGACAGAAAGCTGACATCGATTCGCGGAGCCGATCCTGACCGAGACCGACCAACAGCCCCTGCGCGCGCGGCTTGCCCTGGCCGCCGAGACCGGCTCGCCGTCGATGCGGGCGATTGCGCATTTCATGCTGGCGCAGTTTCAGGACCTGCCCTTCGAGACGGCGGCGACCCTTGCGGCCAAGGTTCAGGTCAGCGAGGTCAGCATCGGCCGGTTCTGCCGCGCCATCGGCTATGCGAATTTCAAGGATCTGAAGGACCATCTGAAGGGCGACATCGGCGATCAGCCCTGGCTGATCAAGGACCGGCTGGAGGCGCTGCGGCGGGCCTCGGATCAGCGCGACGAACGGCTGTCGCAGGGGCTGAAGGCCGAGATCGCCGGGCTGGTGGGGGTTTACGAACTGGCCCGGACCGAGGCCTGGGCGCGGGTGGCCTTGCGGTTTGCCCGGGCCCGGCGGGTGCTGGTGGCGGGCTTCCAGACCGAGCGCGGCCTGGCGCAATATTTCGCCGCGCAGATGCAATATGTCCGCCCCGGGGTGCAGAGCGTCGATCTTTCGGCGGGCAATTTCGCCGAGGTCCTGGCCGAAACTGACGCGCCCGAGGACACCTGTCTGGCGATTTTCGAGGCGCGTCGTTACGCCCGGCAGGCGCTGGTTCTGGCGCGCGCGGCGCAGGCGCGGGGCATTGCGGTGACGATCTTCACCGACCGCTATTGCAGCTGGGGCGCCGATCACGCCTCCGAGGTTTTCAGCGTGGCGACCGAGGTGAACCAGTTCTGGGATTCGACGGCGCATCTGGCGCTTTTGGGCAACCTTCTGATCAACGACATCTTTCTGGCGCTGGGCGAGGGCGCCGAGACCCGTCTGAACGAAATCGCGCGGCTTTACGGCGCGTTCAGCGGCCATGTCGGCAATCCGCTGACACAGGTCGCGCAATGACCACCACCAACAGGGGAAATCACATGACACTGCGTTCGAAACTTCTGGCCTGCACGCTGGCCCTTGTCGCGATGACGGGCGCCGCGCAGGCCGAGAAACTGCGTCTGGGCACCGAGGGCGCCTATCCGCCCTTCAACTTCGTGCAGCCCGACGGCACGATCGCGGGCTTCGATCTCGATATCGGGCTGGAGCTGTGCAAGCGCATCGGCGCCGACTGCGAGGTGGTGGCGCAGGATTGGGACGGCATCATCCCCGGCCTGATCGCGCAGAAATACGATTTCATCATCGCCTCGATGTTCATCACCGAGGAACGCAAGCAGCAGGTGGCCTTCACCAACCCCTATTACATGGCGGCGATGACCCATGTCGTTCCGAAAGAGTCCGAACTGACCGAATTTTCGAACGAGACCCTGTCGGGCAAGGTCGTCGGCGCGCAATCGGGCACGACGCAGGCGGATTATGCGGTGAAGATGTATCCCGATGCCGATGTGCGGCTGTATCCGACCCAGGACGAGGCAAGCCTCGACATGGCCTCGGGGCGGCTTGACGTGATGGTGGGCGACATGCTGCCGCTGCTTGATTTCGTCGAGAAATCCGAAGACGGCAAATGCTGCAAGCTGGCCGGTGCGCCGATCACCGATCCGGCCTTTGTCGGCGAGGGCGTGGGCATTGCCGTCCGGCAGGAGGACAACGCGCTGCGCGAGCGTCTGAACAAGGCCCTGGACGAGATCCGCGCCGATGGCACCTACAAGAAAATCAACGACAAATACTTCTCGATCGACATCTATTCGATGAAGTGATCGCGGCCCCGGCCGAGGCGGCAGATGATGGAAACGCTGTTCTCATATGGCCCCCAAGGCTGGGGCGACGAACTCCTCGCGGGGCTCGGGGTGACGCTGCAACTTGCGGCGGCCACCCTTCCCTTGGGGCTTTTGCTGGGCTTTTTCGTGGCGGCGCTCTCGCTTTCGCGCCGCCCCGGGCTGCGGGCGATGGGCTGGGGCTACACGACGGTGATGCGCGGGATGCCGGAAATCCTGACGCTGTTCATCGTCTACAACGGGCTGGGGCTGGGGCTGAACCGGCTTCTGGATGCCTTTGCGCCGCAGTTTGGCGCGGTCGATTTCCCGCCCTTCGCGGCGGGTGTCATCGCGCTCGCCCTCGTCTTTGCCGCCTTCGCCGCCGAGGTGCTGCGCGGCGCCTTTCAATCCGTGCCCGAGGGGCAGGTGCTGGCGGGCCTTGCCATCGGCATGACCGGGCGGCAGGTGTTCTGGCGCATCAAGCTGCCGCAATTGTGGCGCTTTGCCCTGCCGGGCATGGGCAATCTCTGGCTCAACCTGCTGAAAGATACGGCACTTGTCTCGGTCATCGCGCTCGATGATCTGATGCGGGCGACCAAGGTCGCGGTCGGCGTGACGAAACAGCCCTTCACCTTTTATCTGGCCGCCTGCCTGATCTATTGGGCGCTTTGCCTTGGCTCGGAATTGGTGCTGGCGCGGCTTGAGGCGCGGGCGAACCGCGGCCTGCGGAGGGTCTGAGATGAGCCTGATCGAAAGCCTCTCCGCCAATCTGCCGAAACTGCTCGACGGCCTGGAAACGACGCTGATCCTGACCGGCCTTGGCGCCGCGCTGGCGGCCGTCTTCTCGCCCGGCCTGGCGCTGATCCGTCTCTCCGGCCCCGCCCCGGCCAAGGTGCTCTTGCGGGTCTATATCTCCTTCATGCGCGGCACGCCCCTGCTGGCGCAGCTGTTTCTGGTCTTCTACGGCTCGGGGCAATTCCGCGCCGAGCTGACCACGCTGGGCCTGTGGTCGTTCTTTCGCGATCCGTTCAACTGCGCCGTGCTGGTTTTCGTGCTGAATTCCTGCGCCTATCAGACCGAAATCCTGCGCGGCGGCTTGCAGGCCGTGCCGCCCGGAGAGATCGAGGCCGCCCGCGCCATCGGCATGACCCGGGCGCAGGTGCTGGCCCGCGTCACCTTTCCCCATGCCTATCGCATCGCCTGGCCGGCTTTGGGCAACGAGGTGATCTTGCTGATGAAAGCCTCGGCGCTCGCCTCGATCGTCACCGTCTTCGACCTGATGGGACGGACGCGGCAGATCTTTTCGCGCAGTTTCGAATTTTCCGTCTATTTCGAAGCCGCCGTGCTTTACCTGCTGATCACCGTCCTTTTCGTCTTTTTGTGGCGGCAGATCGAACGCCGCCTGACCCGCCCGATGCGCCGCACGCAAGGAAACTGAGCCATGCCCCCGAAACCCGCAACCGATCTGGTGCTGAGCGCGCAGGACATCCACAAGAGCTTCGGCGCGCAGGAGGTGCTCAAGGGCATCACCCTGGGCGCGCGCAACCATGACGTGATCTCGATCCTCGGCACCTCGGGCTCGGGCAAGTCGACCTTTCTGCGTTGCCTGAACTGTCTGGAAATTCCGAACAGCGGCACCGTCGCCGTCCATGGCGAGGAAATCGTCTTTCGCAACGGCCGCATCGGCGATCAGCGCCAGATCGAGCGGTTGCGCCGCCATCTGGGCATGGTGTTCCAGCAGTTCAACCTCTGGACCCATCGCACGGCGCTGGAAAACGTGATGGAAGGCCCGGTCCAGGTCAAGCGCATGGCCAAGGCCGAAGCCCGCGATCTGGCCGAGGGGCTTTTGGCCCGCGTCGGTCTGGCCGACCGGATGCATCACTACCCGGCGATGCTGTCGGGCGGGCAGCAGCAGCGCGTGGCGATTGCCCGGGCGCTGGCGATGGAACCCGACGTGATCCTGTTTGACGAGCCCACCTCGGCGCTCGACCCGGAACTGGTGGGCGAGGTCCTCAAGGTGATGCAGGATCTGGCCGCCGAAGGCCGCACGATGATCGTGGTCACCCACGAGATGGCCTTTGCCCGCGACGTCTCGACCGAGGTGGTGTTCCTGAACGAAGGCCGGATCGCCGAACAGGGCCCGCCCGACAGGCTTTTCGAGCACCCCGAAACCGAGGTGTTCGCCCGTTTCATCTCCAAAACCCGCCGAGACATCGCATGACCCAAGCCTTTGCCGGGCTGACGATCGACAGCGCCGAGCTGCGCGTCGTCAACCTGCCCCTGATCACCCCTTTCACCGTGTCGAACCAGACCCTGACCGACAAGACCTTTCCGCTGCTGACGCTGCGGGCGGACGGGGTCGAGGGCTATGGCGAGGGGGTGATGGACCCCTATCCCGATTATCTCGAAGAAACCCTGCCCGGGGCGCTGGCCTTCCTGCGCGATCTGATCCTGCCGCAGATCGTCGGCAAGCGGATCGGCAATCCGGCCGAGCTGACGGCGCTGCTCGCCCCCTGGCGCGGGCACAAGATGAGCAAGGCGCTGGTCGAGCTGGCGTTCTGGGATCTTTGGACGAAGGCCCTGAACCTGCCGCTTTGCGCGGCTTTGGGCGGCCTGCGCGACGCCGTGCCGGTGGGGGTGTCGCTCGGCATCACGCCGATCGAGCGCACGCTTGAACGCATCGCCGAGGCCGAGGCCGCGGGCTACAAGCGCATCAAGCTGAAGGTGGCGCAGGGCCATGACCTGAAGCTGCTCGAGGCGGTGCGGCGCGAGTTCCCCGCCGTCAAGCTGACGGTCGATGCGAACACGGCTTACGGTCTGGCCGATCTGGCGACGCTGCGGGCGATGGACCGTTTCGATCTGGATTACATCGAGCAGCCCCTGGCGGTCGATGACATCCACGATCACGCGCTGGTGCAACGCGAAATCGCCACCGCGATCTGTCTCGATGAATCGATCCGCACCCCCGTCGATTGCCGCAAGGCGCTGGCGGCGGGGGCGGCACGGGTGATCAACATCAAGGTCGGCCGGGTCGGCGGCTATAGCGCGGCCAAGGCGATCCATGACGTGTCGGAGGCCTTCGGCGCCCCGGTCTGGTGCGGCGGCATGCTCGAAAGCGGGATCGGCCGGGCGCATAACATCCATCTGGCAACCTTGCCGAATTTCACCAAACCGGGCGACACTTCCTCGGCCAGCCGCTATTTCCACCGCGACATCATCGCCGAACCGCTGGAGGCCACGGGCGGGCTGATGCCGGTTCCGGGGAATGGCGCGGGGATCGGGGTGACACTGGATCGGCCGTTCCTGAACACGGTCACCCGTTCGACCGAGGAGTTTCGCCCGTGACCGCCGCGGTGATCCTGCGCGAGCTTGCGGGCGTTGCGGAACTGCAGCAGGCCGAACGCTTTCAGGTCGAGGTCTGGGGCGAGGGCGAGCGGCCCGACAACAGCGACATCATGCTGGCGCTGCAGCACGAAGGCGCGCTGGTGGCCGGGGCCTTCGCGGGCGATCAGATGCTGGGGTTTCTCTTCGGTTTCCCCTCGGCCACGCCGGGGGTGCAGCATTCGCACCGGCTGGCGGTGTCGCAAAAGGCGCGCGGGCTGGGCCTTGGCGCGCGGCTGAAATGGTTCCAGCGCGACTGGTGTCTGGCGCGCGGCATCACGCTGGTGCGCTGGACCTATGATCCCCTGCGCGCGATCAATGCCGGGCTGAACATCGCCGTTCTGGGGGCGACGGCGCGGGAGTATCTGCCCGATTATTACGGCCCGATGCCCGGCATCAATGCCGGTCTGCCCTCGGACCGGGTGATGGCGGTCTGGCAGCTGGACGCGCCGCAGGTCGTCGCCCGGGCCGCGGGCCAGTCCCCGACCTTGCCGCCCGCCGCGGCCACAGCCGGGATCCCGGCCGATATCGATGCGCTCTTGCAGGCCGATCCCGACCGCGCCCTGGCCGAGCGGATGCGCCTGCGCGCCGCGCTGCAGGAGGCCTTCGCCGCCGGTCTGGCGATCACCGGCTTCGACCGCCAGAGCTGCCGCTATCTGCTCGACCGGCCTGCGGCGGCCGCTTAAAGCGACAGCGCCGCGATCTGCGCCGCCGTCATCGCGTCGCGCTGCGTCTCGGTGAAGGCGGCCACCTGCAGTCCGGTCAGCGCCCGGATGTCGGCGGTTTCCAGCGCCGCGATCTGATCGAGCGTGAAAGCCGCGATCTGCGCCGTGGTCCAGCCGCCCATCTGCGTCGTGCGCAGGGCGCGGATCGCCCCCGTCGACAGCGCCGCGACGGCACCGGTGCTCAGCGCATGGATCTGCGCCGTGGTCAGGCTGGCGACCTGCGCGGTCATCAGCGCCGCCGCCTGCGTGCTGACCAGGCTGCCGATCTGCGCCGTGCCAAGCCCGACGATCGCCGCGGCGCTGATCCGGGCCAGGTCCTGCGCCTCCAGCGCCCGCACCTGGCTTGTCGTCAGCGCCGCCACCTGGCTCAGCGTCAGGCTTGCGGCCTGCGTCGTGGTCAGCGCCCGCACATCCTCGGTGCCAAGGCCGCGCAGCGCCGCGGTGGACAGCGCCGCCAGCGCCGCGGTGCCGATCGCGGCCACCTGATCGGTCGAGAGCGCCGCGATCTGCGTCGAGCCGAGCGCGCGGATCGCGGTGGCCGAAATGCCGCGCACCTGATCGGTCGAGAGCGCCGCGGCCTGCGCCGTGGTCAGCCCGGCAAGCGCCGTGGCGGTCACCCGGGCGATCTGCGGCGCGGAAATCGCGGCGATCTGCGCGGTGTCCAGGCTGGCAAGCTGGCCCGAGCCCAGACCGCCGAAAGCCGCCGCCGAAAGCTGCGCCAGATCCTGCGTCTCGAAGGCGGCGATCTGCGCGGCGCTCAGCGCGGCGATCTGCGCCGAGCCGAGAACCGGCGCCTGCGCCGTGGTCAGAGCGGCGATCTGCGCCGTCGAGAGCCCGCGCAGCGCTGCCGTGCCAAGGCCCGCCACCGCCCCGGTGCCCAGGGCCGCGATCTGCCCGGTCTCGAAGGCCGCAAGCTGCGCCGAGCCGAAAGCCGGGGCCGCGGCGGCGGCGATGGCGCGGATCTGCGCCGTCGTCAGCGCCGCGATCTGCGGCGCGCCGAGGCCCGCGATCGCCGCCGATCCCAGCCGCGCCACCTGCGTTTCGGTCAGCGCGGCGATCTGCGCGGCGTCAAAGGCCGCCATCTGCACCGCGCCGATCCCCGCCATCGCCCCGGGCGCAAGCTGCGCGACATCCGCCGCCTCAAGGGCGGCGATCTGCGCCGCCGACAGCGCCCGGATCTGCGCCGAGCCGAGCCGGGCGACGTGCGCCCCGGTCAGCGCCGCGACATCGGCGGTTTCCATTCCGCGCAGCGCCGCCGTGGTCAGCGCCGGAATGACCGCGCTGCCCAGCGCCGCGATCTGCGCCGTGCCAAAGGCCGCCAGCTGCGCCGAGCCGAGCGCGGTGACCGCCGCGCTCGACAGCGCCGCGACCTGCGCCGTGCTCAGCGCCGCGACTTGCCGCGTCGTCAGCCCCGCAATCGCCGCGCTGGTCAGCCGCGCGATCTGCGCCGTGGTCAGGGCGCGGATCTGCGCCGTGCTCAGGCTTGGCATCAGCGCCGTCCCGATCCCCGCCATGGCCGAGACCGAAAGCTGGGCGATATCCGCGGTTTCCAGCGCCGCGATCTGCGCCGTGCTCAGCGCCGCGATCTGCGTCGCGCTCAGCCGTGCCGCCTGCGCCGTGGTCAGCGCCACGATGTCATTCGTGCCCAGCCCCTTCAGCGCCGCGGTGCTCAGCGCGCCGATCGCCCCGGTCGACAGCGCCGCCACCTGCCGCGTCGACAGGGCGGCAAGCTGCGCCGAGCCCAAAGCCTGCAGCGACGAGGGGGCGATCTGCGCCAGATCCTCGGTCTCGAAGGCGGCGATCTGCGTCGTCGTCAGCGCGCCGATCTGCGCCGAGGTCAGCCGCGCCGCCTGCGCCGTGGTCAGCGCCGCGATATCCTCGGTCGCAAGGCCCGCCAGCGCCGCCGTGGTCAGCGCCGCCACCGCCGCCGTGCCCAGCGCCTCGATCTGCCCGGTGGTGAAGGCGGCCACCTGCGTGGCGCTGAAGCCGCGCGCCGCCGCGGCGGAAATCCCCCGCGCCTGATCGGTCGAGAGCGCCGCGATCTGCGCGGTCGAAAAGGCCGCGATCGCCGCCGTGCCCAGCTGCCCGATCCGCGTCGCGCCCAGCGCCACGATCTGCGCCGTGCCCAGCCCGGCCACCTGCGGCGCGCCGAAGCCCGCCATCGCCGCGCTGGACAGACGGCCGAAATCATCGGTTTCCAGCGCCCCGATCTGGGTCGAGGTCAAGGCCGCCAGCTGAACCGAGGTCAGCGCCGCCACCGCCGCGTCGTTCAGCGCGGCCATGTCCGCCGTGTCCAGCCCCGCCAGCGCCGCCGTGCTCAGCGAGGCCACCGCCGCCGTGCCCAGCGCCGCGATCTGCCCGGTGTCGAACCCGGCCAGCTGCGTCGCGCTCAGCGTCCGGGCCGCGGTCGCCGACAGCGCGCCGATCTGCTCGACCGAGAACCCGGCCAGCTGCGCCGTGCCCAGGCCCAGAACCGCCGCCGTGCTCAGCCGCGCCACCTGCGCAAGGCTCAGCGCCGCGATCTGCGCCGTGCTCAGCCCGACGATCTGATCCGAACTCAGCCCCTGCAACGCCAGCGTGCCCAGCTGCCCCAGATCCGCGGTCTCGATCGCGCGGATCTGCGCCGTGCTGAAAGCCGCGATCTGGCTCGAGGTCAGCGCCGCCACCGCCTCGCCCTCCAGCGCGGCGATGTCATTGGTGCCCAGCCCGGCCAGCGCGGCGGTGCCCAGCCCGCCGATCGCCGCCGTCGACAGCGCCGCGACCTGCGCCGTGCCCAGCGCGGTCAGCTGGGCCGAACTCAGCCCGCGCGCCGCCGTGGCCGAAAGCGCGCCCAGCTGCTCGAGCGACAGGCTGGCGATCTGCGCCGTGCTCAGCCCGGTCAGCGCGCCGCTGGAGAGCGCCGTGACCTGATCGGTGGAGAGGCAGGCCAGCTGCGCCGTCGACAGCGCCCGCGCCTGCGCCGAGGTCAGCCCCCGGATCGCGGTTGGGGCCACCTGCGCCAGATCCTCGGTCTGGAAGGCGGCGATCTGCGTCGTCGTCAGCGCGGCGATCTGGCGCGACATCAGCGCCGCCGCCGCCTCGGCACTCAGCGCGACGATGTCATTCGTGCCCAGCCCCGCCAGCGCCGAGGGGCTCAGCGCCGACAGCGCCGCCGTCGACAGCGCGGCGATCTGCGCGGTGGAAAGCGCGGCGATCTGCGCCGAGCCCATCCCGGCGCCGCCGCCCGCCGAAAGCGCCGCCAGCTGATCGCCCGCCAGCGCCGCCACCTGCGCCGTCGACAGCGCGCCCATCGCCGTGCTTGTCAGGCAGGCCACCTGTTCCGTGCCCAGGGCCGCCATCTGCGTCAGGCTCAGGCCCTTGACCTGATTGGAGCCAAGCCCGGGCATCGCCGCGGTGCCCAGCCGCGCCAGATCGCCCGCTTCCAGCGCCGCGATCTGCTGCGAACTCAGCGCCGCGACCTGGGTCGAGGTCATCGCGCCGACCTGATCGCCGCTCAGCGCCGCCACCGCCGCCGCGTTCAGCCCCTTGAGCGCCGCCGTGCCCAGGGCCGCCATCGCCACGGTGCTGAAGGCCGCGATCTGCGCCGTGTCCAAAGCCGCGATCTGCGACGAACTCAGCGCGCCCGCGGCGGTGCTCGACAGCGCCGCGATCTGATCGGCGGTCAGCCCGGCGATCTGGCCGGTGGTCAGCCCGGCAATCGCCGCGCTCGACAGGCTGGCGATCAGATCGGCGCCAAGCACGCCGATCTGCGCCCCGCTCAGGCATTTGATCTGCGCCGAGCCGAGCCCGGCCAGCGCCGTCGTCGAAAGCCGGGTCAGATCCTCGACCTCGATCGCCGCCAGCTGCGCCGTGCTCAGCGCCGCCACCTGCTGCGAGGTCATCGCCGCCATCTGATCGCCGGTCAGCGCGACGATGTCATCGGTGCCGAGGCCCTTGATCGCATTGGCACTCAGCGCCGTCACGCTGGCCGTATTCAGCGCCGCAAGCTGCGTCGTGCTCAGCGCGGCCATCTGCGCCGAGGTCAGCCCGCGCACCGCATTGCTGGACAGCGCCCGGATCTGCGCCGTGCCGAAGGCGCCGATCTGGCCAGCACTCAGCCCCGGGATCGCGCTGCCGGTCAGCCCGGCGATCTGCCGCGTCGACAGCGCCGCGATCTGCGCGCCTGAAAGCCCGGCCATCGTGGCCGAGCCCAGCCCGGAGAGCGCCGTCGCGCTGATCTGCGCCAGATCCGCCGCCTCGAGCGCCGCGATCTGCGTGCTGGTCAGCGCGCCGATCTGCGCCGAGCCCAGACGCGCCGCCTGCGCCGTCGTCAGCGCCACGATGTCATCGGTGCCAAAGCCGCGGATCGCCGCCGTGCCCAGCGCCGCCACCGTCGCCGAAGCCAGCGCCGCGATCTGCGCCGTGCTCAGCGCCGCCGCCTGCACCGAGCCAAGCCCGGCCACCGCAAGGCTGGAGAGCGCGCCGACCTGATCGGTGCTCAGCTTGCCGATCTGCGTCGCGCTCAGGCCCGAAACCGCCGCGCTGCCCAGCCCCGCGATCTGCGCCGTGCCCAGCGTCGCAAGCTGCGCCGTCGACAGCGCCCGCGCCTGCGCCGAGCCCAGCCCCGCCAGCGCCGCCGACCCGAGCACGGCCATGTCCTCGGTCTCCAGCGCGGCGATCTGCGCCGTCGAGAGCGCCGCGACCTGCGCCGATTTCAGCGCCCGCGCCTGCGCCGTCGTCAGCGCCGCGATATCCTCGGCCGAAAGCCCGCGCAGCCCCGCCGTCGACAGACCGGCAATCGCCGCCGTGGCCAGCGCCGCGATCTGCCCGCTCTCAAGGCCCGCCAGCTGCGCCGAACTCAGCCCCGCCGCCCCGCTGCCGCTGATCGCCGCCAGCTGCGCCGTGCCAAGCGCGGCGATCTGCGCCGTGCTGAACCCCGCCACCGCGGCACTGCCCAGCCCCGCCAGGATCGCCGTGCCCATCGCCGCCAGATGCGCCTCTTTCAGCGCCGCGATCTGCGCCGCGCCCAGCCCCGCCGCCGCCTCGCCCGAGAGCCGGGCGAAATCCTCGACCTCCAGCGCCGCGATCTGTTCGGTGCTCAGCGCCGCCACCTGCGTCTCGGTCATCGCCGCCGCCTGCGCCGTCGTCAGCGCCACGATATCCTCGGTCGTCAAGGCCCGCAGCGCCGCCGTGCCCAGCGCCGCAAAGGCGCCACTGCCCAAAGCCGCGATCTGCGCGGTGGACAAGGCGTCGATCTGCGCCGAACTCAGCGCCTCGGCGGCCTCCTCGGACAGCGCCGCGATCTGCCGCGTGCCCAGAACCCCCAGCTGGGCCGTGCTCAGCGCCGCCATCTGCGCCCCGGTCAGCGCCGCCAGTTCGATCGTGCTCAGCCCGGCCATGTCCTCGGTCGAAAGCCCCTTCAGCGCGGCGGTGCCGATCGCCGCAAAGGCCGCGCCGGAAAAGGCGCCGATCTGCTCGGCCGAGAGCGCCGAAAGCTGCGCCGAGGTCAGCGCCGTCGCCGCCCGGCTGGCCAGCGCGCGGATCTGCGCCGTCGAAAAGGCGCCGATCTGATCGGTGCCCAGCCCCTGGATCATGCCGCTGGTGAGCCCCGCCATCTGTTCGGTCGCCAGCGCCGCCAGCTTGTCGGTGGACAGGCTGCGGATCTGCGCCGAGCCGAGCCCGGCCAGCGCCGCAGTGCCCAGATGCGCGAAATCGACGGTCTCGAAAGCTGCCAGCTGCTCGGTGCTCAGCGAGGCGAGCTGCGTCGCGGTCAAGGCCGCCGCGGCATCGGCGCTCAGCGCCGCCACATCCTCGGTCGCCAGCCCGCGCAGCGCCGCCGTGCCCAGCGCGGCCACCGCGGGCTCGTTCAGCGCGGCGATCTGCGCCGTGCTCAGCGCCGAAAGCTGCGCCGAGCTGACCGCCGCCGCCGCCGTCGCGGTCAGCACATTCAGTTGATCAAGGGTCAGCGCCGCGATCTGCCGCGTGGCCAGCGCCCGCATCTGCGTCGCGGTCAGGCCAAGCATCGCATCCGGGCCCAGCATCGCCAGATCGGCGGTTTCAAAGGCGCTGATCTGCAGCGTCGAAAGCGCCGCCACCTGCGCCGAGGTCAGCGCCGCCGCCTGTTCGGTGGTCAGCGCGACGATCGCCTCGGTCGAAAGGCCGCGCAGCGCGACGGTGTTCAGAACGGCGATCTGCGGAAACAGCAGCGCGGCGACCTGGTCGGTGGTCAGCATCTGCATCTGCAGCGGCGTCAGCCCCGAGACGAACTCGGTCGACAGCGCCTGGATCTGCGCCGCGCCCAGGGCGCGCATCTGCTCCGAACTGACACCGACGATATCGCCCGTCGTCAGACCGGACATGACCGAGGTCGACAGCGCCGCAATTTCCGCCGTCGTCATCGCGCTGAGAAGGGACATTCTGCCACTCACCCTGAAGGGGCCCCTGCGGGCCCGGATCCGTTTCTGGCACCGCCGTTCTGGAATGCCGCGGGGCCGATCATCGGTCAGGGGAGTGAAGGAAATCTTAAATGCAAAGGATCATTGCAGATTTCGCCTTTGCGGCGGGCCGGTTCGCGGGCCGCCCGCCCGGCGGCCGCTCAGTTCCGTTGCGGCTGGCTGAGCTGGATGCCCGCCTCCAGCCCGGGGGTGCGTTTTTGCGCCTCCTGCGCGGCCAGTTCCGCGACGTTCTCCCTGAGGATCTGCGACGACTTGCCGAAAGACAGGTCGTCGATCGCGAAACCGGCCCCCTCCGCCCCCACCAGCGAGAACTGAACCCCGGCGATCCGGTCCGATCCGTCGCCGGTGACCAGCGCCAGATATTCCATGCCGGTGCCCAGGTTGCGCACGCCGCCGATCAGCCGCCCCTGCCGGTCAAAGGCTTGGATCGCGGTCGATTGCGGGGTGTCGAAATAGCCCCCGGCCAGCCCGACCCCGGCGACGTCGCGATCGAAGATCATCGTGACCGGGCCGTTGAACACCGGCGTTCCCGAGAGCGAGGGGCTGTGCGGGTTTGCCCCGTCCTGCCTGATCTGCGTCGCGGGCGCGGTCTGCGCCAGGCGCAGCGGCGCCAGCGGCGTGCCGATCACGCAGCCGGTCAGCGCGGCCCCGGGCGGACAGGTCGCGGCGGTGCCGATCGCCTGACCTTCGAAGAAACCGCCGAACCCCACGATCACCCCGCCCTCGGGGGCGCCATAGGTGGGCGGCGCATAGATCGGGTTCCGGCTCCCCCGCGGCAATTCGTCAAAGGTGATCTCTCCGGCGTCGGGCCCGAAGGCCTCGCGCGGGATCCGGATCACGCTGCCGAATTCCCCGGACGTCTCGGCCCGCGCCGGATCGCCGCCGCCCGTGGCCAGCGCCAGCGCCATCAGCGCCGTGACCAGAAAAGGGTGCATCATCTCCTCCCCCTCGCGCTCATTTCGCCCGTCTCATTGCGTCAGGGCCAAGGCCAGAAGCGCGCCCTGATCCATGTCGGGACGCAGCTTGTATTGTGCAAGATCGCGCCAGAACTGATCCAGACCGACCACCAGCGCCTGTTCTTCCGACAGCAGAAGCGACTCGCGCAGCTCGCGATAGGCGGCGCGGGAATCGGCCTCGGTGATGTCGACGGCCAGCGTGCTCAGGGCGCGCGACATCGACAACAGGAATTCGTGCTGCCGGGCCCGGGTCGCGCGCAGCCGCGTGCCCAGCGTCTCGATCTGCACCTGCCGCTGCGGATCCGGTGCGATCGCCTGCAGATCGATCAGGGTCTTGACGTTGTAGACAAGCCGCCCGATCTCGGCGTCGGTCTGGATCAGCGAGGCCTTGAAGATCGTGCCCGCCAGCAGCGTCGATCCGGCCGACTGCCGCCGGGCGGCGTTTTCGCTGTCGCGCGCCGCCCGCAGATCGGCCTGCAGCGCCACAAGCGCGGTGCGGCGCTGCGGGTCCAGCTCGTTCTCGATGATCTCCGCCAGCGCCCCGGCCTGATCCCGCGCCGCCGCCCCGCCTTGCCCGCCGCCGCCTTCCCCCTCGGTCGCCCGCGCCACCCAGTGATCGCGCAGCCGCGTCAGTTCCGCATCCGAGGTGGCGACATGCATCGACAGCACCAGCCGCAGCCCGAAAGTCTCGGGCGCGGTGGCCTTGCCGGTCTGGGCCTGAAACGGCGGATATTCGGTGCGCGCGGCGGAATAGATCTGCTCGGCGCTCGACAGGACCGAGCCGCCGCGCGTCACCAGCCCGCCCACCTGTCCCTGATCGCGGCCGAAGATGTTGACATGAAAGGGTTCCAGCATCAGCTCTTCGACATTGCCATAGACGTCGAAAAGCCCGAGCGGATTGGGCCGCCGCAGCCCGACCGGGCCGATCGTGCCGCGCGCCGAGCCGGGGGCGAAATGAAAAGCGTAATCGCCCAGCGCGCCTTCGGCGAAAAAGCGCAGCGCGGCGAACTGGTTCGCATCGACCCGTGCGCCGCCGCGGGCGGCAAATTCCCATTCCGTCTCGGTCGGCAGGCGCAGATGCGGCAGCGCGCCATCCTGCCGGGGCAGGGCCGCGGCGGCATGTCCGTAAAGCCATTCCGTGTAGCGCCCGGCCAGATCGACCGCGGCAAGCCAGCTCAGCCCGCCCTGCGCCAGCCGGTCCTTGCGCCCGGCCTTGCCGCAGGGCCGGGTCAGGGCGTTGAACTGCCCCTCGGTCAGCTCGTAGCGGGCGATGAAATAATGCGTGCTGGCCGGGGTCGTGCCGGAAAAGCCGCCGCGCAGCCAGGTCTGGCGCAGATATTCCGCATAGCCCTTTTCCGGGTCCGACCGGCCCAGCCGGATCCGCAGATCCGACAGCGGATCGCCCGCATCCGAGGGCACGTCGACGCGCTGGAACGCCATCGCCCCGCCGCAGGGCATCGGTAGCACCAGATCGGCCGGGCTGCCGCCGGGCGTCGCCGCGCCGGGGTCGTAAAGCGCGACCGGCCAGTCGATCGCCGGACCCTCGGGCGCGGGCCCCCCGGGCGCCGGGTCGGCGCCGCCCGGCTGCGGCGCGGCCAGACCCGCAAGCGCCAGCGCAAAAGCCGAAAGGGGCACCAACCGCATCGTTCAGGTTCCTTCCCGCAGGGTCCGGGCCGGATCGACCCGCTGTGCCGCCCAGGCCGACAGCGTCGCCGACACCAGCACCAGACCCAGGATCGCCAGGATGATCGCCCCGCCCTGCGCCGGGCTGATCCGGGCGATGCTGCCCTCGGCTTCCAGCCCCGCGCCGAACATCCGCGTGGCGATCCGGGCGGCCAGCGCATAAAGCAGGAAGGACACCGCGATCCCGATCAGCGCCGTCGCCAGCGCCTGCACCAGCGGCAGCAGCGCCAGCGCCCGGGCGGGCAGACCAAGCATCGCCAGCGCGGCCAGCGTGCCCCGCTTGCGCATCGCATCCGACCAGAAGCCGAACAGCAGCGCCGCCGCCAGCCCGCAGCAGGCCAGCGCCGTGGTCAGCCCCAGCGCCAGATCCAGATTGCGCCCCAGCCCGAGCAGCATCGCCACGTCACGGCTGCGCGCCGAGGTGGCCAGCCCCAGCGCCGTCTCGACCCGTTGCTGCAGCGGCCCCAGATCCTCCAGCCGGCGCGCATAGATCCGCACCCCCGCATAGGTCGCGACCCGGTCCGCCAGCGGCCGCCCCTCGGTGATACCGTGCTCGGGCAGGGCATAGGCGTCATAGAAGGCCTCGACCGTCTCCAGCGTGGCAAAGGGCGCAAGCACGCTGCGCCCCGCGCTCACCGTCTCGGGCAGCACCGCCCGCACCGTCATCGGCAGGCGCAGCTGCTTCGGGCGGGTCTCGGCCTGGGTCACCAGATCGACCGTGTCGCCGGTCGCGATCTGCATCTGCTGCGCCAGCCCCGCCGAGACCGCAACCTCGGCAGGGCCCAGCACCAGCCCCGGCGGCAGGTTCGGATCCCCCGCGCCCGAGGGGATCAGCAAGGCCTCGCGCAGCGAGACCCCGGGCCCGGCGTGATGCACGGTCACATAATCGAACTGGCTGCGGACCTTCGGGGTCACGAAGGCGACCTCGGGCCAGGCGCGCAGCGGCGCGATCCGGGCCTCGGTCAGCTCGGCATTGCCCTGGCTGTCGATCTGCAGGCTGGCGGGATCGGCCATCATCCGGCCGATCAGCGTGGAATAGACACCGTTCTTCACCCCGAACAGGATCAGGAGCGGCACCAGAACCCCCACCATCACCGCGACATTGCACAGCAAAAACAGCCGGTCGCGGAACAGGTCGCGCAGCGCCAGAGAGACGATCAGCATCGGACCTCCCGCGCTTCGGACCGCACCAGCCCCGGACGCAGCTCGCGGGCGACGAATTCCAGCCGCCGCGGGCCCAGCCCCTCGATCCGCGCCAGATCATGCGACGACAGCACCACCCCCGCGCCGTCCTCGCGCGCGGTGTCGAGCAGCAACCGCATCACCGCATCGGCCGCCGCGGGATCGAGCGCCGCCGTCGGCTCGTCGGCGATCACGAAGGCCGGGCGATGCGCCAGCGCCCGCGCGATCGAGACCCGCTGCCGCTGCCCGATCGACAGCGCCGAGGGCGGCAGATCGGCCAGCGCGTTCAGCCCGAGCCGGTCGAGCAGCGCCGCGACCCGGGCCGGATCGCGGCGCCCGCTGATCCTTTGCGTCAGCGCCACATTGGCCCGGACCGACAGGAACGGCACCAGCGCCCCCGCCTGCGGCACGAAGCCGAACAGCGCGCCGCGCATCCGCGCAAGCCCGGTGCCGCGCGCGCCAAAGCGCCACAGCCGCGCCAGATCGGTCCGCCGCCGGTCCGGCGCGGTCCAATGATATCCGGCCGGGGGCTCTGGCGCCCGCAGAAGGCTCAGCAGTTCCAGAAACAGGGTCTTGCCGGTGCCGCTGGCGCCGGTGACGCAAAGCACCTCGCCCGACACCAGCTCCAGCGCCGCGACGCGCAGCGTGAAGCTGCGCTCCCCCTTCGACAGGGTCGTCGCGAGCTGGTCGATCCCGAGCACGCCGCCTGTCCTCATCTCAGGGCAGGACGTCGAAGGGCATGGCAAAGACATATTCCCCGTCCGGCGCCCCCGGCTCCAGCGGCGTCCAGACCGTCGGATCCAGCAGCCATTTGCGATATTGCACGATCTTGCGGTGCAGCCCGTCGAGGATCTCGCGCCGCTGCACCGCGCTTTGCGCCCAGATCGTGCGGTCGATCGACAGAAGCTGGCTGCGATAGGGCAGATCCTCCAGAAATTCCAGCGCGCCGCCCAGCGATCCGGCCTCGGCATCGATCAGCCGGTCCGGGTTTTGGGCCATCCGCGCGATCACCGACTGGATCTGGTCGAAAAAGGCGTCGGTCTCCTCGGCGCTGCGGTTCTGCTCGCCTGCGGTGCCGATCTCGGTCAGCAACTCCGCCATCGTCGCCATCTCGTTCTTGCTGACCAGAAGCCGCGGTTCGACCGCCAGCCGACGCGGATCCTCGACGGCCTTTTCCGACATCCAGCCGCGCAGCACGTCGGGCGGCGCCACCCCGGGCTGCCCGCCCAGCCAGGCCAGCTGCATCGCCAGACCCAGTTCGGCGATCCGCGCATCGCCCCCCGCCTCGGGCGGCAGGGCGGGTTGCTGCCCCATCGCGGTGCGGATCGTGTCGGTCAGCGCCACCACCATGCGCTCGACCGTGGCGGCAAAGACCGCCTCGTCGCCATTTTCGATCGGATAGTAGAAATCCCGGCCGCCAAAGCCCGAGAGCTGGCGATAGGCCGCCTCGGCATAGCCGTGCTGCGCCGTGCCCCCGGCGGGGGTGCGCAGATGCAGCGTCAGCACCGCGATTCCATGCGCCTCGGCATCGGCGCGCAATTCCGCCGGGCCGATCTGCGAGCGGGCATCGGGGTCGTCCTGCGCATCGGGCCCGGCATCGGTGATCAGGATCACGTAGCGCCCCTCGAACGGATCGGCGCCGCCGCCGGTCCAGTCGATCGTGCCGACCGCATCCTCGACCCCGGCCATGCTGTCCTCGTTGAAGCCGGGGGTCGAGACCGTCGCCACCTCGGCCGCGGCATCGAGCGCCGCCAGCACCTCGGCCTGATCCGCCCGCCGCGCCAGCGGGGCCAGCGTGCGGGTGCGGTAGCCGATCCCGGCCGGATCGCTGGCGGGGTTGTCGCGAAAGCCGATCACCCCGAACTGCACCCGCGCGCCCAGATCGGTGGCACGCAGCGACTGCACGATCCGCGCCACCGCGGCGCGGGTGCTGTTGATATAGGGCCGCATCGAGCGGGTGGTGTCGATGACGAAGACCACCCCGGCATCAAAGGGCGAGGGCGGCGCGGCCGCGGGCGGCGATGGCGCCCGCTGCGGGATCGAGGCCAGTTCCAGCAGCAGGTCGGGTTCATAGGTCAAGGGATGCAGGATCTCCTCGAAGGAGAGGATCGGCATCAGATAAAGCTTTTCGCGGATGTTGATGAATTCGGCCGGTTCCACCGACACCACCTTTTGCGCCGGATCGACATGGCCGCTGTCGCTTTGCGCCACCAGATCGGCCAGCCGGGCGCGGACATCCTCGTCCTGCATCAGGGCTTCCAGCGTCGCGCGGTCTTCCAGCATCACCTGACGGCTGCGTCCGGCGGCATTGGTGAAGGCGGCGGTGATGTTCTGCTTCCACTCCACCACCGACCCGGCCCTGACCCAGCCGGTCGGCCCGGCCGAAGCCGAGGTGCCGACGCGCAGCCACTCCGCCTGGCGTTCATAGACGTAAAACGGGTGAAAGGCCGCCTCGGTCTTCAGAACCGCGCCGTCGGGGGCGGCAAGGACCTGCGTTCCGGGCCGGGTCAGCACCCGCTGGAACGTCGCCTGCTTGCCCTCCATCAGCAGCGGACGGGCCTGCAGCTCCGCCCCGGCCAATCCGAGGGCAAGCCCGAGCGCGATCAGCGCGGTCCTAGCGGCAAAAGTCATCAAGCGCCCCCCGTGACAAGGTATCTTCCGCCGCGCGCAGCCGCGCGCAGACCGCGGTCAACCGGCCCGCCGCCGCGGCCGAGCCCGCCGCCCGGGCCCGCGAATAGTAATCGGCCGCCTGGGCGGGGGCATCGGCAAAGCTCAGCCCCAGTTGCGTTTCCACCGTCGGATCGGTGACGGCGGCGTCGTAAAGCGTGCCGAACAGCAACAGCGCCTCGGCATCGCCCGCCTGCGCCGCGGTCTCGACGAAGATCAGCATCTGGTCGCGCCCCACCCGCTGGCCGCAGGCCCCGGCGGCGCGGGTGATCGCGGTGATGCCGCCCAGCGCGCCCAGCGCCTCGGGCGTGCAGGGATCGGCCTGCCCCGGCGTCGCGGCGGCCGGTTCCGGTGTCGGTGCAGGCGCCGGTTCCGGTGTCGGTCCGGGCGGCGTTTCCGGGGCTGGCGGGGGCTCCACCCCGGCCGAAAACGGCCATTGCTGCTGCAGGTATCGGGAATAACCAAGCCCGAGCAGCGCCGCCAAAACCACCAGCGCCAGCGCGAGCACCAGCCAGAGCCAGCGGCGGCGCCTCGGTTCGGGGGCCGCGATCCCGGCGCTGTCCTGCTCCGTCATCGGCGCGTCGGGCGGCAGCGGCGGCGGCGCGGTCACGCCCGCCTCGGCCTGCCGCAAGGCCGGTTCCGGCCCCTGTGCCGCGCCGGTCCTGCGCGCGACCTGCAGGCCGATGCGCTGCCGGGCCAGATCGAGCGGCTGGATGTCGTTCGGCCAGAACAGATGGCCCTCGACCGGGCCCGCGACGATCCTGACCTGGGTATAGCCCTCGATCTTGTTGACGATTTCCGGGCCGATGGCGATTTCGGCCGCGCCGTCGCGGCGCTGCACCCGGTAGGGGCCGAACAGGTGCCGCCCGGCCTGCCAGTTCGGCGCGCCAACGGAAATCCCCGCCGGGCCGTCCTGCGCCGAGGGCGCAAGCCAGCGTTCGGAATAGGTTTCGAACACCGAAACCGTCACCTCGTCGGGCAGCGCCGCGCCGTTTTCGACCCGAAGCAGCGCATGCCCGCCCGCGCCGTGGCCGGGATCGCGCTGAACCGTCAGCGTCATCGCCGCCCCTCCCGATGCATGCCCTCGAGGATGGCGCCAAGACGCAGGTTCTGTTCGATGTCGATGTCGCCGCCCAGCCCGTCGCGCGCATTCGCATCCATCACCGCATCCAGCGCGAAAGCCCAGTCCTCCCACATGTCGCTGGCGGTGGCGCGCGGCGTCGCGGGCAGCCCGGTCACATCATCCTGCCCGGGCCGCCGCGCAAAGGCGGGACGCGGCGGTCCGACCTCTGGCGTCACCGTCGGACGCGCCGTTTCGGGCAGCGCCGACATGCCCAGCGTGGCGACGAAATCATTGATCATTTCTGCCGTCAGCACCGCGGCCGTGGGCGCCAGCCGCTCCACCGTCAGGCCGAAATTCAGCTCCGAGAGCCGCTCCGCCATCCGCCCCGACAGCCCGGTCCGGCGCGCGGCATGGATCAGCTCCGCCACCAGATCGGCGATCGACTGCGGCCGCAGGCCATAGCCGGAGGCCCGCGCCGGATCGTCGCGAAAGGCCTTGATCCCCTCGATCCAGAGCAGGATCGACTGTTCCGCCTGAAATTCCTCCAGCGTCAGGGTGCGGACCTGCTCGCCGCCGCGTGCCGCCGCCTCCGGCGTGGCGGGCGCCGGGCCGCCGCCGGGCCGCGCCACCGTGGCGCCGCCCGGTCGCGCCGGGGCCGCCGGACGGACCGGCCCGGCCCCGGCCGAGCCGGTGCTGGCCGCCGCACTCACCGCAGAGCCGATGCGGATCGAGCTGGGCACGCGCACGATGTTTTCGGCGATCGCATCCTGATCGACGCCCAGCGCCGAGAGCACCGCGCCGAAGCGGTGCTGCTGCAGCGCCACCAGCAGATCATCCAGAATCGCGTTGCAGGACTTGCGCTTTTCCTCGATCCGGGTGTGCAGGTCGTCGGCGACGTGATGCGGCGCAAGTGTCTGCAGCAGATCCTCGACCACCCGTCCCAGCTGCTGCTCGATCTGGCGCAGCTTCTGATCGGGCTTGCACACCCGCGTCAGCGCCTCCACCAGATAGCGCACCCCCCCGTCATTGAGCGTCAGCGCCGCATCCCAGGCGCCTTCGGGATCGGCGAAATGGCGCCGCACCGCCGTGGCTTCCAGACAGCCCTGGCGCAGCTCGGCGATCCGCGCGGCCTTTTCCGGCCGGATCCGCAACTCGCGGCGGTCGTCGTCATAATCGATCAGCCCGTCGACGTAGAAATTCGGATTGCGCAGCCAGAAGCAGTTCTGAAACGGCCGGCCCGCGGCCCAGCTGTCCACCCAATTGTCGCTGCCATTCGAGAATTTTTCCAGCAGCGAGGCCTCCATGCGGCGCTGGAACCGCGAGGCCTCGCCCCCCGCGGCGGCATTGTCGCCCAGATGCTTGTCGAATTTCGTCAGCACGAAGAACAGGATGCAATCGACCAGCGCGCGCTGGTCGGGGCGGGCGCCATGGGTGCGCTCGATCCAGGTCGAGACCAGCCGCGGCAGATCCACCGTTTCCATGTTGCTGTCGGGCACGCACAGCAGCATCGAGGTGATTTCCTGATTTTCGACGTAGCGGTCGAACAGATAGGCGACCTTGCCGCGCAGCAGCAGCCCCGGCAGCGTCTCCGGGTCCTTCAGCGTGACCTCCAGCGCCTTGTTGAAGCGGTTGCGCGCGCCGGGAAAATCCAGCAGGTCGGTGGTGGCGAACAGCGGATGCGGCACGTCGCGCATCGGCAGCACCAGTTCCGCCGCCAGCGCGCAGATCCGCGCCCGCGGCAGCTTTGCGCGCAGCCCCGCGCCGGTCAGCACCTCGATCGTCTGCGCGCCCGTCGCCGGGCTCAGCACATCCGACAGCGTCTTGACGTCAAGGATCGAACTTTCGCGCGGCACCACCGCCTCCAGCCCGACATGGATCTCCTCGGGATGGCCGATCTGCGCCAGCGAGCCCGCCAGTTCCCGATAGAGCTGCGTCATCGGCGCATGACGGCCCCAGAACACCGACAGGAATTCGGCCCGGTCCTCGGGCGCGAGCAGCGGCGCCAGCGCCGCGGCCGGGTCGCGGAACGATTTCAGCGCCGCCGCATAGGAACTTTGGCGGGCGAAATTCGTCTCGATGTATTCCGCGATCTCGATCACGTCCTCGTCGCTCATGCCCGGCAGGGGCTGCGGCTGGCGGCGGGTCTGGAACGTGTCGAGATGGGCGGTCAGATCCGCGGGCTCGGGCGGCGGTTCCGACTTGTCGCCGTCCATGAAGAAGCTGTTGGCGATCACCCGCGCCAGATCGGCCTCGCTCAGCAGCGACAGCCGGATCGGAAAGCCCGCGGGCACCTCGGGGCGGGTGCAGGTGAACCGGGTCACAAGCCCGGTGCTTTCGCCTTCGCCTTCCGGGTTCAGCTCGCTGATGTAGTCAAGCCCGGTGGGGCCGAACTGCGCCACGAGGCGGCCATCGGCGGGCCGGGCCAGAACCGAGACCAGAAAGGACTTGCCCGCCTGCGAGGGGCCGAAGACGCTGACCGACATCGGCGTGCGGGCGGATTTGCCCAGCCGTTCGGCACGGCGCACCGCGCGGCGCAGGGTGCGCGTCATCGAGCCCTTCTCGGCGCCGACCCGGTCGGCGTTGCTCTGGACGTCAAGCCATCCCAGCGCCGCACGGCCGAGACCGGCAAGGGTGATGCAACGCTCCGAAATGCTGTCACTGCTCATCTTCTGGCCTTAAAACTTGAACACGCCGGTATCGATCCAGTAGTCATCGGCCGCGCCGAGGGTGTGCAGCTTCAGCACGACCTGATCGCGGCGCACGGTCTGCCCGTCGCCATCCTCGATCTCGCTCACCTCGAAAGCCTCGCGCGCGGCCTCGCGGCGCAGCGCGGTATCGGGGCGGGTGTCGTCGGGATCGGCGTCGAATTCCGCCCGTTCCAGCGTGACGACCAGCGGCGGCTTGTGACGCTGCGCCGCCGCATTGGCCAGATCGAGCCGGTAAAGCGGCGTCGTGGTCCAGCGCGGCAGCGGCAGTTGGCGGAACCCCAGATAGATCGGGGTGAACATCCGCAGCCGGGCGCTGCCGCCGGTGTCGCGGCCCTGCGGATCAAGCTCGGTGCCGCCAAACAGCACCCGGTCGTCGGGGATCTGCCCCGAGGCGTCCATCTCGCCGATGAAGACCGCGGTCGAGCGCATCTTGAAGGCGGCGGTGGCGACCTTGAAATTCGGGATCCGCGATTCCGACAGCGCGATCAGCATGCCGCCCACCGCCACCGTCGATTTCGGATCGCCGATCCGCTGCGAGACCGGATCGCGGAACGGATACCAGCGCCCGGTGCGATAGTCGTTCATCAGGATCAGCCGATGCGGCGGCACCACCAGCATTTCCTCGAAGATCGTGCGCAGGGCGGGCAGCCGCGACGGCCGCCCGGTCATCAGCACGATATCCACCCCCAGATGGTCGATCACCTCGGCCAGGTTGCCCAGCGCTTTCTGAAAGGTCTCGCGGGTGATCGCATCGACCTTCTGGCGGTCGCAGTGCAGCACCGTGCCCGCCAGCCGGAACGTCTCCGCCCCCGAGGCCCGGGCCGGGGTCTCGAGATAGTCGATCAGCGCCGCGGGCAGGCCGCGGGGGCTGTCGTCGGCTGCGCTGTCCTCCTCGGGGCGGGGGGTCAGGCCCAGCACCGCGTCCAGCGCGATCGTCATCGTGTCGAACTCGCCCGCCCGTTCGCAGGCGCCGATCAGCTCCAGCGCCAGCGGCTGCAGCACCCGCAGCCCGAACTGGCGCCGCTTTTGCGCCAGCTGCTGGTCCTGGCCGCCGATGTCGCCCGCGAACAGCTCGCGCATCAGGTTCGGCGCGCTTTTGCCCCCCGCGGCGGTGATGGCGTTTTGCAGCTCGGGCAGGATGATCGAGGCGATCACCCGCTCGACCAGATCGTCGCCCGCGACGCGGAACCCCTCGCGGAATGTCTGTTCGGGCACCAGCATGCGGTTTTCACGGCAGAAATAGGTCGTCACCATCATGTCGGTGGTGCCGCCGCCAACATCGATGCAGGCCAGCCGCAGCGAGGGCTCGGGCGGGCGGCCCTTCGCCTGCACCCGCTCGCGTCCCTTCAGCCGCAGGAACCGCTCGATATGGCCGTCGAATTTCTGCGTGATCTCGGAGTAGAGATAGACCAGCTGGGTGCAGCTCGCCTCGTCCCATTCCTCGGAGACCTCGGGCTTGCGCGACACCGAGCTTTCCGCCCCGGTCAGGCCCAGCATCGACCAGATCAGATCGACCGCCCCCTTGGCGCGCGAGCGCATGATCGCCTGTTCCTGGATCGAGGTGGCGGTGGGCAGGGTCAGGATGATCCGGCTCAGCCGCCGCGGCAGGTCCGATTGCGGCCTGCGCGCCCGGCCCGCGGGGGCGTTCACCTGCACCAGCGCATGGGCGATGATCTCGCTCAGCATGAAGCCGAACAGCGACGAGCGGGAAAACCGTGGCCGCCCGGCCGGATCGGTCGAGGTCCGCCCGGGACGGCGCAGCTTGCTGCGTTCCTCCAGCTTGACCTGGGCGATCACGTCGCCCGCGGCATTGAGAAACCGCATCGCCGAGCGCGCCGCCCGCGGCAGGTTGTTCGGGTCGGAATGGTTGTGAAAGCGCCAGTCCTGCAGCACCGCGCTTTCGTCCCACAGATAGCGCTTCGGGCTCGACAGGCCCGAGGCGACCTCGGTGCCCTCGTCCCCGGCCACCAGCCGCAGCGCCTCGGCGCCGATCCGCACCGGCGAGGGCCAGATGAACCCGCCGGCGCGATGCGCCCGGCGCAGCTTGGTTTCCTCGATCATGCAGAATTCGGAAAACTCGACCCGGCTTTCGAACAGGCCCGCGCCGCTCAGCTCCGGCCGCGACAGGTCGCGGATTTCCAGCGGGTAAGAGCGTGCCGGATCCAGCCGGGCCTCGCCGGGGATATGTTCGATCAGGATGCCGCAGGTGCGCGAATTGCCGATGTCGAGCACCAGATCGACATCGATCGGCGTCACCGCATCATATTCGCCGATCGTGTTGCACAGCCGCAGCAGCGGAAACCGGATCGCGGTATCGAGCAGACGCAGATAGGCCAGATAGCGCGCCCAATGTTCCAGCCGGTGCGGCAGGTTTTCCGCGGTGATCCGGCGGCCGGGGCGTTCGGCGCGCTTGTAGGCCAGAAACAGCTCGTCGAGCAGATCCGACACCCAGCCCTGCGGATCGACCTGCTGGCCCGCGGCGTCGGTCTCGACCCGGCGCAGGAACCAGTCCATCCGCGCCGGATCGGACACGAAGCGGAACTCCCGGCTGTTGAGCGCGTCGCTGCGGTCGGGGGCGGGATAGGAGGCGCCGTCCTTTTCCGCGCCAAGCGCGGTGTCAAGCGCCAGCTGCACCCGGTGCGTATGCCCGGTTTCGGGGTCGGGCACCGGCAGGCGGACCGTGCGCAGCAGCGCCCAGGCGGTCGGACCGGGGTCGTAAAGCTCTTCGCCGCCCTCGCCATAGACGCTCTTGCGCCGCAGCACCGGCACCGGCAGCCATCTTTCCAGGAACGGATCCATCGCCGCCACCGGGCTGACGGAATATTCGTCGTCATCCGCCCGCGCCCCACGCAAAAGCGGCGCATCCAGTTCCTCGTCGCCCGAAAGCGGGATCAGCACCCGCTCCTCCAGACCCGCGGCGATGTCGGGCCGTTCCATCACCCGCTCGATGAAGCGCATCCCGCGCATCTCGATGTCGGACTGGCGAAAGCCGAAATCCAGGATCTGCAGCCCGGACCAGGGCACGAGGGTGACCTCGTCGCGCCATTCCGGGACCTTGGCGAGCGGATTTTGACGGTTCAGGCTGCTCATCTGGAAATCTCGAACTCCGTGCTCCACCGTTTTTCCCGGCCGCGGAAGGTGCCTTCGCGACGCTGCTCGGGCGTTCCCGCCCGGCGCAGCACCACCCCGAAGGACAGATCGCCCCGGGGGGGCACGTCTGTCAGCCGCGCGACCTGAACCCGGTAGCGTCCCGGAACGGGGGTGTTGAAATGAATGTTCTCGACCGGGTCCTCGACCGCGATCAGGGCGGGATAATTCGCATCGACATCCAGCAGCCCGCCACAATCGTTGGGCCTGCGCTGCAGGTCCGCGATCTGCCCCGAGGGGCAGCTGACCCGAAGATCGACATCGTCCCTGCCGCTCCAGACCAGCGAGATCGTCATCGCGCCCGCCGCGGCCCCGCGCGCCTGCAGCCGCCGGTCCAGATCGGCGATCTCGCTCTCCGGGGCTGCCGGGGCCTCGGCGCGTTTGCGGGCGTTCAGGCACATCCGTTCGGACAGGGCAAGCCGGTCGGTCAGCTGCGCGATCTCGGCACGCAGGGCCTCGGCTTGCAGCGCGGGCGCCGTCGCCGCGGCAGGCGCCGGGCAAAAGCCAAGGAAGCCCGGGCGCAGACCGCAGGGCGCGATCAGCAGCCAAAGCACCGCCGCGATCAGCGCCGCCACGAGCAGCCAGCCCAGAAGCACAAGCCAATGCCCCCAGGGGCGCGGCGTTTCGGGCGGCGGCGGTGCGGCCAGCCAGTGGGTTTCGGCCGCGGGAAAGGCGGGGGCGGGCAGGGCGGTGGCCGCCATGGCCGCCGCCGCCGCGGGGGGGCGACGGTTCGGCGCCAGCACCGAAAGCGCCCCGCGCGCGGCGCGCGTGGTATCAAGCAGGCGGCCCCAGTTCACCAGGATCGGGCGCAGACTGCCATCATCCTGACGCAGCGCCCAGATCGCGTCCTGATCCGGAACTTCGATCGCATTGCGCAGCGCCTCGGCCAGCCAGTAATTGTCGGCGCTGCTCTGCGCCCCGGTCGGCGGCCCGGCCTGCGCCCCGTTCTGGGCGCTGATCTGATCGGCCAGCGCCAGGATCCGGCCGTGGATCGCCGCCAGCCGGGCGCGGATCTCCTCGGCCTCCGGCCCGGAGAGCGCGGCCAGCGGCACCGGCCTGCCGGAACAGCCCGGCGGCACATACCATTCGATCCGCGCCCCGCCATGGGTCGAGACCGGCTCGGCGAAGATCGCGGCATGATCGCGGTCGAGGCGGTCGCAGAGCGTGCCGGTGATCAGCTCCCAGGAGCGCTGGGCGGCAGAGCCGAGCGCCTGCAGGCCTTCCGAGGAGGTGGTGGTGATCAACCCGTCCGACATCCGCCGCTCACTCCCCGCCCGGGCCGGGCGTTGCCGGGACCGTGCCGTCCGGGGCTCCGGCCGGTGCCCCGGGTGCGGGCGCGGCGGGGGCGGGGGCCGGGGCGGGGGTCGGGGCGGGCGTCGCCGAAGCGGGCGCCACCGTCGGTTGGCAGCTGGCGCGGTCCGGCGTCACGGCGGCGGGGGTTCCGGCCAGAAACTCGGCCAGACCCGCGGCCGAAAGCGCGAAATTCAGCGTGCGCAGCGGGCCTTGCCGGACGAAGGTGTTCACCCCGAGAACCCGGCCGCAGAAATCCACCAAGGGCCCGCCGGAATTGCCCTGCGCCAGCGGCGCCGAATGCAGCAGCGTCTCGGTCGCGCCCTGCAGCGGCTGTTCCGCATTCACCGTGCCATCGACGACGACGAGCCCGGGCATCGCCGCGCCATCGCCGCGCAGCAGCGCCTCATAGGCGGCGTCGGTCTCCATCACATCGCCCGGGAAGCCCGCGGCCACGACGTGATTGAGCTTGAGCGAGGCGGCCGGATCGGCCAGCGGCAGCGCGGGCAGCGCGGTCGAACCGATCTTCAGCAGCGCGAAATCGGCCCCCACGGCCTCCAGCGGACCGGCGGTCTTGAGCACCTGCGCCGGTTGCGGCTGCCCCAGCAGCTTGTTCACCACGAAGGCGCCCTCGGGCCCGAGATCCTCGATCACATGCTGGTTGGTGACGATCAGCCCCGGCCCGACGGCAAAGCCCGACCCGGTCGAGACGCCCTGCGCCCCGGGGGCGATCACCAGCACGGTGGCCGCCTCGATCCGCGCCAGCAGAGTGTCGGTTTCCGCGGGGGCGCCGGGGGCGGCGGGCAGCAGCGCGCGCTCGGGCGCGGGGGCGACCGGGGAATCGGGCGCCACCTGCCCCTGTTCGGGCGCCGCGCCGGGCGCCGGAAGCGACAGGCCCTCGGGCGTGCGGTTCCCGGGCAGCACCAGAACGCCATCCTCGCGGCATTGCGCCCCCGCAAGCGCCTGCCGCAGCGCATCGCGGCGGTCGCGCAGCGCGCCCAGTTCGGTTTCCTGCGCCGCCGAGACATCGGCATCGCGGACCACGCTTTGCGGCGGGAACACCCGGGTTCCGGGCAGCAACAGCCAGATCAGCACGAGGCAGAGCAGAACCAGCAGGATCGGCAGCGGCAGCCAGGCCGCCAGCGGCAGCACCGGGCGCGTCGCGGCGGGCGGCAGCCCCGCCGACATGGCCGGACCCGGCTGCGCGGCATCGGGGATCGGCGGCGGCACCGTCGCGGGCCCCGGCGCCGCCGCGGCAGGCCCGGCCGCCGCGGCATCGCCGCGCATGAACCCGGCCAGCGCGGGCGCCCCGCCGCGCGGGCGGACGCCCCAGTTCACCAGCACCGGAACGCCGTTGATCGCCCGCACGTCGGCCGCCTGCGACAGCGAAAGCGCCGCCCGCACCAGCGCCGCCAGATCCGGCGTCAGCCCCGGATCGGTGGCCAGCGCCTCGATCTTCGGCAAGAGCCGCAGCAGCCGATCCTCGACCGCGCGGCGCAGCGCCGGGTCCAGATCGGCCAGCGGCCGGGCCTCGCCCGCATGCACCGAATGCCAGGCGACGTTCAGCGCCGCACCCGCCGCGCCGCGGCTGACGAAGGGCTCGGCGAAGAGCTCCGCCGCCTCCGCGCCCAGCCGGGCGGTGAGCAGCTCGTGCAGCGCGGCATGGCGTTCCAGCACCGGCTGCCCGGCGACGGAAAGGCAGTCCTCGGCTTGCAGCGACGACCGGAAAAGGAAATGCTCGGCCATTACGGCGCCTCCTGCGTTCTGCGCATGATCACCTCTGAGCTGCTGCCGCTTTCGGGTTGGAACGAGGAACAGCTGGCCCGCTCGGCGCCATCGACCCGACAGGTCACCCGGCGCTGCAGGATTTCCATGTCGTTCGAACAGGGCAGATTGGCGGCCTCCTCGATCACCAGCGCCTGCCCCGGGACGAAGCTGCCGCTGACCGGCCCCTCGCAGCGGATGCCGTTCGAGCCCCGCATCGTCTCGGTGCCATTGCCCCCGGCGTCAAAGCACACTGTCCATTCCGAAAATTCGGTGATCTCGCCGGTGGCGCGGTTTTGCGTGCGATAGGGGCTGTCAAGCGCCCAGCAGCCCTGCAGATCGCCCAGATCGGCCTTGTCGATCATGTCCTTGTCCAGCACCGGCGGCGGGTCGGGCTCCGGTTCCGGCGCCGGTTCCGGCAGCGGCTCGGGGGCGGGCAGGGGCGCTGCGACGGGCGCGGGACAGTCAAGCCCCGCAAGCCGGGCCTCGAGGCTGCGGATCTCGGCGCGCAGCGCCGCGCTTGCGACGCGGTCCTCGGCCAGCGGATCTTGCAGGATCGTGCCCGGACAGCTGCCAAGCCGCAGGCTGCCGAAGGGCAGCGCGACCTCGCAGGAGGGAAGCAGCAGCGCCGCCGTTGCGGCCGAGACCGCAAGAAGGGCCGCGCCCCCTACCCAGATCGAGACGATACGCATCGACACGGAACACCCCGCTGCGCCGACGCAAGCGCCGGCATGCCGCCTGTTGCCACTCAGTTGGCGGTGATCGCCTTCGACAGGATCGCCGTGCGTTCCGCCGTCTGGTTCGGCAGAACCGCCGGGGCGGCGCCACTTGTCACGGCGTCCAGCGCAAACCGGATCCAGGCGCGGGAGGCCTCGGGATTGGCGGTGAAGCCGAAGCCCTCGCGCAGGTGATGGCCCAGCAGCTCGGCATAGGGTTTCATCTCCGCCGCCGCGAGCGTGGCCAGCGCCACATTCGCCATCGCCGCATCATCGGTGCGATAGCCCTCGGCGAGGCAGACCCGGCCCGAGACCTGGGTCGCGCTCAGCGTCTTGCCGGAGGCGTCGATCACCTTGCGGATGTCGGCCAGTGTCGCCTCGGGCGGGCGGGCGGCGGGATCGGCCAGCTTCGCCGAAAGCGCGGTCTTCATCTGGCCGCAAAGCGAGGTGATCAGCGCCTGCGTCGCCCCGACATCCTTGGCGACCTTTTCGCCATCGGCGGTGGCGAAGGTGCGGGCGAGGCAGAATTGCTCGTCCAGCGCAAGGCCGGGGTTCGGCATCTGCTCGGCCGTGGCCATGCCGCCATTGCTGGTGGTCAGGACATTGGTCTGGTTGCACAGGTTGTTCATCGAGGCCGCGGGCGGCGACAGATCGCCGAAATCCGGGATCGAATCCTGCGCGGTGATCGCGGCGGCGGCGGCGGCCGGAGCGGCCACCGGCGGCACCGGAGCGGGCGCGGGCGTTGCGGGCAGCTGCGGCTGGGCATAGGGCGTCGCGGGGGCCTGCGGATAGGGCGGCATCGGCGTCGGATAGGGGGCGGCGGGGGCCATCGGCGTGCGCTGATACATCGCCGGAAGGCCGCGCCGCCCATAGGGATTGGCCGCGGCCAGCTGCGCCGCCTCGGCGGGGTTGAGCCGTTCGCGCGCCATCGCATCTTGCAGCAGGGCGCGCTGATCGGCGGTGATCACCCCGTCCTGCATCCGCCCGAGCGTGCCCTGAAAGGCCGCGATCGCCGCACGGGTGCGCTTGCCGGGGGAACCATCGACCGGACCGGCGTCGAAGCCGAAATTGTTCAGCGCCTGCTGCATGTCCTTGTCCGCCTGAACCTCGGCGGCGGGGCGCGCGGGGGCCGCCTTGCGCGGGGTGCGGTGCTGGCGCGGCGGAGGATTGTTCTGCGCGGCGCCCGCGATCATGGCGCCGATCACCAGACCGGCAAGGCCCGCCCCGAGATCGTCGGCGGCCGAGGCCTGCGGCGCAAGCGCCAGAGAAACTGCCAGGCCGACATTCAAGAACGATTGTCTCTTCATTCTTTCCTCGCCGAAATCGTGTGGTTGCAACCGGATATTAATCCCGGTCGCAGGTCATTCATTTTTCGAAAACGCACGCCAAAACTGGCGTTTTACAAAAGATATACAGGCAAAGGGATTCGTGTAAACGGAAAAGGCAAACCGTTTCCGGTTTGCGTTGCGCGTGTTTTAACCGACTGTCGCCCGCGCAAAGCGCGCGCCCTCCGCCGCGTGAAACAAGGCCCGAAACCGGCGTTGCCGCAAGGCGTCCGAAGCGGCCGCCCGGACGTCCGGGCGGCCTGCTCAGGGACGCGCCAGCAGCGCCGCATCGGGGTTCGGCACATGTCCGGGCTCGCAGCCGAAAAACCGCGCCTCGAAGGCGGATTGCGGCAGCGGCCTTTCGAACAGATAGCCCTGCCCGTAATCGCAGCCCAGCTCGATCAGGGTTTGCAGCGCGGCCTCGGATTCGATCCCCTCGGCCAGCGCGACAAAACCGAATTTCTTCGCCAGACCGATGATCGCCTCGACGATCTGGCGGGCGTCGCCATCGGCCTCGATGCCGCGCACGAAACTGGCGTCGATCTTCAGCGTCGTCACCGGCATCCGGCGCAGATAGGTCAGGCTGGAATAGCCGGTGCCGAAATCATCGATCGCCAGCGCGATTCCCATCTTGCGCAGGCGCTGCAGCGCCTCCATCGCGCCCGGGATGTCGACGGCCAGCTGATCCTCGGTCAGTTCGATCTGCAGCCCGAAGGGCGGCGCGACATCGTCCGAAGTCTTCCAGCCCACCCGCACCAGCGCCGCATCAAGCACCTCGGCCCAGTCCTGCGCCGCAAGGCTGGAGGCGGTCTGGTTGATCGACAAGGTCCAGTCGGCATGCACCAGCCCCGCCCAGCGCCAGCGCGCCTGCACCGCCACCGCCCGGCGCAGCACCATCCGGTCGATCGCGGGCATCAGCCCGGCCTTGGCGGCCACCGGCAGAAACGCGCCCGGCATCACCAGCCCATGCCCGGGCCGGTTCCAGCGCACCAGCGCCTCGCAGCCGCGCGGGCGCTTGTCATCCAGCGCGAAGATCGGCTGGAAATGCAGCTCGAATTCGTCATTTTCCAGCGCGCTGACCAGCGCCACCCGGGTTTCCAGTTCGCGCAGCGCCTCCGCCCCCATCGAGGGCTCGTAGATCATCACCGCCCGGCGGTCGGATTTCGCCGCATACATCGCCAGATCGGAATTGCGCAGCAGCGCGTCGCGGCTGTCGCCATGGCGGCCATAGCAGGCAATCCCCGCCGCGGCCGAGGGCCGGTAATTGTGCAGCCCCGGCAGATCGAGCGGCCGCGCCAGATGGTCCAGCAATTCCGCCGCCCGTCGCAGCGCCGCCGCCTCGTCGGCATTGCCGATCAGCACCACGAATTCGTCGCCGCCGATCCGCGCCGCCAGCTCGCCCTCGGTCAGCGCGGCGCGCAGCCGGTCGGCGATCACCGTCAAAAGCAGATCCCCGGTCTCGTGGCCAAGCGAGTCGTTCACCGACTTGAACTTGTTCAGATCCAGATACATCAGCGCGAAACTTTGCCCCGCGCGCGAGGCGAAGCCGATCCAGTCGTCGATCCGCTCGGCCAGCAGGCGGCGGTTGGCAAGGCCGGTCAGCTGGTCGAACTGCGCCATGCGCTGGTTGTCGGCCTGGGTCTGGCGCAAAAGCGTCAGATCGGCCAGCATCGCCACATGGCCCAGATTGACCCCCGCCGCATCGGTCAGCCGGGTGATCCGCGCCCAGCAGGTCAGCTGGCGGTCGTCCTTTCCGTGCAGCGTCACCTCGCCCTGCCAGCTGCCCTCGGCGCGCGCAAGCACCTGACGCAGCCAGGAGTCGGTCTCGGACATCCCCGCCATGATCCAGCGCGTGCCGGAGCGCGGCGTCACCAGCGCATCCAGCAGCAGCGCCGGGGTGGCGCCGGGGGCGATGCCGCTCATGCGTTCAAAGGCCGGATTGGTCCGCATCACCCGCAGCCCCGGATCGGTGATCACGATCGCATCCGAAGATTGCTCGAAGACCCGGTCGGCCAGCCGTTCCACCTCGCGGGTGCGCAATTCCTCGGTGACGTCGCGGGCCCGGGTGAAGACGCCGATCACCGCGCCGTCGTCGTCGAAGACCGGGCGGCGCTCGGTCAGCAGATGCGCCGGGCGCGGCGTGCCGGGAGGGCCGTCATGGGGCCGGGTCGGACGCAGCACCGATTCCTCGACGATCAGCGCCGTGCGCCGCGCGATCACCCCGGCCTCCAGCCCGTTCAGATGCCGCGCCAGCTGCTCGTCCATGAATTGCGACCGCCGCCGCCCCTCGATCTCGGCGGGGATGCGGCCGAAGGGCTGGGCATAGGCCTTGTTGGCGATCACCACCCGGCCCTCGGTATCTGTCAGCGCCACCGGGTCGATCGTGCTTTCGATCAGAAGCCGCAACAATTCGGGATTGCCCGCAGAGGTGCCGGTTTCGATCGGCAGCAAGACCAGCCACCAGCTCGCCCGTTCGGCCTCGGGCGTGTCGGGCGCGGCGACGACATGGGCGTGAAAGCTGTGCCGCGGCCCGTCCGCGCGCCCGATCCGCAGCCGCAGCGCCACCGCGGGGGCCCGGCTCGCGGCGTCGGGGGGCAGGAAGGCCGCATCCAGCGCCTGGGTCAGCGCCCGCGCCTGGCTGCGCGACAGCACCGCCCGCAATACGCCCGAGCGCTCGCCGGTGCCGCCATCGCCCAGCAGCGCCCGCGCCGCCGCATTCGCATCGAGGACGCGCAGCCCATGGGTCAGCCGCAGCACCGGCACCGGCAGCCGGCGCAGCAATTCGCCCGGCAGATGCACCTGTTCGGCCGGATGGTGCAGCGCAAGCTCCAGCGCCGCCGCCTGTTCCGCGCAACTCACCCGCAGCCGGTCGAGCGCCGCGCGCAGCTCGGCCTGCGCCGCCTCGGAGGGCGTCGCCGCCTGCTGCGCCAGCGCCGCTTCCAGCGCCCGCAGGCGGGTCTCGATCTCGGCCATGGGGTCGTTGACGCTCTCGGGCGCCTTCGGAGGCGGACCGGCGGCAGGCAAAAGGGCGGCCAACGGATCCGCGGCGGGGGATGAAGGGGGCTTCCAATTCATGAAAGGACGCTCCTCGGGCGTCGGCAAAAGCGAGTCGGGTGGATATCTTTGTTCGCCATGAACGGTGAACCGCGACCATCTGTCAACTTGGCAGTTTTCGAACGCAAGCGGCGGCTCGCGCAAAAGATGTGCAGAAGGGCTTCTGAAAATCCGCAAAAGGCCGGGTTTCGTCGCATTTTAGCGAAGAATACCTGGTGTTCCGACCTTGCGGGGCATCGGGGCGGGGCGGGATTCGCAAAGCCTTAGGAAAGCCGCGGCACGCTCGCCTTGGTTGCAAATGGGTGCCTTCAGATGTCGGAAACAACTCTTCCCCGGATCTCCTTTCCCCGAAATTCCCTGCGTCGCGTGATGGTGATGACGCTGGGCATGCCGGCATTTCTGGCGCTGCTGTTCGGGGTGTTCCTGATCGTCGAGCGCTGGACCGCGCTTGGCGATGCCCGGCAGGTGCAGCGGTTGATGGCCCTGGCCGAGGCGGCCGCGGCGGTGGCGCATGACCAGCAGCTCGAACGCGGCATGACCAGCCTGTTCCTGAACGGCAAGGATGCGGCGGCGCCCGACAAGCTGACCGCGCAATGGGCGCAGACCGATGCTGCGCGGGCGGCGCTGATCACCCGGGCAGAGACGATCGGACTGGACGGGCTGCCGCCGCAGGTGGCGGCGCTGGTCGCGGAGTTGCAGGGCGATTTCGACAAGAGCGCCGATCTGCGCAGCGCGGTCGATGCCCGCGCCATCCCCGCGCCCGAGGCGATCGACTATTACACCGAAATGAATGACGACGTGCTGCAGCTGGTCGAGGTGGTGGCCAGCGCCAGCGCCGATGCCGAGGTCAATGCCCGGATCACTTCCTATGCCGCCTTCATGACGGCGAAGGAACGCGCCGGGCTGGAACGCGCGCTGGGGGCGGGGGCGTTCCGCAAGGGGACCTTCGACACGGCGGTGCTGCTGAAGATGCGCGCGATGGTGGCGCAGCAGGACCAGGCTTTGCAGTTCTTCGCCGCTTTCGCCACCGAGGAAGACCGGGCGACGGTGACGCGGCTGCAGGATCTGCCCGCCGCGGCCGAGCTGGCGCGGATGCGCGAGATCGCATTTCGCTTCCCCGAAACGCAGGATCTTGGCGGGGTGACCGGAGAGGCGTTTTTCGCCACGACGACGGCGCGGATCGAGGCGATGAAACAGCTTGAAACCGAGATCGGCGCCCATATCGCGGCGGCGGCGGCGGAACGGGCCCGGATGGCGCTGATCGGCTTTCTCGGGTATGGCGCGATCATCGCCGGGGCGCTGCTGGTGTCGATGCTGACCGGGACGTGGTCGGTGCTGCGCACCGAATCCGACGTCGGCGCGCTGGTGCGGGCCGCCGATGCGATGGCGGGGGGGCAGCTGGACGTGGTCCTGCCGGAACCGCGCCTGCGCGAGACGGCGCGGATGGGCAGCGCGCTTGACAGTTTCCGGGTCAGCATCCTTGACGGTCAGGAGATCGCCCGCAGGGCCGAGGAAGAGCGCGAGGCGCATCGTCAGTCCGAGGCGCAGCGCGAGGCGGCGGCGCGGGCGGGCAAGGAGGCGCGGCTGGCGCGCGAGGCCGAGGCGGCGCGGCTTGAAGCCGAGCGCGACCGTCAGATCGCCGCCGAGATCTCGGCGGTGGTGACCGCCTGTGCCGAGGGCGATTTCTCGCGCCGGATCCCGCTGGACGACAAGGAGGGGATCCTTGCCCAGATCTGCGCCGGGCTGAACCGGATCGGCGAGATCACCGATGCCGGGATCGCCGAGGTCAACACCGCGCTGCGTCATCTGGCCGAGGGCGATCTGACCTATCGGATCCGCGACGGCTTCGTCGGCGTCTTTGCCGAGATGGCGCGTTCGGTGCGGGCGGCGAATGACAGCATCGCCCGGACCGTGCTGACGATCGAGGCGGCCTCGGTGACGATCGACGGATCGAGCAGCGAGATCAGCACCGCGGCCAATGATCTGGCGCGGCGCAGCGAGCAGAATGCGGCGATGCTGGAGCAGACCGCCTCGGCGCTGGAGGAAATGTCGGGGTCGATCGGCTCGATGGCGGGGATCGCCAATGACGCCAAGGACCGCATGCGCGAGATTTCGCGCCGGGCCGAGACCGGCAATGGCATCGCCACCCAGGCGATGGAGGCGATGGACAGCATCCGCCAGTCTTCCGAACGCATCGCGGGGGTGTTGCAGGTGATCGACGACATCGCCTTTCAGACCAATCTTCTGGCGCTGAATGCCGGGGTCGAGGCGGCACGGGCGGGCGAAAGCGGACGCGGTTTCGCCGTCGTCGCCTCCGAGGTGCGGGCGTTGGCGCAGCGGTCCTCCGATGCCTCGCGCGAGATCGCGCAGATCATCGGCACGGCGACGCAGGATGTCGGCCGCGGCGTCGAGATGGTCGATCAGACCGCGGGGGCGCTGGGGCAGATCGTCGGCACGATCCGCGAGGCGCTGGACCGGATCGAGCACATCGCCGGCGCCGTGGGCGAGACCGAGGTCGGCATCGCCGAGATTTCCAAGGCGACGACGGAACTGGACCGGGTGACGCAGCAGAATGCCGCGATGTTCGAGCAAACCAATGCCGCGCTGGGCGCCTTGCGGATCGAGGCCGATGCGCTGGTGGCCAATGTGGCGCAGTTCCGCACCGACAAGGACGAGCTTTCGGCGCCGCGCGGCCGCGCCGCCTGACGCCCCGCCGCGTCGCCGTTACACCAGACCGCCAAGGGCGGGGGCGCGTTGCCGGTCCAGATAGTCGCGAAAGGCCGCTTCCTCGAGCGGCGGCGCGAAGAGATAGCCCTGCAGGATGTCGCAGCCCATCTGCCGCAGCGTCTCGGCCTGGGCCATGGTCTCCACCCCCTCGGCGATGGTGGCCACGCCAAGCGTGCGGGCGATCTGCACGATCTGCCGCACTAGATCGGCCTCGTGCGTGTCGCGGCGCAGCGCCGCCACGATGCGCCGGTCGATCTTCAGCGCCGCGGGCCGGATCTCCATCAGCCCGAGGATCGAGGTCTGCCCCGAGCCGAAATCGTCGATCTCGATGTCGATCCCCTCGGCGCGCAGCCGCGCCAGGGTTTCGCGCAGGTCGCAGCCCTCCTCCTGCCAGTCGCCGGTCTCGCGCAGCTCCAGCGCCACCCGGGTCCGGCCGCGCCCGACCCGCCGCACCGCCGCGGGCAGCGCCGGATCGTGCAGACGCCCGGTGCAGACGTTGAAGCTGATCCGTGGCAAGATGATCCCCGTCGTCTCGAGCCGCTCCAGCACCGCGGCGGTCTTTTCCATCATCACCCGGTCGATCTCGGGGACGATCCGCAGATCGCGCGCCACCCGCAAGAATGCATCGGGCGTCAGCAGGCCGCGTTCGGGATTGCGCCAGCGTACCAGAACCTCGACCCCGGCCAGCCGCAGATCCTGCGCCCGGACCTGCGGCTGGAACCAGGGTTCGAATTCGTCCCGCTCGAAGGCGGCGCTGAACTGCGCCGCCATCATCCGGTCGAGATGCATCTGCTCGGCCATCGCATGGTCGAAGATCTCGACCCGGTTGCGCCCCGTCGCCTTCGCCCGATAGAGCGCGGCATCGGCGTAAAGCTGCAATTCCTCGGCCAGATCGGTGATGTTCTTCGCAATCACCACGCCAAAGGAGGCGCTGATCCGGCAGGGATGGCCGCGGTAGCGCAGCGGCTCGTCCAGCCCCTTGCGCAGCCGCTCGAGCACCTTGCGCGCCCGGACCTCGGTGCTGCCGGGCGCGAGCAGCAGGCAGAATTCGTCGCCGCCAAGCCGGGCGGCGAAATCATCCGCCTGCAGGCTGCTGCGCATCAGATCGGCGACCCGCATCAGCACCCGGTCGCCCGCCTCGTGGCCCAGCGTGTCGTTGATCTGCTTGAAATGATCGAGATCGATCTGGATCAGCACGCAATCGCGCGGCCCGCCCAGCTCTGCCGCGCGCAGGCGGGTCTCGATGTGGCGGTCGAAATAGCGCCGGTTCGGCAGCCGCGTCAGCCCGTCATGCAGCGCCAGATGCTCGTTTTCGCCGCGCATCCGCTCGGCCAGCGCATAGGCGCGTTCCAGCTCGGCCTCGCGCAGGACATCGGGCGTGGCGTCGTAAAGCGCGCCGGTCCAGACCACCGTGCCGTCGGGCTTCGCCTCGGGCAGCGAGGCCGCCATCAGCCAGATCTGCCCGCGTTCGGGATGGATGTAGCGAAACCGCATCCGCCAGGGCGTCAGGCTTGCCGCGCTCTGCCGCGTCATCTCTTCCATCGCCACGCGATCCTCGGGCAGGACCCGGTCCAGCAGGCCGCCGCCAAGCCGGTCGATCGCGGCGCGATCAAGGCCCACAAGCTCGCTGAACCGGCCGCTCGTATAGGGAAAATCGGCGCTGCCGCCGCGGCTGCGGCGATATTCGAACAGCCCCACCGGCACGATGTCGAGGATCGAGGCGATGCGCGCATGCGCCAGCCGGATCTCCTCGGCGGCGGCGGTGGCCCGGGCCTCCATCTCCAGCCGGTCGGTGATGTCAAGCGCCTTGCCGAACCAGCGCACCCGCCCGTCGGCCTGCACCGAGGGCGAGGCCCAGAGATTGACCCAGCGCGTGCTGCCGTCGGGCAAAAGCACCCGATGCCGCGCCTCGACCTGCGACAGCGTCTCGCGCGAGCGTTCGAAGGCGGCATAGACCGCCGCGAATTCCGCGGGCGGGATGTTGCGAAACACCGCCGGGCCGCCCGCCAGCATGTCGGCCGCGGTGACGCCCAGAAGCTCGACGAATTTGTGGGTGAAATAGGGGAAGGACACGATGTCGCCGCTGCGCTGCATCTCGAACAGCGCCCCGGGGACGTTCTGCGCGATCGTGTCCAGCCGTTCATGCGCCAGCCGCAGCTCTTCGAGCGTTTCGGCCAGCCGCGCCTGCATCGCGCTTTGCTCGGTCACGTCCAGCACCGAGCCGTACCAGATCACCGAGCCGTCGGGCTGGCGCACTGGCATCGAGGACAGCTGCATCCGGCGCAGGCCCTTTTGCGGATGCAGGAGCCGGTAGAGGATGACGAGCGGCGTCAGGCTGTCGCGCGAGGTCCGGATCGCCTCGGTCAGTTGCGGGGCATCCTCGGGGTGGATGTTGGCGGCGGCGGCGGCGCCATCGGCCTCGATCGCGGCCCGGGGCACGCCCAGCAGATCGGGCAGACGGGCGCTGAAATAGGGCAGGTCGATCCGGCCCGAGGGAAATTCGCGGTGTTCGAACAGCGCCCCCGGGGCCTTGTCGGCAAGCGTGTTCAGCCGGTCGCGTGCGATCCGCGCCGCCTCGGCCGCCTCTGCCAGCCGTTTTTCCGCTTCCTTGCGCGCGGTGATGTCCTGGAACGCGCCGCAGATGCGGACCGGCTGGCCGTCTTCGAACTGCGCCTCGCCCAGCGACAGCACCCAGATCCGGGTGCCGTCGGCGCGGATCAGCGGCAGCTCGAACTGCCAGGAGGTGCCGTCGCGCATCGCCGCCGCGACCGCCTCGGTGACCACCGGGCGGGCCTCGGGGGCGTAGAAGTCGATCGCGCTTTCCAGCGGCGGCACCGTGCCCGGCGGCATGCCATGGATCCGGCAGGTCTCGTCGGACCAGTAGATTTCCTCGCTGCGCACGTCGAGTTCCCAGCAGCCGAAGCCCGCCAGCGCCCCGGCCTTTTCCAAAAGCCCCTGCACCCGGCGCAACTGCCCCTCGCGTGCCCTTGTCGCGTCGATGTTGCGGCGCACGCCGTAGATCCATTCCGGCCGTCCCTGCGCGTCGCTGATCTGCAGCCGTCCGACATCGCGCACCCAGATCCAGCGGCCATCGCGATGGCGCATCCGGGTTTCGACCTCATACCAGGGGCTTTCGCCGGCGAGATGACGTTGCAACTCGTGCTGGGCCCGCTGCAGATCGTCGGGATGACACAGCCGCCGCCAGGTGTCGATGCTGGGAAGGGCGAGCTCCCCCGGCCGATAGCCAAGCATCAAGCCCCAATGGTCGTTGCAGCGCAGGGCGCCGGTCTGCAGGTTCCAGGCCCAGGTGCCAAGCTCCCTGTGGTCGACATAGCGGGCGATCTCGTCGCGTTCGGCCCGGCAGCGGGCCAGTTCCTCGGCGCAGGCCGCTTCGGTGACGACGGCGCGGCCGGGCTGTGCCGGGCGCGGGCGCAACAGGGTGACATGGCAGGGCAGGACCGGCGCCCCCGCGCGCGCAACCCCGAGACGCAGCGTCGCCGCCGTCTCCTCCGAGGCGAGCCAATCCGCCATCCGTTTCCGGTCGGGGGGCGCGAAAAGATCCGTCAGCGCCGTTCCGGCCTTTGGCGCGGCGATCCCGAACAGCCGGGCGGGATCGAGGACGGCGGTGATCCGGCCGGTGGCGTCGAAATCGATCAGGACCGGCGGCGGCGGGTCGTCGCAGGTCTCTGGTGCGGCTTCTCCTGCGGCACTTCCGAAATCCGGTGCAGTGAGCATTGATGACCCCCAGTGCCCTGCCGGCCGAGGCAGGACCTTCCCTCCCGCAGAAAAGGGACCATAATTTGGTTAATGAAAAATTAACGATTTATTAACGCTGCAGGGCGGCAGGGTCTGGGGCGGGGGCTCGCCGCGGCGGTCCGGCCGTGTCCCGGCTCTTGCAAGCCGCGATTGCGGGTTGTAAGAGGCGACAAGCGCGGGTGTTGTGTAATGGTAAGACCCTAGCCTTCCAAGCTAGAGACACGGGTTCGATTCCCGTCACCCGCTCCAATCCTCCGATATCTGCAAGCCGGGCCCGCCGCCGTTCCGGATGCCTCGGGCAGAGGCCTTGTGCAGGGAAACCGGGCCCTTGCGGCCGGGCTGCACGCGCGCGACTCTTCCAATCCGACGCACGGCGGGGCCGGAGGGGGCCTGGGCGAAGGCCTGCGACGCCCCGCAGCTGCGCAGGGCAAGAGAGCGAACACAAAGCTCTGGAGGAGGATTGGCGATCCCGGGAGGAGTCGAACCCCCGACCCGCTGCTTAGAAGGCAGCTGCTCTATCCAGCTGAGCTACGGGACCGCATGCCCCCCTTTTGCGCCAAGCGCGAAAGGCATGCAAGCATTCACAGCGCCCGCGTCATGAAGACCGAGTTCGGATCGTGCCCATAGCCCTCGAACGGGCCGCATTCGACGAAGCCTTCGGCCAGATACAGCGCCCGCGCCGGGCCGAAACTGTCCTGCGATCCGGTCTCGAGGCTGATCCGGGCAAAGCCCAGACGCCGCGCCTCGCCCACCAGATGCACGACCAGCGCCCGCGCCAGCCCCATGCCGCGCATCTCGGACAGCACATGCATCGATTTCACCTCGGCATGATGGGCGTCGATCCGCTTCAGCGCGCCCATGCCCACCGGCCGCCCCTCGAAGCGCAGCACGTAAAACCAGATCCCCGGCGCCGCCAGCGCCGAGGCGGGCAGCATGTGGATCGATTCGGGCGGCGTGTCGGCGTGCATCGCCACCGTATGCCGTTCGTGCAACAGCGCCAGATCCGGCGCCAGCGGCGAAGAAAGGGCGATCTCGATCATGGCTTGCCTCCTGCTGTTTCCGTGTCGCCGCCGTTCTGGCCCGGGCGGGCGGCCAAGTCCAGCCGGGCCAGCGCCGCATCCGCCGCGGCAAGGGTCCGGGCGCTGGCCCCCGCGTGCTCGGCCAGAAAGGCCGCGATCGCGGCGCGGTTGTCCTGCGGCGGTTCGGCCAGTGCCGCCAGCAGCGCCGCCCGGTCGGGCAGGCTTTGCGCCACGCCCGCAGCTGCCGCCTCGGCAAAGGGATATTCGATCGTGTGCACCTGCGGCCCGGTCAGCACCGGCTTGCCCAGCATCAGGGGCTCGATCACGTTATGGGCGCCCTTCGGGCTGAAGCCGCCGCCGACAATCACCCGGTCGGCCAGCGCGAGGTAAAAGAACATCTCGCCCAGGCTGTCGCCCAGAAAGACATCGGGCGCGGTGATCGGGCCGAGGGGCGCCAGATCGGGGCCAAGCGCGGCACTGCGGCGCAGCACGTTCAGCCCCGCCGCCGCAAGCCCCGTGGCCACCGCGTCAAAGCGTTCCGGCGCGCGGGGGACATGCACGAACAGCGGCGCGGGGCGGTTTTCGGCCCGGGCCCGCGCGGTGATTTCAGCGATGACGTCGGTGAAAAGCGGCTCTTCCGCCTCGACGCAGCTGGCGAGGGTGATCACCTCGCGCCCGGCGGCAAGGGCGGGGCGCAGGCGGGCGGCGGCGGCGGGCAGGGCGGGGGGCACCGGCTGGTCAAAGCGCAATTCGCCGGTGACGGTGATCCCGGTCAGCCCCGTTGCGGCGAAACGCTCGGCCTGCAGACGCGATTTCACGAAGGCCCCGGCCAGCTGCGCAATCACCCGTTGGCGCAGCCGCAAGCCCTTGCTGTCACGGGCAAAACGGCCCTGCGTGTAGATCGCGTTCGCGGCGAAAAGCGGAACGCCCGCGGCGCGGGCGGCCAGGATCATCGCGGGCCAGATCTCGACCTCCAGCGTCAGGCCCAGCCGCGGGCGGCAGGCGCGCAGGAACCGGCGCCAGCACCAGCCCATGTCCAGCGGCACCCAGACCACCACGACCCGGCCCGCGGCGATCTCGGGGCCGAAGGCGCGGGCGGATTCGCTGCGCCCGGCCGGGGTGAAATGCGTCAGCACCACGGTTTCGCCGCGATCAAGCATCCGCCGCACCAGCGCAAGGGCCGAGCGCATCTCGCCCAAGGAGACCGCATGCACCCAAAGCGCGCCCTGCGGCAGCGCCCGGCGGTAAAAGCCGAAGCGTTCGGGCAGGGCCTGCAGATAGGCGGGGTCACGGCGGCCGCGGCGCCAGAGATACAGCAGCACAAAAGGCAGGCCGAAAAGCCAAAGCAGCCGGTAAAGCGCCATGAACAGCCGCAGGATCATCGGTCGGTTTTCCTCAGTGCCAGCAGCTCGCGGGCGAGCGGCGCCAGTTCGGCCCGGGCCGTGGCGACCAGCGCGCGGGCGCGGTCTTGCGCGGTGGGGGCGGTTTCGGCCACCGCCCGGGCCAGGGTGGCGCCTGCCTCCGGGCCGGGGTCGATGCGCTGCGCGAGGCCCGCGGCGGCGAGATCGGCGTAATCGGTGGCGAAATTATGCGTGACGGGGCCCGAAAGCACCGGCAGGCCCAGACAGACGGCCTCCCAGGGGTTATGGCCGCCGATGGGGCCGAAACTGCCGCCGATACAGGCGACCCGGGCCAGCCGATACCAAAGGCCAAGCTCGCCGAAACTGTCGGCCAGATAGACCTGCGTTGCGGCCTCGGGCATCCCGCCCGTGCTGCGCCGGGTGCTGCTCAGCCCGGCTGCTGTCAGCGCATCCAGGATCGCCTCGGCCCGGGCGGGCAGGCGCGGGGCCAGGATCAACAGCCAGCTCGGGTTCTGCGCCGAAAGCGCCCTGGCGGCCGCGATCACCACCGCCTCGTCCTCGGCATGGGTGGAGGCCGCAACCCAGATCTTGCGGCCCGAGAGCGCGGCCTGAAACCGGGACAGCTCGGCCGGATCGACGCCCAGCGGCGCCGCGGCGGGCTTGAGCGAGCGCATCACCCGCACGCTTTCTGCCCCCAGCGCGCGCAGATGCCCGGCCGAGACCGCATCCTGCGCCGCGATCAGGGAAAACCGCCCGAGCACATCGCGGTAAAGCCCGCCCAGCCGCGCCCGTTTCGCCGCCGCCCTGGCGCCGATCCGGGCGTTCACATAGGCCAACGGCACGCCGCGCGCGGCAGTGTCGCAGATCGCGCCCGGCCACAGATCCTGTTCCGACCAGATCGACAGATCCGGGCGCCAGTGATCCAGAAAACGGCGCAGGAAATCGGGTCCGTCCAGCGGCAGGAACTGATGCACCGCACCCGCGGGCAGGTTCGACCCCAGCACCTGCGCCGAAGACCGCGCCGTCGAGGTGATCAGCACCGAGAGGGCCGGGTCCTCGGCCTGCAGCGCGGCGATCAGCGGGCGCAGCGCCAGCACCTCGCCCAGACCCACCGCATGCAGCCAGACCAGCCGCCCCGCAGGCCGCGCCGCGGTCGGACGGCCCAGCTTTTCGGGCAGGCGCGCGGGATCTTCCTTGCCCTGCTTCAGCCGCCGCGCCAGCACCGCGCGCATCAGCGGTTGCGCCAGCCGCCGCGCCGCCAGATAGGCGCGCAGCTGCCAGCCGTCATCGGCGGAACGGGCGTTCATCTTGGCGCTCCTTTCGGGTCCGGGGCGAAAATCGCGCGGACCCTAGGGCGGCGGCACGTCTTTGTCCATCCGGCCCGCTCAGACGAGGCCAAGCCCCACCGCCGCGACGAAACCGACATTGCACAGCACCATCAGCCCGACGGCCAGCGAGCCCAGATCCTTGGCGTCCTTGGCCGCCCGCGACCATTCGGGCGAGATCCGGTCGGTCAGCACCTCGATCGCGGTGTTCAGCGCCTCGACGGCCAGAAGCAGCGCGAAAAGCACGCCAAAGCCCAAGAAGTGCGCCGCCGACGCACCGAAAAGCGCCAAAAGCCCCAGCGCGACGGCGCCCAGGATCAGTTCCTGCCGGGCGGCGGTCTCGCGCCAAAGCCGCCCCATCCCGGAGAGCGAATAGCCGGTCGCATCGATCAGATGCCCCAGCCCCGGCCGCGGCGGCACCACCTGCGGCGCGGGTTCTTCCGGCTTGGTCATCACGCCCCCCCCTTGCGGCAGTCGTGGCTCAGATCCAGCGCATCCTTGCGCACCGAGGTCCGGATGTCGAGCAGGCCCAGCACCGAATGGAAGAGGTTGTCATGCGACACCGCCGCCCCGGATTGCGCCGCCAGACAGGCTTGCGGCACCTGCATCGCGTCCTGGAAGGCCTGCGACAGCCAGATCACGAAGGGCACCTTGCGCTGTTCGTCAGGCGCCATGAACATCGGCGCGGCATGCAGATAAAGCCCTTTCTCGCCAAGGCTTTCGCCATGATCCGAGACGAAATACATCGCCGGGATCACGCGGTCTTGCGCCGCCATCATCCGCACCGTCTCGGCCAGCACATGATCGGTCATGCGGATCGAATTGTCATAGGCGTTGACGATTTCCTCGGCCTTGCAATCGGCAAAGGCCGAAGACCGGCAATCGGGTTTGAACACCGCCTGATCGGCCGGGTAGCGCAGGTAATAGGCCGGCCCGTGGCTGCCGATCATGTGCAGGACGAGCACGGTGTTTTCGGTGATCGTCTCCATCCGCGCCTTGATGATCGGCAGGAAGGCGGCATCGGTGCATTCGCCCCCCGCACAGGCGGCCGGATCCAGCGTCGCATCGACCCGCGTCACCGGGCCCAGCCGTTTCGCCACCTGCTGATCGCCGGTGTTGTTGTCGATCCATTCCACCTTCAGCCCGGCATGGGCCAGGATGTCGACCAGATTTTCGCGGCCAAGGAAGCGCTTTTGCGCATAGCCCTCGGTGCCCAGATCGGAAAACATGCAGGGCACCGACACCGCGGTCGAGGTGCCGCAAGAAGAGGTGTCGGTGAAATTCACCACGTCAAGTTTCGCCAGTTCCGGGGTGGTGTCGCGCCCATAGCCGTTCAGCCCGAAATTCTGCGCCCGCGCGGTCTCGCCGACGAAAAGCACGAAGAGCACCGGCTTTTGCGCCGCCTGCAGCAAGGGCCCCGGGCGGGCATCGCGGCCATAGGGCGCGGCGGTGATGTCGGCGGTAGCAAAGCGCAGCACGCCATAGCGCGCCATCGCCCGCAGCGGCGCCCCGGGCTGGAAGGCGGCCAGCATCTCGCGGTGGTTGCGCACGGCGGGGGCGAAGCTGCGGTAATTGCTGACCAGAAGCCCCAACAGCAGCGCCGTCGTCAGGGCAATCCCCAGCGGCCAGCGCCAGATCAGGCTGCGCAGCCGCACCGGCTTCAGCGGCAGGACGAAGATCAGCGCCGCGGGCAGCACGCCCCACAGCCCGATATCGCGGAAAAACTGCAGCGTGAACAGATGCTTGCTTTCCGTCGTCGTGGTCAGCATGGCGTTCTGGATCATGTCGCGGTCGATCAGCACGCCATAGGCGGCGCGGAAATGCTCGGCCACGGCGGCGGTCAGGATCATCAGCGCCAGCGCTGGACGCTGCAGCCGGGGCAGGGTGACAAAGGCCATCAGCAGCAGCAAAAGCACGCTGACCGAGGCGCCAAAGGCCACCAGCGCCACCGGATCCTTGGCGAAGACCCGGAAGATCGCCGACCACAGGCCGCCGTTCAGCGCCAAAAGCAGATAGGCCGCGACCAGCAGATTGAGCCCCCAGGGGCTCAGCTGCACCCGCGACGGGGCGGGGGCCCTGCCGGGTCCGGGCGGCGAAAAGGGAAGGGGGGTGCTCGACATCTGGTCCGTCTCCTTGCGGGTCTTGCCGTCGATCTCGCCGCGCTGCCTTGCGCCAGCCTTACGATCGCGGGCGGGGGCGGAAAAATCCTCGTCAAAGGACGCGGGCGCGGTTATGCCGGGGGCATGCGTCTGCTTCTGGTCGAAGATACCGCCGATCTGGCCGAGACCCTTGCGCGCCATCTGCGCGCCGAGGGCCATGCCGTCGATCTGGCGACCGATGTCGAGGGCGCGCGCACGGCGCTGGCGGTCAGCGACTATGCCTGCGTGATCCTGGATCTGGGCCTGCCCGACGGTTCGGGGCTGGCGGTGCTGCGCGACTGCCGCGACCGTGGCGACCGCACGCCGGTCATCATCGCCACCGCCCGCGACCAGATTTCCGACCGTATCGCGGGGCTGGATGCCGGGGCCGATGATTACGTGGTCAAGCCCTTCGATCTGAACGAATTGTCCGCCCGCATCCGGGCCCATGCCCGGCGCGCGCAGGGCGTGCCCGAGGCGCGGATCGTGCTGGGCGAGCTGGAAGTGGACCGGGCGCTTGCCCGGGTCTGGCGGGCGGGGGCCGAGGTGCGGCTGACGGCGCGGGAATGGGCGCTCTTCGAGGCGCTTTTGGGCGCGCGCGGCCGGGTTCTGGGCAAATCCGCGCTGGAAGAGGCGCTTTACGCCTTTGACGACCGGATCGAGGGCAATGCGATCGAGGTCTATGTCTCGCGGTTGCGCGCGAAGCTGGGCCCCGCGGTGATCGAGACCCGGCGCGGTCTGGGCTATGTGCTGCCATGAGCCGCGCGCCGCTGTCGATCCGCAACCGGCTGTTGCGCGCCGTGCTGGGGGTGGTGGCGCTGGGCTGGCTGGGCACGGTGGCGCTGACCGCGCTTTTCATCGACCGCGAGATGAGCGAGGGCTTCGACGAGGAGCTGGAACTGGTCGCCGAGACGACGATCCTCGCACTCGAAACCGGCAGCAATCCGGCGGTGCCGCGGCTGGTGGGGGTCTCGCCCGGGCAGGATCAGCGGCTGTTGCGGATCATCCGCCCCGGCGCGCCCGAACCGGCAGTGCCCTGGGTTTCGCCCGCGGTGGACGGCTATTTCGATCACGCGGGCTGGCGCGTTTTGCGGCGCAGCGGCGATCACGAAGTGGTCGAGGTGGCGCATAACCAGGCCTGGCGGCGCTCGGAAATGGCCGAGGCGGCGGTGTCGCTGCTGATCCTGGTCGGCCCGGTGGTGGCGCTGCTGATCCTTGGCATCCGGCGGGCGCTGCGCCGCGCGCTGGCGCCGCTTGACGATCTGGCGGGAACGATTGCCGGGCGCGGTCCCGACGATCTTTCGCCCCTGCCCGAGGCCGGTCTGGCGCGGGAATTGCGCCCGCTCGCGCACGGGCTGAACGGCTATCTGGCGCGGATCGACGATCTGCGCGCGATCGAGCGCCGCTTCGTCGCCAATGCCGCGCATGAGCTGCGCACGCCGATCGCGGCGATCCGGGGGCGGCTGGATCTGCTGGGCGGGCCGGGGGCGGCGGCGGCGCTGCCGATGCTCGATGATCTGACCCGGCGGGTGGAGCGGCTGTTGCAGCTGTCGCGGTCCGAGGCCGGGCTGGGTCTGGGGCGCGGCCCCTCGGATCTGGTGCAGGTGGCGCGGCTTCTGGTCGAGGAGGCGCGGCGGCAGGGGGCAGAGGTGCGCTTCGACGATGGCGATGTCGAAAGCCTGAGCCTGCCCGTCGATGCCGATGCGCTGGCGATCCTGATCCGCAACCTGCTGGAAAACGCGCTGGAACACGGCACCGGGCCGGTGCGGGTGGTGATTTCTCTGGCCGGTGACGGCGGCGGAGCGGCGCTGATGATCGAGAACCCGACCGCGCAGACGGCCTTTGTCGAGGCGCCCTTTGCCAAGGGGCCGGGCTCGCGCGGGTTGGGGCTGGGGCTTTCCATCGTCGCGGCCCTGGCGGCGGCGATGGGCGCCAGTGTCGACAAGACCATCCGCGCCGGGCGGGCGCGGGTGGTGGTGCGGTTTTAAAGCCAGCTTTCGACGACGTTGCGCAGGTCGATCCGGGCGCGCAGCTTCGTGGCCAGAAGATAGACGCCGCCGAATTTGCGCTGCAGAAACAGGCTGTCCACCGGCGGGAAGCGGAAATGATGCCGATGCGACTGCAAGGCCAGGCTTTCGTCGCGCATCCGCAGCGCCAGATCGTTCTGGCCGAAATCGTAAAACCCGGGCTGACGCAGGGGCTCGACCGACATCCGGAACATCTCGAGCAGCAGCGCCTCCAGATCCTCGGGCATCTCGGCATGCAGGAAACCGATCTCGCGCGCGGCATCGCGCACGCCGGTCATGTCGTCATCGAGCCCCGCGCGTAAAAGCCGCCGATAGCGGTCGGCAAAAGCCTCGGGGAATTCCCGCGTCGCGCCGAAATCGAGCAAGATCACCCGCCCCGTTGCCGGATCGTAGCGGAAATTGGCGAAATTCGGGTCGGTCTGCATCAGCCGGTAGTCGAAGAGTTCGCGGAAGATCAGATCGACGATCAGCCGCATCACCCGGTCGCGTTCCGCCTGCGGCGCGGTTTCCAGGCTTTCGATCGGCACGCCTTCGACAAAAGACATCGCCAGAACCTCGCGCGTGGTCAGATCGGCATGCAGCGCGGGCACGGTGAAATCGGCACTGTTTTCCTTGAGTTGCCCGAACAGCGCCAGATACTTGCCCTCGCGCTCGTAATCGGCCTCTTCGTGCAGCTGCCGCTTCGCCTCCTCCAGCATCGGCGCGATATCGAGCCCCTTCGGCACGAGGCCCGAAATCTTCATCAGCGTCGCGACATTGTCGACATCCGAATCGATCGACTTGCGCACGCCCGGATATTGCACCTTGATCGCCAGATCGCGGCCGTCTTTCGTCCAGGCCCGGTGCACCTGCCCGATCGAGGCGGCGGCGATGGGATGCACGTCGAATTTCTTGAAATGCTTGAGGAAATCCGGACCCCAAGCGGCGATCAGCACCTTTTTCAGCTGCGCGGGCGGCATGAAATGCGCCTCGGCGCGCAGCCGGGCCATGATCTGCGACAGCTCGGGCGGCAGCATCTCGCCCGCGTCCATCGACATCAGCTGCCCCATCTTCATCGCCGCGCCGCGCATCTGCGCCAGCTTGTCGGCGACCTTGAGCGCGTTTTGCGGCGTCAGCAGCAGATCGCTCATCACCGGGCGCTGGCCGCGGGCAAGGCTTTTCGCCCCCTCGGCCATCACCGAGCCCGCGATGCTGGAGGCCAGCCCGCCAAGCTTCGCCGCGCGCACGAAACGCGAGGACGGCACGGGCATGGGTTTCATATCGGGCTTGCGCTCGGTCATGGTCGCTCCGGATTTGGGTTTGGGTCAGATAGGACGGGGCTCAGCCCCGGCAAGAGCCGCCGCCGCCGCAGCCACAGCCGCCGCCCTGGCGCGGCGCATCGCGCAGCACCGGAACCGCCTCGGCCGCATGATCCTGGCCGCCACAGCCGCAGCCGCGCCCACCGCGACGGCGCCCGTGGCCATGCCCGCGCCCGTGGTGATGCCCGCCGCCGCCACAGCCGCAACCGCCGTGGTCGTGCCCGTGGTCATGGTCATGGCCGCCGCAGCCGCCCTGACCGTCGCAGCCCTCGCGGCCGTGATCGCCACAACCGCAGCCCTCCAGATCCTCCAGCCGCATCCCCGCGGCCGAAAGCGCCTCGACGATGGCCACGGCAAGCGAAGCCGCAGCGCTGGCCGGATCGGTCTCTTCCTCGCTGACCACGGCCAGAACGCCGCGCGCCGCCATCCGGTCGCCGAAAGCCTCGGTCGCGGCGGCGGAAATCACCGCCGTCATGTCGTCGAACGGATGCGGGGAGGCGGGATCCTCGGCGGGCATCCGCAGCGCCTCGGGCAGGTCGATCCGCGCCACTTCCTGCGCCTTGGCCCCCGCCGCGACCTCGTAGATCAGGAACGGGCCGGTCTCTCCGGCCTGGCCGGAAATGGTGCGGAAATTCTGGCTGGCGACAGCGATGAGCATGGAAGGATCCTTGAATTACTTGCCCTTGGCCGCGGCTTCAAGATAAAGCGCCTGTTCGGCCGTCAGGTGCAGGTGACAGTCGATCGCATATACCATCCGTCGCGGCGAATTGCGATGCGCCATCGCCTCGAAGGTGCAGCGCTTCTCGGCCCAGCTGGCCCAGGCCTTGCGCATCGCCTCGAAATCATCGGTCAGGCGCGGCGCCCCCTCGGCGATCTGTTTCGTATAGGGCACATCAAGCTTTTCCGCCCGCGCCTGCATCGCCGCCTCGGCATCCATCAGCCTGTGCCGCCACCAGCCCACCTCGTCGGTGATGCAGCCCGCCACCAGCGCGGGCTGGGCATCGACCAGATGCGACCGGCAGGCCTCCGAGGATTTGCCGACACAGGCCAGCTGCTCTGCGGGGGTCGTTGCCTGTGCCATGCAGTCGGCGGTCTGGTTGCCCGCCAGCGCCGCGGCCGGAAAGCCAAGCGCGATCAGAAGCGGAAGAGGAAGGACGCGCATCGGGGAACACCTTGTGACAGAACCGGATGCGGGCAGATAAGCGGGCAGGGCAGGGGGTGTCTGTGACGTCGTCACATTCCGCGCGGCGTGGCGTTCACGAAGTCGCGCGTCACTCGCCCACGGGGATGCGCCCCGGCACCGGCTCGGCCACCGTTTCGGCCGGATCCTCGACCGAGGGCAGCATCCAGGTCCAGAGCTTCTGGTCGGGCAGCGGCAGCACCATGAACCAGTGTTCCAGAAGCGCAAGCGCGGTCAGCACGGTCAGCAGCACGAAGCCGATGAAGATGCCGTCGGTCTGCGCATCCGCCGCCCGTTCCATCCAGCAGCCGGTGGCAAAGGTCAGCACGGTGATCGAGACCGGGAACAGGAAGTTCATCCGGGCGTGGCGGAAATGGCTGGCCAGATGGGCCAGCGGTTTCGGCAGGAACTGGGTGTTGATCCGCGGCACGCCCAGGAACAGGTTCAGCTTCGCCGAGACCCGGGCGAAGAACAGCGTCGCGAAGGTCCAGAGGCCGAAGTGATTCTCGCCGGTCCAGACCAGCACCGCGCAGAGGATCAAGGCCGAGATCAGGCCGATTTCATGCCACAGAAGCGTGCCGACCGAGCGGAGGAACCGTTCCGTCATCGAGGCGAAGGGCGGGCAATGATCGCGGTTCGGACCGGCGACGACGCCCGAGAGAAACGCAAGTTCGAACCAGCCCCAGACCGAAACGGCAGAGAGGAAGGCGACATGGGCGCCGCGCACCGAGGTGTCATCGGCGGAATTGGCCATGGCGATATAGCCGCCGATCAGCAGCGGCAGCCCGCCGACGACCGAGCGCATATGCGCCGCCCGGCCCGACAAGTCGGCCCGGCGGATGCGCCACAGGATCGCGCCGGTGGAAAACCACCACACGAAGATCGTCGTCAGCGCCACGAGCCAGGGATTGTTCATGCGCGGCACCCCCGGTGATGGGGGCGCCGCGCTGGACCGGGGGACGCGCCCATCGCCCCGATCCGAACCGCCACGGGGGCGGTAACGCAAGACCCGCAGGGCCACGGCTGCCGCCGCGCCGGGGCGGCGGAATTCGGTCGCACGTGGCTTTTCAAAGCGGGCATGGGTTCCTCACTTCATGTCGAGAATACGCTCGAAGGCGGCCTTGCTGTCGGCGCCAAAGGCGTAAAGTTCGGTGGACCAGCCGGTGGCCGGGTCTTCCATCGCCAGACGGCCGTTGTCATAGCGCACGATCCGCACCGGCGGGTTGTCGGTGATCCGCGCCACGGCGCGCGAGCGGCGCACGGCCGCCGCCATCACATCGACGAAACCGCCTTCGGGCAGATCCAGCAGGATATTGCCCTCGGGGTCGGAGACGGTGGCGTGACGGGCGTCGATATCCTTGAGCACGACCAGCTTTTCGGCGACGACCTTGCCCGGGGCGGGCACGCCTTCGTGCGGGCGCCCGGTCAGCACCGCATAGGTGGTCAGCGCCAGCGACAGAAGCGCGATGCCGATCATCGCCCGCAACAGCGGTTTCGGGATCAGCTCGGCCTCGGGCTTGCCGGGGGTTTTCGTCTCGGGGCGCTGCGGGGCAGGGGAAAGCGGAAGCTGTGCCATCGGGGTCCCCTTATTCCGCCACGGCCAGAGCGGCGCCGGCTTTCGGCGCGGCGACGACCTGCGGTTCGTTCAGTTTCGCCTGCGCGGCCTCGGAGAGGATGCGGGCGACCTTTTCGGCCTCGGGGATGCAGCGGAAGGCGGCCTGCGGCACGCGGAAATGCCAGGGGCGCGCATGCGGCCAGAGCACGCCATAGGACAGGCGCATGTCCGAGCGGTTCTGCAGCGCGATCGTGCCGAAGCCCTTGCGGCCCAGCTTGGCCAGCGACATCGATTCGATCACGGTGAAGGGAATGGTGAAGGTCACCTGCAGCGCGGCGCCGATGCGCAGGATCACGCGGGCCGAGGTGATGGTGTAGATCGCGGCACGGGCCTGCGCGAAGGCGAGCAGAAGCATCAGCCCGTAGACGACAGCGGCCATCAGAAGGAACAGGACGGCGGTGGGCAGCGCCACCCGGGCGCCTTCCTCGTGCCAGTAAAGCGCGGTGCGCCAGGCGGCGACAAACAGCATGATGCCCGTCATCCAGCGGATCTTGAACGCGTCGCGCGCCAGCATCCACATGTCGGGCTTGCCTTGCCAGAGAATCTCCTCGCCTTCCGGCAGGGGAGCGGGGATCCCCGGCTGGGGTTCGAAGTCGAAGTCATGGTCTGACATGCAGACCTCCGTATTCCAGTAGTGCGGTCAGACGGGACGGCGCGGGCGCGCGCCGTCCCCGTAGGCTCGCATCAGAGCGCGTAGGGTTTGACACCCTTGGCGTACATGTAGCCCCCGGCGACATAGGCCGAGATCTTGTCTTCTTCGAGCTTGGTGACCACGTCCGGCGACTTGATGTCGGGGATGGTGTCGAACAGGTCCGAGGTGATCGCGTTGACGCGCACACGATCCGACCAGATCTTCAGCATGGTCATCGGCAGCAGCTTCTTCTTGCCCGAGTTCAGTTCGACCTCGAGATAACGGACCAGCTGCTCGGGGATGTCCACCCACATGTCGACGATCTTGCCGACCACTTCGGTATCCCCCGCCTGCACCGGCATCCCGCGCGGATCGCGACCGGCCGAAACCTTCATCTCGGTCTTGCGCATCGGCTGGATCTTGTTGTGACCATGCGCGTCAACCTCGGGTTCGTCCCGCCGCGGCACCCAGGAAGCCGGGCCCACGCCGTCCAGCATCGGGTTGCCGGTCGGACGGAACGGATAGCCTTCGTTGACCGAGGTGCGCTCGAGCGCGAGGTCGGTGCGACGGTGGGCTTCTTCGTTCTCGACCGAGGGAACGACGATCTTGCGGCCATCGGCCAGATCGAAGGTCTTGGGCGAGGGCACCGGGAACGGGCCCTGGTTGGGCGAGAGCTTGCCGTCGTCGTTTTCGAGCGGATAGCCTTCGCGCATGTTCTCGGTTTGCAGATAGTAGATCAGATAGGCGAGAAACGCCCAGAACGACCAGATTGCAAGACTGGCCAGATCGAAGTCTCCGAAGAAATTGACACCGACCATGTTGGTCCTCCTTTGTCAGGTTGGAAATTCGGCAAGGCCGATCCGAGCCTCGCCGGCTTCCGGCTTCTTGGGGAAAAGGCTGCCGGGGCGAACGAGCGGTCCGAGCACGGCAAGGGTGATGAAGAGCAGTCCGATTTCGGTCACATAGACCACCGTGTAGCCGAGCGCCGGGCTATGGAGTGACCCCAGATACCCCGCTGCGGCGGCGTGGGCAACGAGGTCACGCGTCGCACCCCCGATGAAGACCGCAAGCCCCGCCGCCGTGGCCTGCGCCGCACCCCAGGCGCCGAGCGCGATGCCGGAAGCACCCCGCACGACCACCATCATCGCCACGGTCAGCGTGGCAATTCCGAACATGCCGCTGCCAAGGCCGATGCCCATGGCAGAAGCGAAGAACAGCACCTTGCTGCCGAAAAGCGGCGAGAACAGCACCGCCGTAAAGGCGACGATGCCGACCAGAAGCCCGCGCGCAGCGACGCGATGCGCCACGGCCCCTTGCGAAAGGCGCCGTGCCGACCAGATGAAACCGACAAGCGCGCCAAAGGCCCAGCCCGCGGTGAGCCAGGTCGTCTGCCCCACCTTCAGGCCAAGCACCTGACCGCCATAGGGTTCGAGAAGCACGTCCTGCATCGAAAAGGCAAGCGTGCCGACCATGACCGTGGCCAGAAGCCGCAGGGCGCCGGTCTCGGCCGCCAGAAGCCCCCAGGCCTCGCGGAAGCTTTGCCGCGGGGCTTCGCGTTCGGCCTTGGTCATCGGCCGCATCACTTCCTGTTTCCACAGCGCAATGACGTTCAGAACCAGCGTCATCGCCCCGCAGCCCTGCACGACGCGGATCAGGGTGATCTGGTCGAAGTCGCGCAGCAGCCAGCCGACGATGACGGCGGAAATGCCCATGCCGATCAGGAACATCACGTAAAGCAGCGCCACCACCTGCGGCCGGGTTTCCTCGGTCGCGCGGTCGGCGGCCAGCGCCAGACCCGCGGTCTGCGTCATGTGCATGCCGACGCCCGCCATCAGGAAGGCCACGCCCGCAAAGGCCTCGCCCGCCCAGGCGGGGCCCATGGTCTGATCGCCCGACAGCAGGATCAGCGAGAACGGCATCAGCGCCAGCCCGCCCATCTGCCAGAGCGAACCGAACCACAGATAGGGCACCCGCTTCCAGCCAAGCGCCGAGCGGTAGGTGTCGGAGCGGTGGCCAAGAATGGCGCGGAACGGCGCCACCAGCACCGGGATCGAGATCATCGCGGCGACGACAAGCGCGGGCACGCCCAGCTCCAGGATCATCACCCGGTTGAGCGTGCCCAGAAGCAGCACCTGCGCCATGCCGACGGAAACCTGAAACAGCGACAGCCGCAGCAATTGCCGCAGCGGCAGGGTTTCGGACGCCGCATCGGCGAAGGGCAGCCAGGTCATCGCCAGCGAACCGATCATGCGGCGGGAGAGTATCATGGCCGATACTCCAGGCATTCCGAGATGTAGAAACCGCGCGCGACGCGGTCGATCTTGATCAGGCTGTCGCCCGCATGGCGCTGCAGCTTGTCCAGCGCATGCGGGATCATCACCGGCGAGCGGTTCGAGCGCGGGAAAAGCTTGCCCAGCCACCAGAACGCCATCAGGAAGGCCGTTTTCGGCGCGACGGTGAAGACGATGGCGCTGTGCGTGCGCTTGCCCAGTTCCGTCAGCACCCGGCCGATATCCGGCGCGCGGTAATAGATCAGGCTGTCCATCGCGACGACATAATCGAACTGGCCAAGGGCCGGGTCCGCCATGTCGCCGACATGGAAGCTGACCTTGCCGCGCAGCTCGGGCGGCAGGCGGTCCTTGGCGATGTCGATCAGCTGCGGCGAGATATCCACCGCCACCACATCGGCGCCGCGCCGGGCCAGTTCCACCGTCGTCAGCCCGGTGCCGCAACCCGCATCCATGACGCGGCAGCCGGTCAGATCGTCGGGCAGGCGCGAGAGCATGACGGCGCGCATCGTGTCGCGGCCTTCGCGGACGGTCTGGCGGACCTTGCTCACCTTTTCATCCGCGGTGGTCAGCCGCGCCCAGGCACGGGTCGCGGTGCGGTCGAAATAGTGTTCGACGCGGTTGCGGATCTCTGCGTAATCGGAGGGCATCTCAGTCGAATCCCAGAAGTTCGAAGATATGGCGATCGGTCAGCGGCTCGGGCGTCAGGCCCGGCTCGCCGGTCGAGCGCCAGAGCGTCTCGGCCAGACGGATGTATTCGGCACGCGCCATCACCACATCCTCGGCGTCGTCCATCTCGAAGAGCGTGCGCTTCTTCAGCCGCGACCGGCGGATGCTGTCCAGATCCGGCATATGGGCGATGCGCTTGAAGTTGGCGGCCTCGCAGTAGCGGTCCACCTCGTTCGTCTCGCGCGAGCGGTTCGCCACGCAGCCCGCCAGACGGACCTTGTAGTTCACCGATTTCGCCTGCACCGCCGCGATGATGCGGTTCATCGCATAGATGCTGTCGAAGTCGTTCGCGGTCACGATCAGCGCCCGGTCGGCATGTTGCAGCGGCGCCGCAAAGCCGCCGCAGACAACGTCGCCCAGAACGTCGAAGACCACCACGTCAGTGTCTTCCAGAAGGTGATGCTGCTTGAGCAGTTTCACCGTCTGACCCACCACATAGCCGCCGCAGCCGGTGCCCGCGGGCGGGCCGCCCGCTTCGACGCACATCACGCCGTTGAAGCCTTCGGTCACGTAATCCTCGGGGCGCAGCTCTTCGGGGTGGAAGTTCACCTGCTTGAGGATGTCGATCACGGTTTCCTGCAGCCGACCCGTCAGGGTGAAGGTGCTGTCATGTTTCGGATCGCAGCCGATCTGCAGCACGCGCTTGCCCAGAAGCGAGAACGCGGCCGAGAGGTTCGAGGAAGTCGTCGATTTGCCGATCCCCCCCTTGCCATAGACCGAGAACACGCGCGCGCCGCCGACATCGAGGCCGATGTCTTCGCTGTCGTGCACCTGCACCGAGCCCTCGCCGTCACCGTCGAAGCCCTTCAGGTCGGGAATATCGTCGCGCGGGCTCATGCGGCCCTCCTTTTCGTAGTCGTCCATCTCATTCTGCCGCAACGCCTTCCATCCGGTCTTCGAGCTCGTCCGCCGCGGCTTGCAAAGCCGCCAGCGTCGCCGGATCCGGCTGCCAGTAGTTGCGGTCTGAAGCTTCCAGAAGCCGTTGCGCCATCCGGCTTGACGCAGCCGAGTTCAGGCTGGCCAGACGCTCGCGCATCTCGTCGTCAAGGACAAAGGTTTCCGAAAGCCGTTGATAGACCCAAGGCTCAACCTGCCCTGTCGTGGCGGACCAGCCAAGGGTGTTCGTGACCTGCGCTTCGATCTGCCGCACGCCTTCGGCCCCGTGTTTCAGCAACCCTTCGTAGAATTTCGGGTTGAGCGAGCGGGCCCGGGTTTCCAGCGCGATCTGGTCTTGCAGCGTGCGCACCGTGCCCGCGCCGCGGGTCTGGTCGCCGATATAGACCGGCGTTTCCTTGCCGCCCTGCGCCCGTTTCGTCGCCCGCGCGATGCCGCCCAGCGTGTCGAAATAGTGATCGACGGTGGTCACGCCCAGTTCGACGGATTCAAGGTTCTGATAGGCCAGATCGACCTTGGACAGCACGTTTTGCAGCAGGTTCACCTGTTTCGTCGACTTGCCGTCGCGGCCATAGGCAAAGGACTTGCGGGCCTCATAGGCATCGGCCAGCTCGTCTTCGTCGCCAAACCCGGCCGAGCCGACCAGCGTGTTGACGTTCGAGCCGTAAGCCCCTTCGGCATTCGAGAACACCCGCAGCGAGGCGGTCTCGAAGTCCATTCCGGTGTCCTGCATCGTCGCCAGCACATTGGCGCGGATGAAGTTCTGCGCCAGGGGCTCGTTTTCCGCGCTGGCGCACAGATAGGCGGCCTCGGCCAGAAGCTTCGTCTGCAAGGGCAGCAGGTCGCGGAAGATGCCCGAGAGCGTCATCACCACGTCGATGCGCGGACGGCCCAGTTCCGAAAGCGGGATCAGCTCCGCCCCGGCCAGGCGCCCGTAATTGTCGAACCGCGGCCGCGCGCCCATCAGCGCCAGCGCCTGACCGATCGGACCACCGTCCGACTTGATGTTGTCCGACCCCCACAGAACCAGCGCGATCGAGCGCGGCAGGGTGGGGTGCGTGGCGAGCAACCGCGCCGCCTGCGCCGCGCCGTCCTTGATCGCAAAGGCGGTCGGCATGCGGAACGGGTCGAAGGCGTGGATGTTGCGCCCCGTGGGCAGGATCTCGGGCGAGCGCACCAGATCGCCCCCCGGCACCGGCGGCACGTAGCGGCCATCGAGCGCGTGCAAAAGCCCCGCGATTTCATGCTCTTCCTGCAGAAGCTTGTCCGCCCGCGCACGGTCGGCATTCTCCGGCATCAGGGCCAGCATCTCGGCCCGCGCCTCTGCCGTCATCGGACGGCCGACGACATGCAGGCCTTCGGTGATCAGCGCGCCCTCGGTTTCCAGGAGTTTCTCCCACAGCGTGGAAAGGTCGCTGGCGTCCATGTTCACGCCCTTGGCCTGCTCGCGCACAAGCGCTTCCAGGTCTTCACGCTCGGGCGAGTCGGGCGGCAGGGCGCGCAGACGGCCAAGGCTTTCCTTGATCTCGGCCAGGCCCTTGTACAGCCCCGATTGTGCGAGCGGCGGGGTCAGGTGCGAGACGATCACCGCATTCGAGCGGCGTTTCGCCAGCGTCGCTTCCGACGGGTTGTTGGCGGCATACAGATAGACGTTCGGCAGGTTGCCGATCAGCCGATCCGGCCAGCAGCTTTCGCACATGCCCGCCTGTTTGCCGGGCATGAACTCAAGCGCCCCGTGCATGCCGAAATGCAACAGCGTGTCGGCGGCGAAATCCTCGCGCAGCCAGCGGTAGAAGGCCGCAAAGGCATGGGTCGGCGCGAAGCCTTTCTCAAAAAGGAGCCGCATCGGGTCGCCCTCGTAGCCGAAGACCGGCTGCAGGCCGACGAAGACATTGCCGAACTGACGGCCAAGGACAAACACGTCCCGCCCGTCGGTCTGGTGCTTGCCGGGGGTCGAGCCCCAGGCGGCTTCGATGTCTTTGAGCCATTTCGTGCGGGCGACGAATTCGGCGGCCGGAATCCGGGCCGCGATCTGCGCCGGTTGGCCATGCGTCGTGTTCGGACCGCACAGCACCGCATCGCGCAGCTCCTGCACGCTTTCGGGCAGCTCGCCCATCTGGTAGCCCGAGGCCTTCATCGCGTGCATCACGTTGAAAAGGCTCTCAAAGACCGAGAGATAAGCGGCGGTCCCGGCAGCGCCCGCATTCGGCGGGAAGCCGTAAAGCACGATGCCGACCTTGCGTTCCGCGACCTTCGAGCGGCGCAGCTTCGCCATGCGGACGACCTTGTCCACCAGCGTCTCGATCCGCTCGGGGCAGGGGGCCATGGCGTGGCTTTCGGCTTCCGGATCGGGTTTGCAGCCGCGCGCACAGGTCAGGCAGCCCGCCGGATCATGGCGGCCGGCAAAGACGGTCGGGTTCGTCGCGCCGTCGATTTCCGGCAGCGCGATCAGCATGGTGGTTTCCACCGGGCCGAGCCCGCCGCCCGAGGCCCGCCATTGCCCAAGCGTCTGGAATTCCAGCGGCTGCGCGGTGACGTAAGGCACATCCAGCGCTTTCAGCGTTTCGACCGCCGCATCGCTGTCGTTATAGGCCGGGCCACCCACAAGCGAGAAGCCCGAGAGCGACAGCAGCGTGTCGATCTTGCCGTGCAGGAATTCCTCGATCGCCGGGCGGCCATCCAGCCCCCCGGCAAAGGCGGGCAGAACGGCGACGCCATGCGCCTGCAATTCGCGGATCACCGCATCATAATGCGCGGTGTCCTTGGCGAGGATATAGCTGCGCAGCATCAGGATGCCGATCGTGGCGACCGGGTTTGCGGGTTGCGGCAGCTTGGCGGGATCGGTGGTGATCCGGCCCGGCATGTCGGGGTGATAAAGCCCGACCTCGGGGTAGTCGATCGGCGCCGCCGCCTTGATGCCGCGCCAGTCGCGGTTGTCGGCATAGCGGCCCACCAGATAGCGGACCATCGATTCGATGTTGTCCTCGGACCCGCCCAGCCAATATTGCATGCACAGGAACCAGGCGCGCAGATCCTGCGCCTTGCCCGGGATGAATTTCAGCATCTTGGGGATCGTGCGCAGCATCGACATCTGCTTTTCGGCCGATCCCGCGCCCGGCTCGGACTTGCCGCGCAGCTTTTTCAAAAGCGCCATCGGCCCCGAAGCGGGCTTGGTCATGTCCAGATCGCCCATCTTCGTCAGACGAACGATCTGCGGATCGGCAACCATGCCGACAAAGGCATCCAGATTGTCGCGCACGGCGGTCATCTCGGGCAGGATCGCCTGCAGATGCTCGTCGATGAACAGAAGGTTCGCGACAACGATATTCGCGCCAAGGACGGCCGCTTTCGCAGCCGCCAGCTTGGCCGGGTTTTCCGACCATTCGGCGGCGGCATGGACGGACACATGGATGTCGGGGAAGTCGTGTTGCAGCCGCGGCAGCGCGCGGGCAGCCGGACCGGCGGCATGCTGGTCAAGCGTGATGATCACGACGTTATAGCCGCCCGGACGGTGCGGCGGCAGCGGCATGGTTCCGCTCATCGACTCATCGTGCATAATGGGCCTTGGCCTCATAGAGGGTTTCGACGGTAATGTCGCACACGCCTTTGTGCGCGGCATAAAGTTCGGTGTTGCGCTTGGCCTTGCCCCGGACAAAGAACGGGATCTTGCGCAATTCGCGCTCGGCCTCGGGCATCCAGCGGATTTCACCGCTGGCCTGGGTCACGACTACCGGCGAGGGCGCTGCCGGGGTGTCGGAGGTCGCCGCTGGGGCCAGATCGGCCGGGGCAACAGGGGATTCTTCGCGCGCGACCGCCTTGCCGCCATGATGGCTGGCCCCGGCCGCGTCGTGGAATTCGAAATCTTCGCGGAACATCGTCAGCAGATGTTCCTCAAGGCCCATCACCAGCGGATGCACCCAAGTGTCAAAAAGGACGTTCGCGCCTTCAAAGCCCATTTGCGGGGCGTAGCGGGCGGGGAAGTCCTGCACATGGACGGGCGCCGAGATCACCGCGCAGGGCAGGCCCAGCTTCTTGGCGATGTTGCGTTCCATCTGCGTGCCAAGGATCAGCTCCGGCGCCGCAGCCTCGATCGCCTTTTCGACCTCGAGGTAATCGTCGGTAATGAGCGCCTCGAGCCCGTATTCGGCGGCCGCGGTGCGCAGGGGCCGCGCCATCTCGCGGTTGTAGCAGCCCATGCCGACGACTTCGAAGCCGACTTCCTTGGCGGCGATCCGCGCCGCGGCGATGACATGGGTGCCGTCGCCAAAGATGAAGACGCGCTTGCCGGTGAGGTAAGTGGAGTCGACCGAGGCCGACCACCAGGGTTGCCGCAGCGTCGATTCGTCGGTGACGACGGGCAGGCCGGTGATCTTGCTCACTTCCGCCAGGAAATCGCGGGTGGCGCCAACGCCGATCGGCACGATCTTGGTGAAGGGCTGCTTGCAGGCGCGTTCCAGATGGCGGGCCGCCGATTCCCCGGTTTCGGGATACATCAGCACGTTGAAATGCGCCTGACCGAGCTTGCGCAGATCATCGGGGCTGGCGCCTAAGGGCGCGCAGACATTGACCTTGATCCCCATCGTGGCCAGAAGCTTCGTCACCTCGGCCACGTCGTCGCGATGCCGGAAGCCAAGCGCGGTGGCGCCGAGAAGGTTGCAGGTCACCTCGGGCGTGCGCTCCATCGGCACGGCCAAAGCCCGGACCAGCGCCCGGAAGGTCTCGTCCGCGCCATAGTTTTCCTTGCGCGAATAGCTCGGCAGTTCCAGCGGCACGACCGGCACGGGCAGGTTCAGCGCGCGGGAAATCCCGTTCGGATCGTCTTGCAAGAGTTCCGCCGTGCAGGTCAGCGCCACGGCCATCGCCTGCGGCTTGTAGCGGGCATGGGCGGCGGCCAGCGCGTCTTTCAGCAGAATCGCGGTGTCGGTCCCCATATGGGACGCTTCGAAGGTGGAAAAGCTCACCGGCGGGCGGGCATTGCGGCGCTCGATCATCGTGAAGAGAAGATCGGCGTAAGTGTCGCCTTGGGGGCCGTGCAGCACCAGCTGCAGGTCCTTCATCGCCGTGGCAACACGCATCGCGCCGACATGCGGCGGGCCCTCATAGGTCCAGAGCGTCAGCTTCATGCCGCGCCTCCGTTCAGCAATGCACGACGGCGCAACGGGCGCGAGAACAACCCGGCCAGATCCCCCGCCTGCTCGTAGAAATGCACCGGCGTGAACACCAGTTCGATTGCCCACTTCGTCGCATGACCCTTGGCCTCGAGCGGGTTCGCAAGGCCCAGACCGCAGACGGTCAGATCGGGGTTGATCGCCTCGTGCCGGTCGAGTTGCGCCTCAAGGTCCTGACCCTCGGTCAGCGCGGTGTTCGAAGGCAGAAGCGCCAGATCCGGGGCCATGATCGCCTTGTGCAGGAAGGGGGTGGCGATCTCGGTCGTCTTCATGCCGCATTCGCGCGCGAGGAACCGCGCCAGCGGAATTTCCAGCTGGCTGTCGGGGAACATGAAAAGCGACTTGCCGGTGAGCGTTTCAAGATGCGCGGCAATCGCCTTTTTTGCCCGCGCGCGCGGCGCGGCGGTGACGGCTTCGAATTTTTCAGCCGAAACGCCATAGGCATCGGCCACGGCCTTGAGCCAGAGCGTCGTGCCTTCCTCGCCAAAGGGGAAGGGGGCCGCGATGCGTTTCGCCCCGCGCCGTTCCAGCGCGCCGGTGGTTTCGCCCAGGAAGGGCTGCGCCAGAATGAACCGGGTGTTCGGGCCGACGGCGGGCTCGATGTCGGAGCGCCGCGCGGGCAGCATCCGCACCGGGCCGACGCCCAGCTGGGTCAGAAGCGAGAGGCACTGATCCTCGACCACATCGGGCAGGGCGCCGACGACGATCAGCTCGGCCGCCTCGGTGGTGTCGAGCGTCGGCACCATCGCGGCAAGGCAGGTGTCTTCCCCTTGCGTGAAGGTCGTATCAAGCCCCGAGCCGGTGTAGCTGTAAACCCGCACATGCGGCGCATGAAGGCCGCTCAACCGCTCGGCCGCGCGGTCCAGATCCAGCTTCAGCACTTCCGAGGGGCAGGAGCCGACAAGGAACAGCTGCCGGATATCGGGGCGGCGCTCCAGAAGCTTCGCCACCTCGCGGTCCAGTTCCTTGTGCGCATCGGCGAGCCCCGCCAGATCCTGTTCCTCCAGAACGGCGGTGCCGAAACGCGGCTCGGCAAAGATCATCACGCCCGCGGCGGCCTGCAACAGATGCGCACAGGTGCGCGAGCCGACGACCAGAAAGAAAGCATCCTGCATCTTGCGGTGCAGCCAGACGATCGAGGTCAGGCCGCAAAACACGGCTTTCTGACCACGCTCGCGCCGCACCGGAGAATCGGTGCAGCCGAAAGTCGGCGAATCGAGGCTCATCGCGTCCCCCGTTCCATCACCAGGGTGCCGGCGTCTTCGGAAGCTGCCTGAAGCCGCGCCTGACGCAGTTTCCACAGGAACTGTCCGGCGTTGATGACATAGGTTGCATAGGCAGCCAGCGCGATGAACATCTGCATGTTGTCAGGCTGGCCGGTGAAAAGCGCCCAGAGATAGGCCGTGTGCAGCGCGATCACCCCAAAGGAAAACACGTCTTCCCAAAAGAAGGCGGGGGCGAAAAGATACTGCCCGAACACGACTTTTTCCCAGATCGCTCCGGTCACCATGATCGTGTAAAGCAAAAGCGTCTTGATCAGGATCGAGATCGTCGCAGCCTCGTAACCCTCTCCGGTGAAAAGGAATCTCACCACAAGGACGAGCGAGACACCGAAGGCCAGGAACTGCAGCGGGGCCAGGATGGCCTGCACCAATGTCCACGGCGTCGCGTCCCTGCGGGCGCGTTCTTCCTCGGTGTAGAGTGCTTTTCGCGACGGGTTTTGGGGGGAGTTCGGCATAGTGGCAGCCAGCCTTTCTTCGTGAGCGCACTCTGCCGTAAAACTGGTCTTGTCACGAGAAAGTGTCAATGAAAACTTACACTCAGGGGCGGGACGAAACGCCGCTGCCCTTGCGCGCAAGGGCGCCTTGATGCAGCGGCCCCCCCCCGGCTAAACCGCGGTCACGACTCGTCCGGGCAGAAACCGGGCGGGGCGGGATGCGCCTTTTCTCAACCTGGCCCGTATCTTGCGTCGTGGCGGTGGATCCGTCGCGGATCCGGCCGGTTCGGGGGCGGGAAAGGCGTGTTGATGTGTAATAGATGTGGGTTTATTGACCCATGTCATGTTCCGCGCGCCCGGGATGGGGAACGATCCCGGACGTCGTTGGGTTTCGGGGACTCGAATGCGGGATATAAGTGTTGAACTCGAGCATGGCTCGACGGGATGCCTTGATGGTTTCGTCGGTCTTGCTCTCGAAGCGATCGGGCGGCTTGTCGCGCGGCGCATGAACGGAGTGGCGGAACTGCAGACCGTGCTTGTGAACAGGATGGTCGAACTGGCAACGGGACCGGAGCTTGGCGCGATGGACCTGCTGTTCGACGAATTCCGTGCCGCGCATGTCCCGGTCGAGGAGATGGCCACCCATTACATCCCCGAGGCGGCCCGCCAGATCGGCGCCGCCTGGGACAGCGACCGGATCGGCTTCGCGCAGGTGACGATCGCGATTTCGCGCCTGCAGGAATTGCTGCATGCGCTGCAGACCTTGGTCACGGCCGACTCGGTTGGTTGCGCTAACGGCGCCACCGTCCTTCTGATTGTGCCGCCCGGAGAGCAGCACACGCTGGGCGCGTTGATCGTGGCGATGGAACTCCGCCGCCGGGGGGTCTCGGTACGGATCGTTTTCGCGCCGGGGTTGAGCGATCTGTCACGTTTGATGGCGACAACCCGATTCGATGCCGCTTTGATCACTGTCGGCAGCATGGACAGGGTTGAAATCTGCGCCAAACTTGTCAAAACCCTGTCCAGCCTGACGAAGGGGCGGATGCGGGTTGCGATCGGTGGGGCCATCGTGTCGCAACGCGCCGAAGCACTCGCAAGAACCGGAGCAGATCTGGTGACGAACGATCTTTCGCTCGTCATTTCCGAATTTTCTCTGGTATGACTGAAAACGGTTGTGGGTCGAGGATGACGAGGGAAGGCTGACGAAGAGACACGGGTTGTGGAAAGGTTGCGGCCGTGACATCTGATGGAAGCTTCTTGATGCGACGGGAGGCCTTGCAAAGGGTCTCTCCGGACCTGTTGGCTGACATCGTGACGTCGGCCTGCGATATTGCCCTGGTGGTGTCCCCGGGGCGTGTCGTCGAATCGGTGATGGTCAACCCGCAGTTCGGATCCGCGGAACGCTTCGCGGCCTGGCAGGGGGCGCGGCTGTCGCAGCTTTTCAGCCCCGAAAGCGCGCAGAAGCTGGAGAACCGTCTGGCCGACGGGCCGGAACCCGGCCGGTCGCTGCAGCTTGAACTGACCCATGCCGCCGATGCCTTCACGCTGCCGGTCCGCTACACCATCACCCGCTCGGGCGAGGACGGGACGCTGTTGCTGATCGGGCGCGACATGCAGCCCTTGGCCGAGGTGCAGCAGCAGCTGGTCAAGGCGCAGCTGGCGCTGGAGCGCGATTACGAGGCGCAGCGCGAGATCGAGACCCGCTATCGCGTGCTGCTCGAGGCGCATCCGGCGCCGCTTCTGATCGTGTCGATGTCGACCGGGCGGATCGCCGATCTGAACCTGGCCGCGGCCGCGATGATCGGCGCCACCCGGGCCGAGCTGATCGACGCGCCGGTGGGGCAGGAGCTGGACGGGCGCCGCCGCGGCGAATTCCTGGAAAATCTGGCCAAGATCGCCGGGTCGGATCCGCTGGGCGCGGTCGAGCTGACGATCCGCCGCTCGCGCCGCAAGGTGACGGTGACGGCGACGCTGTTCCGCGCGGCGGGCGACCGGCTGCTGTTGTGCCGTCTGGGCGAGGCCGAGGCCCGGCGCACCCGTGTCGATGACACGGTCGAGCTGAGCGAGCGGCTTTTCCTCAAGGGCATCGATGCGATGGTGTTTCTGGACGCCGACGGCACGATCCGGGCGGCGAACGACGCCTTTCTGTATCTGACCGATGCGGGCTCGGCGGCGCTGGTGCAGGGGCGGTCCTTTGCCGATTTCCTGTCGCGCGGGGCCGTCGACCTCAACGTGCTTTTGGACAACGTCAAGCGCATCGGCCATCTGCGCCATTACGTGACGCGGCTGAACACCGATTTCTCGGGTCAGGTCACGGTCGAGCTGTCGGCGACGCTGTTCCATGACCGCGCGACGCCGACGATCGCGCTGGTCATCCGCGACAGCAACCTGGCCGATGCGACGCGGATCATGCCCGGGATGGCCAGCAACGAGGGGCTGCGCAATGTCATGCAGATGGTCGGCTATGCGACGCTGCGCGACATCGTCTCGGAGACCACCGAGATCATCGAGAAGATGTGCATCGAAACCGCGCTGGAGCTGACCGGCAACAACCGGGTGGCCGCGGCCGAGCTTTTGTCGCTGTCGCGGCAATCGCTTTATGTGAAGCTGCGCAAGTTCGGCCTGTTGTCGAAGGACGCGGAATAGCCTTTTTCCGGTGCCCGTTTCGGGCGAAACGGGAAAGGCACCGCCTTTCCCCGCCCGGACGCGCAACGCCTGCTCCAGGACCGTTTCCACCTGCGTGACAGAGGTCAGCGCCCGTCCCGGCGGGCGAGAAGCGCCCGCCATGGGCGGGGCGGGCGCTGGCCGGTGCCTTTGGGGCACCGGCGGCTGTTGCTGCCGCTGTTTCGCATGGCCGCGTCACCGGCCGCGGCCAAATCTGCGCCGGACCGATCGCCTGGCGGCCGAAATTCCCCATGCCTGATTCACCTTTGCAAATCCGCGCCGCCGCAAGCGCCGCCGGACCGCTTTTCCGGCTCCGGTGTTCCCGCTTTCCCCCCGCCTTTTCCCGGCTGCGCCACCCCGTCGCAGGCCCCGGGGCCCCGGCAGGGGCCTCAAGCAGAATCAAGCAATATCAAAAACTTGCGAGCGCGACTTGCGCCCCGCGACAGGGGTGCGGCAATTTTCTGCATTTGACCTGTGCGATTTAATATGGTTGGGATACATGTCAACTGAGGTTTACACCTACGCCCTGGAGGGTCAGCCATGCGCATCCTTTTCGTCCACCCCAATTACCACTCCGGCGGGGCCGAGATCGCGGGGAACTGGCCCCCGTCGTGGGTCCCCTATCTTGCGGGTCACCTGAAAAAAGCGGGTTTCGACGACATCCATTTCATCGATGCGATGACGCTGAACGTGTCGCATGACGAGCTGCGCAAGAAATTTGCCGAACTCCAGCCCGACCTGATCGGCGTGACCTCGATCACGCCGTCGATCTACGAGGCGGAAGAGACGCTGAAGATCGCCAAGGAAGTCGTGCCGAATGCGGTGCGCGTTCTGGGCGGCGTGCATGCGACCTTCATGTTCCGTCAGGTGCTGTCGGAAGCGCCCTGGGTCGATGCGATCGTCCGCGGCGAGGGCGAAGAAATCATGGTCGAGCTGGCCAAATGCGTCTCCGAGGGCCGCTGGCCGGAAGACCGCGCCTCGATCAAGGGTCTGGCCTTCCATGACGGCACCGAGATCGTGGCGACGCAAGCCGCGCCGACGGTCAAGGACATCGACAGCCTGAAACCCGACTGGTCGCTGATCGACTGGAAACACTACATCTACATCCCGCTGGGCGTGCGCGTGGCGATCCCGAACATGGCGCGGGGCTGCCCCTTCACCTGCTCGTTCTGCTCGCAGTGGAAATTCTGGCGCGATTACCGCGTCCGTTCGCCGAAGGCCGTGGTCGACGAGATCGAAGATCTGGTGAACAACTACGACGTCGGCTTCTTCATCCTCGCCGACGAGGAACCGACGATCAACAAGAAGAAATTCGTCGAATTCTGTCAGGAGATGATCGACCGCGGTCTGAACCACAAGGTCAAATGGGGCATCAACACCCGCGTGACCGACATCTACCGCGACCGCGACCTGCTGAAATTCTACCGTGAGGCGGGCCTTGTCCACATCTCGCTCGGCACCGAAGCCGCGGCGCAGCTGAAGCTCGACCTGTTCAACAAGGAAACCACCGTCGCCGAGAACAAGGAGGCGATCCGCCTTCTGCGCGAGGCCGACATCTTCACCGAAGCGCAGTTCATCGTCGGCCTCGACAACGAGACCAAGGAAACCCTGGAAGAAACCTTCCAGATGGCCTGGGACTGGCAGCCGGACCTGGCGAACTGGTCGATGTACACGCCCTGGCCCTTCACGCCGCTCTTCCAGGAGCTGCGCGATCAGGTCGAGGTCTTCGACTTCTCGAAATACAACTTCGTGACCCCGATCATGAAGCCCAAGGCGCTGACCCGCGGCGAGCTTCTGGACGGCGTGATGAAGAACTACCGCCGCTTCTACATGCGCAAGGCGCTGTTCCACTATCCGTGGCGCGGCACCGGCTTCCGCCGCCGCTATCTGCTCGGCTGCCTCAAGGCCTTCCTCAAGGCCGGGGTGGGGCGCACCTTCTATGACCTCGGCAAGGCCGGCTATTGGGGCCCGCAGACCAAGGATACGGTCGATTTCCACTTCGACGAGACCCGCAAGATCGCCGAGGCGCAGGTCGCCGACTGGGAAGCCGCCGCCGACCGGTCGCGCAAGCACAAGGAACGGCAGGAAGCGCTGCGCGCCCAGATGAAGGACCGCGCCGCCGACCGCAACACCGCGAACTTCGTGATGCCCGCGGATGCGGAAGACGAGTTCGACCTCTCGGCCGAAACGCACGAGGCGCGCAGCGCCGAACATGCGGCGATGGCCTGCGGGGGCGGCAAGGACCAGATGGTCGACGCCGCGGAATAAGAAGGAGTGACGGCCATGAGCGGTGCCGCGCCTGCGCCGCAAGATGACGAGCCCCGGATCGGGCCGAATGCCATCTTGCAAACGATCGGCGTGCTCGACCGCCACCTTGGCCGTGCCGAGCGTGACCGGGTGATGCGGCTGGCGGGCGTGCCCGTCCCGCCGCCTGACTCGGGGATGCTGCCGGAAAGCCAGTGCCGCGCCGTGCATCAGGCGCTGCGCGTCGATCAGGGCGAAGCCGCCGAGGGCCTGTTGTGGCTCTCGGGGCTGGCCACCGGCGACTATATCCTGGCGAACCGGATCCCCGGTTTTGCCAAGGCGATCATCCGCGTGCTGCCCGGGTTTCTGGGCGCGCGCCTTCTGGCGGCGGCGATCACCAAACACGCCTGGACCTTTGTGGGCTCCGGGCGGTTCCGGGTCGAAAGCTTCCGCCCGCTGACCTTCCGCATCGATGACAACCCGCTGCGCGCCGACGCCGCCGAACGCCCCTCGTGCTTCTGGCATGCGGCGGTGTTCGAACGGCTTTTCGGCACGCTTGTCTGGCCCGAGGTGACGGTGGAGGAAATCTCCTGCGCCTCTGTCAGCGGGGGGCCGTGCCTTTTTGTCCTGCATCCGAAGGGCAAGAAAACGGCTATGCCCAGCTCTGTCCACTCCGGCTGAGGCCCCTTCGGGCCCTTGCCGCGCAACTTCCGGTGACCTGACCCCATGAGCGCCCAAGACCTTTCGCCCAGCCGCCGCAGCATTCCCGAACCGCGGGCGATGCTGGAACTGATCAAGCCGGTGACCTGGTTCCCGCCGATGTGGGCCTATCTGTGCGGCGCGGTGTCGTCGAATGTGCCGATCTGGGAGAACAAGGGCGTCGTCGTTCTGGGCATCGTTCTGGCCGGTCCGATCGTCTGCGGCATGTCCCAGGCGGCGAATGACTGGTGCGACCGTCATGTCGACGCGATCAACGAGCCGCACCGGCCGATCCCCTCGGGGCGCATCCCGGGTCTCTGGGGGCTTTATATCGCCATTGCCATGTCGCTTCTGTCGCTGGTTGTCGGCTGGCAGCTGGGCAGCTGGGGCTTTGTCGCGACGCTGCTGGGCGTGGCCGCCGCCTGGGCCTATTCGGTGGAACCGATCCGGCTGAAACGCTCGGGCTGGTGGGGGCCGGGGCTGGTGGGGCTGGCCTATGAGGGGCTGCCCTGGATCACCGGCGCCGCCGTGCTGCTGGCCACTGCCGACACGTCTCCGGGCTTTCCCATCGTGATGATGGCGACGCTTTACGCCCTTGGCGCGCACGGCATCATGACGATCAATGATTTCAAGGCGATCGAGGGTGACCGCAAGCTCGGCATCAAGTCGCTGCCCGCCGTCTACGGCCCCGAGGTCGCGGCGAAGATCGCCTGCACGGTGATGGGGCTGGCGCAGGCGCTGGTCATCACCATGCTCTATCTCTTCTCGAAACCCTACCACGCCACCGCCGTTCTGGTCCTGCTCTGCGGCCAATTCTGGGCGATGTCGGTCTGGATGCGCGACCCCGAGGGCAAGGCGCCCTGGTATAACGGCACCGGCGTGGTGATGTATGTTTCGGGGATGATGATCACCGCCTTCGCGATCCGGGGCTTCACGGTATGACGCTGGGCTGGCTCCAGATTTTCCGGCTGGGGCTGGTGCAGCTGTGCATCGGCGCGGTGGTGGTGCTGACCACCTCGACGCTGAACCGGCTGATGGTGGTGGAACTGGCGCTGCCCGCGGTGCTGCCGGGCGCGCTGGTGGCGCTGCATTACGGGTTGCAGATCGCCCGGCCCGCCTGGGGGCTGCGCTCCGATACCAAGGGCAACCGCACCTTCTTCGTCATCCTCGGCATGGCGGTTCTGGCGCTTGGCGCCTTTCTGGCCGCCGTTGCCGTCGTGCTCTTCCCGCTTGCCTGGGGGCAGGCGCTTTTGCTCTCGGTCTTCGCCTATGTGCTGATCGGCTTCGGCGTCGGCGCCTCGGGCACCTCGCTTCTGGCACTGCTCGCTTCGGCGACAGAGCCGCGCCGCCGCGCCGCCGCCGCCACGATCACCTGGCTTTTGATGATCTTCGGCATCGCCGTCACCGCGGGCACGGTTGGCCATTTCCTCGACCCCTATTCGCCCGAACGCCTGTTGTGGATCGTGGCCATCGTCACCCTTGGCGCCGTGGTGCTGACCACGCTCGCCGTCTGGGGGATCGAACGGCGGCTTGACCATCCGGTCCCCGAGGATACGCCGCCGCGGCTGCTCGAGGGGCTGCGCGAGGTCTGGGCCGAACCGCAGGCCCGCGCCTTCACCTTTTTCCTGTTCCTGTCGATGACCGCCTATTTCCTGCAGGAACTGATCCTGGAACCCTATGCGGGGCTCGTCTTCGGCTTCACCGCCGGGGAGACGACCAAGCTCTCGGGCATGCAGAACGGCGGCGTGTTCTTTGGCATGCTGACGGTGGGCCTTGCGCTCTCGGGGCTGAAGATCGGTTCCTTGCGCGGCTGGGTGGTGACGGGCTGCCTTGGCTCCTCGCTGGCGCTGATGGCGATCGTCGCGCTCGGCCATCTGCCCGGCGCGGCGCTGGTTCCGGCGGTGATCGGGCTTGGCTTCTTCAACGGCATCTTCGCCGTCGCGGCCATCGGCGCGATGATGGCGCTGGCGGGCGAGGGCCGGTCTTCGCGCGAGGGCACGCGGATGGGCCTTTGGGGCGCGGCGCAGGCGATTGCGGCGGGCTTTGGCGGGCTCGTGGGCGCGGGCGCGGCCGATCTGATGCGGCTCTTTCTGCCCGATGCCACGGCATTCGGGCTGGTTTTCGGGGCGCAGGCGCTCCTTTTCATCGTCGCGGCCATGATGGCGACCGGAGTGGTCGCCGCACGGGGCGCGGCACGGGTTCCCACGGTCATGGCGGGTGAATGAAATGAAATACGATGCTTTCGTTGTCGGGGGCGGTCCTGCGGGATCGACGGCGGCATGGGATATGGCCCGCGCGGGTCTCAAGGTGGCCCTGCTCGACCGCGCCGGTCGGATCAAGCCCTGCGGCGGCGCGATCCCGCCGCGGCTGATCCGCGACTTCGACATTCCCGACCATTTGCTGGTGGCGAAAATCACCTCGGCGCGGATGATCTCGCCCACCGGTCGTTTCGTCGACATCCCGATCGAGAACGGCTTCGTCGGCATGGTCGACCGCGAGGATTACGACGAATGGCTGCGCGAGCGCGCGGGCAAGGCGGGGGCCGAGCGTCTCACCGGCACCTGGCTGCGCATTGAACGCGACAGCGGCAAGACCGTGGTGGTGTGGCGCGACAAGGTCACGGGCGAGGAAATGAAGGCCGAGACCCGGGTGGTGATCGGCGCCGATGGCGCAAATTCGCAGGTCCGCAACGAAGTGCCCGCGACGAAGATCCCGCTCGTCTTCGCCTATCACGAGATCATCAAGGCGCCGACGACGGTGGCGAATTACGACCCGACGCGCTGCGATGTTTACTATGACGGCCGGATCAGCCCGGATTTCTACGGCTGGGTCTTCCCGCATGGCAAGACGGCCTCGATCGGCATGGGGACGGAACTGCCCGATGTCAGCCTGAAGGATTGCACGACCCTGCTGCGGCAGATGTCCGGGCTCGACAAGGAAGAGACGATCCGCAAGGAAGGCGCGCCGATCCCGCTGCAGCCGCTCGATGTCTGGGACAATGGCAAGGATGTGGTGCTTTCGGGCGATGCCGCGGGCGTCGTGGCGCCCTCCTCGGGCGAGGGGATCTATTACGCCCATGCCGGTGGCCGCTACGCCGCCGAAGCCGCGATGGCCTTCCTGAAATCGGGCAAACCGGCCGATCTGAAGCTGGCGCGGGCGGGCTTCATGAAAGAGCATGGCACCGTCTTCAAGGTGCTGCGGATGATGCAGGACAAGTATTACCACAGCGATGACCGCCGCGAACGGTTTGTCTCGCTTTGCCATGACGTCGATGTGCAGCGCATGACGTTCGAGAGCTACATGAACAAGAAGATGACCAAGTTCCAGCCGCTGAAGAACCTGAAGATCGGCTTCAAGAACCTCGCGCATCTCTCCGGCCTCGTGCCGCCGCAATGGACCTGACCATGGCCGAGGAGATGATCCCCGCCTGGGTCGAGGGCGTGCTGCAACCCGTCGAGAAGCTGGAGGCCCACCGCAAGGGCCTGCGGCATCTGGCGATTTCGGTCTTCGTGACGCGCGGCAACAAGGTGCTTTTGCAGCAACGCGCGCTGTCGAAATATCACACGCCGGGGCTTTGGGCGAATACCTGCTGCACCCATCCCTATTGGGGCGAGGATGCGCCGACCTGCGCCGCCCGCCGTCTGGGGCAGGAGCTGGGCATCGTCGGGCTGAAGCTGCGCCACATGGGGCAGCTGGAATACCGCGCCGATGTGAACAACGGCATGATCGAGCATGAGGTGGTGGAGGTCTTCACCGCCGAAGCGCCCGAGGGGATCGAGCCGCAACCCGACCCCGAGGAAGTGGCCGATACCGAATGGGTGCGCATCGACGCGCTGCGCTCGGAGATCCACGCCAATCCGGAACGCTTCACGCCCTGGCTCAAGATCTATATCGAGCAGCACCGCGACATGATCTTTCCGCCGGTGACGGCCTGAGATTTCGCCCGGGGCGCGCTTGCGCCTCGGGCGACCCGCCGGGGGCTCCGCCCCCGGACCCCCGGGATATTTGGGGCAAGATGAAATGAATGACTTTCCGTCTGCGGCGGTACAGCCTGTCCCACCCCTGCTTTTCCTTGGCAAAATACGCCGGGGGGTGCGGGGGGCGGAGCCCCCCGCGGGTCGCCTCGGGCCTGCCCGAGGCGAAATCTCACCCCTCGAGCCAGTCCAGAATCATCCCTGAAAGCCCATCCGCGGCAACCTCGTGGATCAGATGCCCGCCGTCGATCCGCCGTAGCGTCGCCATCGGCAGGAACCGCGCCGCATCGGCCGAGACATGGGCGGGCACCGCCCGGTCGCCATTGCCCGCGATCAGGAACACCGGTTTCGCGATCCGGGGCAGGGCGCCGATCAGCGGCCCCAACTCCCATTGCGCCATCATCCGCAGCCCGCCGTCCACATGTTCGGGGGTCTGGATCAGCGCGGTGTAATACGCCTTGCCCGCCGCGTCGATCACCGATCCGGTCATGTCAAGAAGCTGGCCGATCCGTTGCCGGGACGCCCCGAAGCGCGTCACCAAGGGCGCGGTGAAGGGCAGGGCAGCCAGACCCCGCGCCATCATCGGGAAGACCACCCCCGCCACGCCCTCGAAATGATCGAGCGCCGCGTTGATCCCCACCACCCGCGGCACCGGAGTGTCCAGCGCCAGTTGCAGCGCGATGGCGCCGCCCGCGGAATGGCCGATCACCGCGGCAGGCGTGACATTCAGATGCTGGCAGAGCTTCCACAGATCCTCGGCCATCGGTTTCAGGCCAAAGCGATTGCGCGCGGTCGAGCGCGAACAGCCATGCCCCGGCAGATCCGGCACGATCACCCGATAGCGCGCCGAAAGCCCCGGGATCATCTTGCGGAAACTGTGCCCGGAGGCGCCAAGCCCATGCAGCAAAAGCAACACCGGCCCGTCAGCCGGGCCGGTGTCGATCACCCACCAGTCGATGGGCCCGACCCTGCGTCGCGCCGCCGCCGACCGATAGGGCCAGTTCGCCGGCAACGCGCGTGGGTCCATCGTTACGCCTCCAGAGCCGCTCCCAGAACATCGGCCATCTTGTGCGCCGTCGCCCTTGGCAGGGCAATGTAATGGGCGTCCATGGTGCGGGCAAGGTCAACGAGCGCCGGATTGGGCCGCATCGCCGTGTCGATGATCACCGCGGGCATGCCGCTGGCGCGGATCGCCCGGGCGACCTTGGTCGCCTGTTCGCCCGCCAATTCCCGGTTCGCCGTGCCATCCAGCGCGATATTGCCGCGCCCATCGGTCAGAAGCGCAATCGTCGGCGTCATGCCGCGCGAACGCGCCTGTTTCGCCGTCACCATCGCCATTTCCATCCCGCTCGCAAGCGGCGTGCCGCCCCCGCCCGGAAGGCCCTGCAGCTGCCGCTTCGTCTGCGTCAGCGAGCGGGACGGTTGCAGCAGCACCTGCGCCGCCGTGCCGCGGAAGGTGATCAGCGACACATGGTCCCGCGCCGCATAGGCCCGGCCCAGCAGCAGTTCCACCGCGCCCTTGGCCTCCGAGAGCCGCGCCACCGCCGCCGAGCCCGAGGCATCGACGGCAAAGATCAGCACGCGGTCGGACATTTCCTTGCGCCGCTTGATGTGGATGTCCGAGCTTTCGACCAGCAGCACCCGTTCGGTGCCCGCAGGCGCCTGACGCCGCCGCAGCCCCTGCCAGGGCGCGGCCGAGCGCAGGGTGGCCACCAGATCGATCTTGGCGTCATCCTCCAGCTTGCCCTTGCGCGAGGGCAGGGGGCGGCCGCGACGGTTGCCGATCTGCTCTTGCCCGGCGCCCTGACCGCCACTCGCAGCCCGCAACCGGCTGCCCATGTTCAGCGTTTGCAAGATGTTGTCGGGCAGCATCGCGCGGACAGCCTCGACCACGATCTCGGGCGGGATGCCGTCGAGCGGGTCGATCTGATCCTGCTCGTCCTGCTGGTTCTCGCCCTCGTTCGGCTCTGGCGGTTCCGGCGGCGGCGGAGGGGGCGGCGGCGCCTCTTGCAACGGCAGCGCCCGATGCGCCAGCGTCAGTTCGGCGGCATGCAGAACGTCCTCGGCCTCGACCCTGGTGCGGCCCGAAAGCGCGGTCAGGATCCGCGCCGCGGTCAGCGCCAGCATCGGCGCACGCAGGCTGGAGATGCCCAGCTGGCGACAGCCCTCGACAATCTCGCTCACCCGTTCGGCGGGCATCTGCACCTGCGGCAACAGTTCGCGGGCGCGTTCGATCTGCGCGGTCTCGGGCAAAAGCCCCGGCCCGTCGATCGACCGCACTTCGGAGAGATCGACGAAAAGCCCGAGCCGGTCGGCCACCGCATGCGGCAAGGCCTCGTCCGGTTCGGCGGCTTCATCGAGCGCAATCAGCGCATGTTGGCGCAGATCGAGCGCCTGTGCCAGCCGCGCGCCCAGCTTCGCCGTGCAGCGTTCGGCCATCGGCAGGATGAAGACGCTCGGCCGGTCCAGCAGCCCGCCTTTCAGGACGGGCTTGCCGGAATGCAGCGTCTCGGCGACGTCAAGGCCACCGTAAAGCGCGCCATCGTCCACGTTCGGCGGCAGACGGCGCAGCGCCATCGGGAAGGGCAGCTTGGCCAGCGTGTCGGTGAAGGCCAGCCGAATGGGACCCGCGCGCGAGCGCAGCCACAATCCGCCGACCGCGGCGGGGTCGACCGTCAGCACCGCAAGGGCCGACTTCAGGCGTTCGTGGTCCATGTTACGGCAACGTTTCTTCGACCGTCCGGGCCACGCGGGCCGTCGAGCCGGCTTCATCAAGGGGATCGCGGCGCAGACGGTGCGACAGCGCCATCGTTGCCACCCGCTTCAGGTGATCGCGACCGACCGCGGTTGCCCCTTCCAGCGCCGCAAGGGCACGGGCCGATCGCAGAAGCGTCAGCTCGCCCCGCAGACCGTCGGACCCCAGCGCGATGCAAAGCGCGGCGCAGTCATAAAGCGCGGTGTTCGGCGCCTCGACCTTCGGCAGACGTTCACGCGCTTCCAGAATCTGGTTGCGGATGTCCATGTCCTTGGGCCGCCATTCTTCCAGAAAGGCTTTCGGATCTGCGTCATAGGTGTCGCGGCGACGGATCACCTCGACCCGGGTTTCGACGTCGCGGGGCGACAGAACCTCGACCGAGAGGCCGAAACGGTCCAGAAGCTGCGGCCGCAGGTCGCCCTCTTCCGGGTTGCCCGAGCCGACCAGAACGAAACGGGCGGGGTGACGGATCGAGAGGCCGTCGCGTTCCACCACGTTCTCGCCCGATTGCGCCACGTCGAGCAGAAGATCGACGATGTGATCTTCCAGCAGGTTGCATTCGTCGATGTAAAGGTAACCGCGGTTGGCCCGGGCCAGAAGGCCCGGTTCAAACGCCTTTTCCCCTTTCGAGATCGCGCGCTCGATATCCAGCGCCCCCACCACGCGGTCTTCCGACACGCCGAGCGGCAGATCGACGACCGGGGTCGGCTTGCGGATCACGTTGGTCGAAAGCACGGTCGCCCAATCGGGGATCATCTCGACATTGGGCGAGGACACCGGGCAGCCCTCGACCGCCTCGATTTCGGGCAAAAGCGCCGCCAGCGCCCGCACCGCGGTCGATTTGCCGGTGCCGCGGTCACCAAAGACCAGAACGCCGCCGATGCCGGGATCGACCGCGGTCAACAGCAGCGCCAGTTTCATGTCTTCCTGACCGACGATGGCAGAAAAGGGAAAGACGGGTCTCGTCTTCGCGCCCGAAGCAGAGGGTTGAAGTCGAGCGACGGCGGTAGTCATGCAGTTTCCCTTTCCAAGACTTTGCTGGCGAGCGGGTCCTTGCCCATCCAGCTTCCCTCGGTCCCAAGCAAACGGAACCGGGCATAGAGTTCTTCGGTGAACCAACCTTCTTCACGCGCAGCACGGATGGCCTTGCCATGCGGCGTGTCGCCGCGGGCGAAGGCGTTCATCTTTGCCACATCCGGCCAGATCGAGAAAGTCACTTGATGGAAAAGGGGAATTTCCCCGATCCCGATCTTGAACATCAGGTTCTGATCCTCGCCGACTTTCTCGGAAATCTTCGGCACGCGCGACCAGAAGGCATTGGCCTTGTGCGGCTTGATCGCGGCGCGGGTCAGCGCCACCACGGGCTCGTCCGGGCTTGGCTCGGCCACCTGTTCGGGCAGGAACGGATTGACGCCGCCCCAGGTGCCGCGCGCCGAAAGCGGCTGCAGATGCAGCACCAGCGTTTCCGCCGCATGCGCCCGCCAGCGCTTCCAGACCGGGTGGTTCGCGGTCACGTCGCGGGCATCGGCCTCGGTGTCGAAAGCCGCCATGATCGCCCAGACGCGCCAGTTCGGCTTCGGCGTGAAGCCCTCGCCGGTGCCCGATCCGCACAGTTTGTAGAACTTCACCCGCGGCTCGTCGTTCAGGGGGCGGCGGGACAGGATCATCTGGCTGATGACCCAGGGCAGCGAGCTTGTGCCGTCGAAACGGAACAGGCTGAGTGAGGCGACAGGCATCTACGTCCTCCCCTGTGATGTGTAACGGGATATTTACATCTGGGTCCCTTGTAATGGAAGGCCTCAGACGTTTTGTCGCGAGACAGCGTCGACAGTTGTAAATCGGAATTGACGACCTATCATCCCCCCAATGCAACCTGAAACTACCGAAGAAACCATGTCCAAGAACACAGAAGGTATGGGTCGCGCCGTTGTCATCGGTGCCGGCCTTGGCGGTCTTGCTGCAGCGATGCGGCTGGGCGCAAAAGGTTACAAGGTGACGGTCGTCGATCGTCTGGATCGGCCCGGCGGGCGTGGCTCTTCGATCACCAAGGGCGGGCATCGATTCGACCTTGGGCCGACGATCGTGACGGTGCCCGACCGGCTGCGCGAGCTTTGGGCCGATTGCGGGCGCGATTTCGACAAGGACGTGAGCCTTGTGCCGATGGAGCCCTTCTACACCATCGATTTCCCCGATGGCGAGAAATACACCGCTTACGGCGATGACGCCAAGGTCAAGGCCGAGGTGGCGCGGATCAGCCCCGGCGATGTCGAGGGCTTCCGCCATTTCATGTGGGACGCCAAGGCCCGTTATGAATTCGGCTATGAAAACCTCGGCCGCAAGCCGATGAGCAAGCTGTGGGACCTGATCAAGGTTCTGCCGACTTTCGGCTGGCTGCGCGCCGACCGCTCGGTCTATGGCCATGCCAAGAAGATGGTGAAGGACGACCACCTGCGCTTCGCGCTGTCGTTCCATCCGCTTTTCATCGGCGGCGACCCCTTCCATGTGACGTCGATGTATATCCTCGTCAGCCAGCTCGAAAAGAAATTCGGCGTGCATTACGCGATCGGCGGCGTGCAGGCGATTGCCGATGCGATGGCCAAGGTGATCACCGATCAGGGCGGCGAGATGCGCCTGAACACCGAGGTCGACGAGATCCTGGTCTCGCGTGACGGCAAGGCCACGGGCATCCGGCTGATGGACGGCACCGAGCTTCCGGCGCAGGTTGTCGTCTCGAACGCCGATGCGGGCCACACCTACAAGCGTCTCTTGCGCAACCGCGACCGCTGGCGCTGGACCGACGAGAAGCTCGACAAGAAGCGCTGGTCGATGGGGCTTTTCGTCTGGTATTTCGGCACCAAGGGTACGGCCAAGATGTGGAAGGATGTGGGTCACCACACCGTCGTCGTCGGGCCGCGCTACAAGGAACATGTGCAGGACATCTTCATCAAGGGCGAGCTGGCCGAGGACATGAGCCTTTATGTCCACCGTCCCTCGGTCACTGATCCGACCGCGGCGCCGAAAGGCGACGACACCTTCTACGTGCTTTCGCCGGTGCCGAACCTCGGCTTCGACAATGGCGTGGACTGGTCGGTCGAGGCCGAGAAATACAAGGCCAAGGTGCTGAAAGTGATCGAGGAACGGCTGCTTCCGGGGGTTGCCGAAAAGATCACCGAGGAAGTGGTCTTCACGCCGGAAACCTTCCGCGACCGTTATCTCTCGCCGCTGGGCGCGGGCTTCTCGCTGGAACCGCGGATCCTGCAATCGGCCTGGTTCCGCCCGCATAACGCCTCGGAAGAGGTGGACGGGCTTTATCTGGTCGGCGCGGGCACCCATCCGGGCGCCGGTGTGCCCTCGGTGATCGGCTCGGGCGAGCTTGTCGCGCAGATGATCCCGGATGCGCCGAAGCCCGAGACCCCCGCGGCGGCTGCGCCCAAGGCCCGGACGCCCCGGGCCAAGGCGGCGCAATGATCGCCGAAGCGGATATGGAGGTCTGCCGGGAGCTGATCCGCACCGGCAGCTACTCCTTCCATGCGGCGTCCAGAGTTCTGCCGGCGCGGGTCCGTGACCCCGCGCTGGCGCTTTACGCCTTTTGCCGCGTCGCCGATGACGAAGTCGACGAGGTTGGCGCGCCGCGCGACAAGGCTGCGGCGGTTTTGAAACTTGGCGACCGGCTGGAGGACATCTATGCCGGTCGTCCGCGCAATGCGCCCTCGGATCGGGCTTTCGCGGCGGTGGTCGAGGAATTCGAGATGCCGCGCGAATTGCCCGAGGCGCTGCTGGAGGGCTTCGCCTGGGATGCCGAGGGGCGGTGGTATCACACGCTTTCGGACGTGCAGGCCTATTCGGCGCGGGTGGCGGCCGCCGTCGGCGCGATGATGTGCGTGCTGATGCGGGTGCGCAACCCCGATGCGCTGGCGCGGGCCTGCGATCTCGGTCTTGCCATGCAGATGTCGAACATCGCCCGCGACGTGGGCGAGGATGCCCGGGCGGGGCGGCTTTTCCTGCCGACCGACTGGATGGTCGAGGAGGGGATCGATCCGCAGGCGTTCCTGGCCGATCCGCAGCCCACCAAGGGCATCCGCCGGGTCACCGAGCGGTTGCTGAACCGCGCCGACCGGCTTTACTGGCGGGCGGCGACGGGGGTGCGGCTTTTGCCCTTTGACTGCCGACCGGGGATCATGGCCGCGGGCAAGATCTATGCCGCGATCGGGGCCGAGGTGGCGAAGGCGAAATACGACAACATCACCCGGCGTGCCCACACGACCAAGGGCCGCAAGCTGTGGCTGGTGGCGAATTCCGCGATGTCGGCGACGGCGACCTCGATGCTGCCGCTCTCGCCGCGGGTGCATGCCAAGCCCGAGCCCGAAGTGGCGCATCTGGTCGATGCCGCCGCGCATCGCAACCTGCATCCCGAACGGTCCGAGGTGCTGATCTCGGCGCTGATGGCGCTGAAGGCGCGCGACCGCGGCCTGGCGATGGATTGAGGCCGCGACGGTTCGTCACTGGACGTGCGCGCGCCCCGGGTCCACAACGGGGCGTGTCCACAACCGGAGGCCATGATGAGCCTGACTCTCTTTGCCGTCTATTTCGTCGCCTGCGCCTGCGCGGGCGCGACCGGAGCGATCTTCAGCCCCGGCGCATGGTATGACAGCCTGAAGAAACCGAGCTGGGTGCCGCCGAACTGGCTGTTTCCCGTCGCCTGGTCCACGCTTTACATCCTGATGTCGATTTCGGCGGCGCGGGTATCCGGGCTGGCGATGGAAAACGAACTGGCCGTGCTGGGTCTGGCCTTCTGGGCGGTGCAGATCGCGGTCAACACGCTTTGGACGCCGATCTTCTTCGGCCTGCACCGGCTGGCGGGCGGGATGCTGGTTCTGGTGCTTTTGTGGCTGAGCGTCTTTGCCACCTGCGTCCTGTTCTGGAGCGTCGACTGGCTCTCGGGGCTGATGTTCGTGCCCTATGTGATCTGGGTGACGGTGGCCGGGGCGCTGAATTTCAGCGTCTGGCGGCTCAATCCGGGCGAAAAGCCGATCACGCTTTGATCTGCTGATCCTGGTGTGACCGAGGCCATCGCCTCGGTCATGCGCAACCTTTCCCCGGGGCCGCCGAGGGCCCAAAGGCACTCGGCCAGCGCCCGCCCCGCCCATGGCGGGCGCTTCTCGCCCGCCGGGACGGGCGCTGGCCTCTGTTGTGCTTGGGGAGGCGGTCTTGCGGATGCGTCGCGCGGCGGGCGGGGAAAAGCGGTGCTTTTCCTGATCCGCCCGAAACGGACGATTTCAGTCCTTGTGCTTCCACCCGGCCCGGCGCGGCACCCGCACGGCCAGCATCGGCTTCAGCACCGGCTGGCGGAACCGCACCAGATCGAGCGCCTCGTGCATGCCCACCGTTTCCTCGCCGTCGATCTGCGTGCGCATCAGCGCGCGGGAATAGAAGGGCGCCTCCAGCAGCGAATAGACCCCGGCCGGATGCGCCCCCGCATCGCAGCGCGTTTCACGCCGCACGAACCAGGGCGTGCGCTTCATCTTCACCAGGGGCGGAGGGCTGTCGATCTCGCAGACCGACCCGTCCGGGTTGATCTGCACGGCGAGCGCCACCTTGGTCCGGTCCAACCGCGTCGCATCGTAAAAACAGACCGTTCGATCCTTCAGCGGGAACCGCCCCCAGGTCCAGAACGAGAAGTCTTCCTCCAGCGCGCGGGTGCCGAAATTGGCGTCGAAATAGCCGTGTCCGGTCCATTTGTGCCCGGGCGCCAGATCGACCTCGACATCGGCGATGGGCGCGAAAGGCCGCCAGGTGTGGCCCGCATCCGGCGTCAGCCGCACCTCGACCCCGGTCACCGCGCGCGGCGTCAGCACGACCCGGCCCTTGAGCTTGCCCAGCTTCGGCAAAGCCCCCCATTCGTCAACGTCGATCACCAGCTCCTTGCCGGTCCAGGTCAGCTTCGACGGCCCGACCTGAAAGCTGTCGCGCGACTGCCGCAGCGCAGACCGGCCCCGGTCGGTCATCGTGAAGCGCCCATCAGTGCCGGTCGTCACCATGTTGATGCAGCAGTGATTTTGCGGCTCGCGACGACCCGACCAGCGATACCACGGGCTGAAGACCGAGCCGATGAAGGCGATCATCGAGAAGGCCTTTTCGCCGTCGTCGGAGATGCCGTCGCAATACCACCAGGCGTAGCCGTTCGGCCCTACTTCGCGGCGGAAATCCGGTCCGCCAGCAAGGCCCGTGCTGCATGCGTCCCGGAAGTCAGCGCCATGGGCACCCCGGCACCCGGGTGCGTTCCCCCACCCGCCAGATAAAGCCCCTTGAGCCCCGTCCGCGCCAGAGGCCGCCGGAAGGTCGCCAGCGTCCCCTCCGGCGAGCCGCCGTAGATCGCCCCCAGCGAGCCCGGGAACCGCCGCGACAGCAGCGCCGGCGTCGTCAGCGCCCGGGTTTCCGGGTCCGGGCTGAAGGTCAGTCCCATCGCGGCGAGCATCGGGAAGGTGCGTGCCCTGCATTGTGCCTCCTCCTGAGGAAAGGGTTGATGGCCTGCCGGGCCGTTCATGATGATTTCAAAGCGTTCGATTTCCGGCACCGGGGCCTGCATCTCGCGGTCCTGCGCACAGATGTAAAGCGTCGGTTCCTCGGGCATCTCGCCCGCGCCGATGGGCCCGAATTCCAGCTCCGGATCGGCGGTGAAGAAGACGTTGTGATGCGCGAGGTCAACGCCGATCGGGGTGGCGCCAAAGGCCCAGACCCAGGCGGAAAGACTGGGGGCGGGGCGGGGCGATTTCTCCATCGAGGCGCGGGCGGCATCGCCCAGAAGCCCGTCGCGCAACGCCCCCGGATCGCCGTTGAAGATGCAGGCGCCGCAGGGGATCGAGACGCCGGTCTCGATCTCGACCGCGGTGACCCGGCCTTCCTTGCGCACGATGCGCTTGGCCTTGGCGCCGTAATGGAACCGCACGCCCTTCGCCTCGGCCACCCGGGCCAGCGCGGCGGCAACGCCATGCATCCCCTCGCGGATCGCCCAGACGCCCTGAACCTCGGCCTGCCAGATCAGCGAGAGCACCGCGGGCGTCGCCCCCGGACGGCCGCCGACATAGGTCGCATAGCGGCCGAAGAGCTGCGCCAGCCGCGGATCCTTGAAGTGATGGGCGAGCAGGTCGCGCATCGTCAGCCCGGGGCGCAGCGCGGGCCAAAGCTGCGGCCGCGTCACCGTGGCCGCGGCGATTCGCCAAAGATCCGGCTTCGGCGCCGCGATCACCGAGCGGTGGAACGCCTCCCACAGCCCCGTCGTCAGGTGATCGAAGCGGCGGAATGCCGCAGCTTCCTTGTCGCCCGCAAAGGCCCGGATCGCCTCGATATTGGCTTCGGTGTCGGTGAACAGATCGAGGCTGGAGCCGTCGGGCCAGAAATGCCGGGCGAGTCGGGGCAGGGGGATCAGCGTCAGATGTTCCTCGGCCCGGGTGCCGCAGGCGGCAAAGAGCGCGTCCAGAACATGCCGCATCGTCAAGACCGTGGGCCCCGTATCCGCAGGCCCGCCGGGGGTCGGAACCGCCCGCGCCTTGCCGCCCGGGGCATCGCCCGCCTCAACCACCGTGACCCGAAGGCCCGCCGCCGCCGCACCGATGGCGGCCGCAAGGCCCCCCATTCCGGCGCCGATCACCACGACGTCCGTTTCACTCCGCATCGCTCGCTCCCGCACGCACCGCCGTCCGCACCCCCCCGGGAGTGCAATTTTGTCCCATATTCTTGGGTGTAAGTTTCAGTTTACACAGGTAGGTGCGAATGCCAATGTGCGTCGTGACGCAGCGGAGGGCTCTGTCATGTCTCTGGATAAACGTATCGAGTCGGCGCTGGTCAAGGCGCTGTCACCCGAGGCTTTGGGTGAATCTCCGCCGTTGCTTGCCGCCGCGCTGCCTTACGGGGTGTTTCCCGGCGGCGCGCGGATCCGGCCGACGATCCTTGTCTCGGTCGCGCTCGCCTGTGGCGACGATTGCCCGGCGGTCACCGATGCCGCGGCCGTGGCGCTGGAGCTGATGCATTGCGCGAGCCTCGTGCATGACGATCTGCCCGCCTTCGACAATGCCGACATCCGGCGCGGCAAGCCGAGCCTTCACAAGGCCTATAATGAACCGCTTGCGGTTCTGGCGGGCGACAGCCTGCTGATCCGCGGCTTCGAAGTGCTGGCCGATGTCGGCGCCGTCAACCCGGACCGGGCGCTGAAGCTGATCTCGAAACTGGGTCAGCTGTCGGGGGCGCGCGGCGGGATCTGCGCCGGTCAGGCCTGGGAAAGCGAATCCAAGGTCGATCTGGCCGCCTATCATCAGGCGAAGACCGGGGCGCTGTTCATTGCCGCGACCCAGATGGGGGCGATTGCGGCGGGCTACGAGGCCGAACCCTGGTTCGATCTGGGCATGCGGATCGGCTCGGCCTTCCAGATCGCCGACGACCTGAAAGACGCGCTGATGTCGGCCGAGGCAATGGGCAAGCCCGCCGGGCAGGACATCGCGAACGAACGCCCGAATGCGGTCAAGACGATGGGCATCGAGGGCGCGCGCAAACATCTGCAAGATGTGCTGGCGGGGGCGATCGCCTCGATCCCGTCCTGCCCCGGTGAGGCGAAGCTGGCCCAGATGGTGCAGCTTTACGCCCACAAGATCATGGACATCCCGGCCAGCGCCGAGAGGGGCTGATCGTGCCGAAGGACGACCACACGGGCGCGACGGCCGACCGGACCGCGCAGCCGACAGGAACGGGAAAGCAGCCGCTGGTTCCGGGCCAGCCCGGGGCGGCGCCGGTGCAGCCGGGGCGGGTGAATTTCTTCACCCGGATCGCGCTGTCGCAACGGCTGCATGAAATCTTCGAACGCCTGCCGCTGATGAACCGCGTCACCCGGCGCGAGGGCGAGGCGCTCTTCGACATCGTTTCGGGCTTCGTGCAAAGCCAGGTTCTCTTGGCGATCGTCGAATTCCGGGTGCTGCATATTCTGGCCGGGGCCTCTTGGCCCTTGCCGCAACTGGCCGAACGCACCGGCCTGGCCGAGGACCGGCTGGCGGTGCTGATGCAGGCCGCCGCCGCCTTGAAGCTGGTGAAATTCCGCCGCGGTCTGTGGCAGCTTGCCCCGCGTGGCGCCGCCTTCATCACCGTGCCAGGGCTCGAGGCGATGGTGCGCCATCACCCCGTCCTTTACCGCGATCTGGCCGATCCGGTGGCTTTTCTGAAAGGCGACATCGAACCCGAGCTGGCGGGCTTCTGGCCCTATGTCTTCGGGCCGCTGGCGCAGGAAGATGCGGGGCTCGCCGAGCGCTATTCGCAGCTGATGGCCGACAGCCAGCGCGTCGTGGCCGATGACACCTTGCGGCTTGTCGATCTGCGCGATGCCAAGCGGGTGATGGATGTGGGCGGCGGCACCGGGGCCTTCCTGCGCGTCGTGGCCAAGCTTTACCCCGAGCTGCCCTTGACGCTGTTCGACCTGCCGCATGTGCTGTCGGTGGCGGACCGCTTCAGCCCGAAGCTCGATTTCGCGCCGGGCAGCTTCCGCGACGATCCGATCCCGCAGGGCGCCGATGTCATCACTTTGGTGCGCGTGCTGTATGACCATCCTGACAGCGTCGTCGAACCGCTTCTGGCCAAGGTGCATGCCGCCTTGCCGCCGGGCGGGCGTCTGATCATCTCGGAGGCGATGGCGGGGGGCGCAAAACCCGACCGTGCCTGCGATGTCTATTTCGCCTTCTACACGATGGCGATGAGTTCGGGGCGCACGCGTTCCCCCGAAGAGATCAAGCAAATGCTTGAAAAAGCTGGGTTCACCAAGGTGTCGAAACCGCGGACCCTGCGCCCCTTCATCACCTCGGTGATCGAGGCCGAACGCGGCTGACACGGCTGCGTTCGGACCCGGCTTTGACCCGGGGGTCAGAAAGTCGCACATCCGTCTGTCGCAAAAGTGTCTAATCAAATTGACAGTCGGGCGTGTAAGTTCAATGATACACACAGGCGTGATCAGCCCGACTCTCCGGCCCGATCATACCGGGAGCAAGAAATGGAAACGCAAGTCGTCATAATGTCCGGGCCCAAGGCCATCTCGACGGGCATCGCCGGTCTGACCGACCCCGGGCCGGGGGACCTCGTCGTGGATATCGCCTATTCCGGCATTTCGACTGGCACCGAGAAATTGTTCTGGCTCGGCACCATGCCACCCTTCCCGGGCATGGGATATCCGCTTGTTCCCGGCTACGAAAGCTTCGGAGAGGTCGTTCAAGCCGCCCCCGACACCGGCTTCCGACCGGGCGATCACGTCTTCATTCCCGGCGCCAACTGCTTCACCGGCGGGTTGCGCGGGCTGTTCGGCGGGGCGTCGAAGCGCCTTGTCACGGCCGCCTCGCGCGTTTGTCGGCTGGATCCCGCCATCGGCCCCGAGGGCGCGCTTCTGGCCCTTGCCGCCACCGCGCGGCATGCGCTGGCCGGGTTTGACAATGCTCTGCCGGATCTGATCGTCGGCCACGGCACCCTCGGGCGCCTTCTGGCCCGTCTGACCCTGGCTGCCGGTGGCAAGCCGCCGATGGTCTGGGAAACCAATCCTGCCCGTCGCACGGGCGCGGTCGGCTACGAGGTTCTGGACCCCGAAGCCGATCCCCGGCGCGACTACAAGGCCATCTATGACGCCTCGGGCGCGCCCGGTCTGATCGACCAGCTCGTCGGGCGTCTGGGCAAGGGCGGGGAACTGGTGCTGTGCGGCTTCTATACGGTGCCGGTCAGCTTCGCCTTTGTTCCCGCCTTCATGAAGGAAATGCGCCTGCGCATCGCCGCCGAATGGCAGCCGGCCGACCTTTCGGCCACGCGCGCGCTGATCGAAAGCGGGGCGCTCTCGCTGGATGGTCTCATCACGCATCGTCGCCCCGCGGCGGAGGCGGCCGAGGCCTATCAGACCGCTTTCGAAGACCCTGACTGCCTGAAGATGATCCTTGACTGGAAAGATGCAAAATAATGACTGACGCACCCAACCTGAAGGGATTTGACGCCCGTCTGCGGGAAGAAGCCGCCGAAGAGCCCACGCTCGAAATCCCCGAGCAACCGCCGACCAAGAAGACGCAGATCATCGCGATCTACGGCAAGGGCGGTTCGGGCAAGTCCTTCACGCTGGCCAACCTGTCCCACATGATGGCCGAAATGGGCAAGCGCGTGCTGCTCATTGGTTGCGACCCGAAATCGGACACCACCTCGCTTCTGTTCGGCGGCAAGAACTGCCCGACGATCATCGAGACCGCGACGAAGAAGAAGCTTGCGGGCGAGGAAGTGAAAGTCGGCGACGTCTGCTTCAAGTCGGGCGGCGTCTTCGCGATGGAACTGGGCGGGCCCGAGGTCGGCCGCGGCTGCGGTGGTCGCGGCATCATCCACGGGTTTGAACTGCTCGAAAAGCTCGGCTTCCACGACTGGGATTTCGACTTCGTGCTGCTCGATTTCCTGGGCGACGTGGTCTGCGGCGGCTTCGGCCTGCCGATCGCGCGGGACATGGCGCAAAAGGTCATCGTGATCGGCTCGAACGACCTGCAGTCGCTTTACGTGGCGAACAACGTCTGCAACGCGGTCGAATATTTCCGCAAGCTTGGCGGCAATGTCGGCGTGGCGGGGATCGTCATCAACAAGGATGACGGCACCGGCGAGGCGCAGGCCTTTGCCCGCGAAGTGGGGATTCCGATCCTGGCCGCGATCCCGGCCGATGAAGAGCTGCGCCGCAAGTCGGCCGCCTATCAGATCGTCGGCAGCCATGCGACGCCCTGGGGGAAACTCTTCGAGGAACTGGCGGGCAATGTCGCCGATGCGCCGCCCTTGCGGCCGCGTCCGCTGTCGCCCGATGCGCTGCTGGCGCTGTTTGAAACCGACGAGGAAACCCGGGTCGTCGATCTGGTGCCCGCGACGGATGAAGACCTGCGTGGCTCGAATGCCGCGCCGAAGAAATCTCTGGAAGTGATCTACGACGATGTCTGAGCGCATTGCTGCGAAAGCCCGGGCCGCTTGCACGGAGGGCCGGGCATGACCGATCTTCCGCAAGCCGAAGGCGGCTGTGGCGCGGGCAACGAACGTCTGGCCGCGCAGGCCGCCGCCGCGGGCAATGCCGAGCTGATGGCGCGCTTCAAGGCCGACTATCCCGTCGGTCCGCATGACAAGCCGCAAACCATGTGTCCGGCCTTTGGCGCGCTGCGCGTCGGCCTGCGGATGCGCCGGGTGGCCACGGTTCTGTGCGGGTCCGCCTGCTGCGTCTACGGGCTTTCGTTCATCTCGCATTTCTACGGCGCGCGCCGGTCGGTGGGCTATGTGCCCTTCGATTCGGAAACGCTGGTCACGGGCAAGCTGTTCGAGGACGTCCGCGCCTCGGTGCATGATCTGGCCGATCCCGCGCGCTATGATGCGATCGTGGTGATCAATCTTTGCGTGCCCACCGCCTCTGGCGTGCCGCTGCAGCTTTTGCCGAATGAAATCAACGGCGTTCGCGTTGTCGGCATCGATGTTCCGGGCTTTGGCGTGCCGACCCATGCCGAGGCGAAAGACGTGCTTTCGGGCGCGATGCTGGCCTATGCCCGGCAAGAGGTCATGGCCGGGCCGGTGCCTGCGCCGATCTCGGGCCGGTCCGACCGGCCGACCGTCACGCTTCTGGGCGAGATGTTCCCGGCCGATCCGATGGTGATCGGGGCGATGCTGGCGCCGATGGGGCTGGCTGTCGGTCCGACCGTGCCGATGCGCGACTGGCGCGAGCTTTACGCCGCGCTCGACAGCAAGGTCGTCGCCGCCATCCACCCGTTCTACACCGCCGCCATTCGCCAGTTCGAGGCCGCAGGCCGCGCCATCGTCGGCTCGGCCCCGGTCGGGCACGACGGCACGATGGAATGGCTGGCCAATATCGGCCGCGCCTATGACGTTTCGCCCGACAAGATCGCGGCCGCGCAGAATGCCTTTGGTCCCGCGATCAGGGGCGCGATTGCCGGGGCGCCGATCAAGGGGCGGATCACCGTTTCGGGCTATGAGGGCTCGGAACTGCTGGTGGCGCGTCTTCTGATCGAATCCGGCGCCGAGGTGCCTTACGTCGGCACCGCCGCCCCCCGCACGCCCTGGAGCGCCTGGGACAAGGACTGGCTCGAATCGCGCGGCGTCGTGGTGAAATACCGCGCCAGCCTCGAAGACGATTGCGCCGCGATGGAAGGGTTCGAGCCCGATCTGGCGATCGGCACGACGCCTCTGGTGCAAAAGGCGAAAGCGCTTGGCATTCCGGCGCTTTACTTCACCAACCTGATCTCGGCGCGGCCGCTGATGGGGCCTGCGGGCGCCGGATCGCTGGCGCAGGTGATGAATGCCGCCATGGGCAACCGCGAGCGCATGGGCAAGATGAAGGCCTTTTTCGAGGGCGTGGGCGAGGGCGACACCGCCGGGATCTGGCAGGACACGCCGAAGCTTTACCCCGACTTCCGCGAACAACAGCGCAAGAAGATGGAAAAAGCCGCCAAGCTGGCCAAAGCCGAGGAGATGATCTGATGTTTCTCCTCGATCACGACAGGGCAGGGGGCTATTGGGGCGCGGTTTACACCTTCTGCGCCGTCAAGGGTTTGCAAGTGGTCATCGACGGTCCGGTGGGCTGCGAAAACCTGCCGGTGACCTCGGTCCTGCACTATACCGACGGGCTGCCGCCGCATGAATTGCCGATCGTCGTCACTGGGCTCGGCGACGCCGAGCTGGGCCGCGAGGGCACCGAAGGCGCGATGAGCCGGGCGTGGAAGACGCTTGATCCGCTTCTGCCCTCGGTCGTCGTCACCGGCTCGATCGCCGAGATGATCGGCGGCGGCGTGACGCCGCAGGGCACGAACCTGCAGCGCTTCCTTGCGCGCACTATCGACGAAGACCAGTGGCAATGCGCCGACCGCGCGATGACCTGGCTTTTCACCGAATACGGCATGACCAAGGGACGCATGCCGGGCGAGCGGATGCGGCCCGACGGGGCGAAGCCGCGGGTCAACATCCTGGGGCCCATGTATGGCGCCTTCAACATGGCCTCGGACCTGCACGAGATTCGCCGTCTGGTTGAGGGAATCGGCGCCGAGGTGAACATGGTGTTCCCGCTCGGCACCCACCTGAGCGAGGTCCGCAACCTGGTGAATGCCGATGTGAACGTGGTCATGTACCGCGAATTCGGCCGCAACCTGGCAGAGATTCTCGGCAAGCCCTATCTGCAGGCGCCGATCGGGCTCGAGAGCACGACGAAGTTCCTGCGCAGCCTTGGCGAATTGCTCGGATTGGACCCCGAGCCCTTCATCGAGCGCGAAAAACATGCAACTTTGAAGCCCTTGTGGGATCTGTGGCGATCTGTCACGCAAGACTTCTTTGCGACGGCGAGCTTCGGAATCTGCGCCACCGAGACCTATGCCCGCGGCATAAAAGCCTATCTCGAGGGCGATCTGGGCCTGCCTTGCGCCTTTGCGGTGGCCCGAAAGGCCGGAGAGAAGACGAAAAGCGACGAAGTTCGCGGTTTGATCCGCCAAACTCGCCCTCTGGTGGTGTTCGGCTCGATCAACGAGAAGATTTATCTGGCCGAAACCAAGGCCGGCCACGGCCCTGCGGCCTCGTTCGTGCCCGCTTCCTTCCCCGGCGCGGCGATCCGCCGCGCGACGGGCACCCCCTTCATGGGTTACATGGGTAGCGTCTACCTGCTGCAAGAAATCTGTAACGGACTGTTCGACGCGCTGTTCAATATCCTGCCGCTTGCTTCCGAAATGGACAGTGCTGCGGCAACACCGGCAACCTTGCGTCGTGACATGCCCTGGGATGCGGATGCGCAGGCGGCTCTGGACCGGATCGTGTCGCAACACCCGGTTCTGACACGGATTTCGGCGGCCAAGTCGCTGCGTGACGCGGCCGAGAAGGCGGCTCTCGATCAGGGGGCTGAAAGAGTGGTTCTTGAAATGGTCGAAGCCCTGGGCGACGCGACCATGGATCGGAAGGGGGGGAACTGAAATGCAAAGCCAGCGTCTTCGCGCTCATGGGGTCCAACATGTCGACCGCGTGCCGCGTCCCGAGTTCGCGCTTTACTTTTCGCTGATCCTGATCGTCGCGGTGCCTTTCG